>NZ_JACSIQ010000045.1:0-2145 GCF_018812105.1 Gluconobacter sp. P1D12_c
CGCATCAACCAACGGTTCTTCGATCCCTCCACCTCGTGCTGATCACCAAGCTCGCTCAGCCGRGSAAGSCGCTCTTCAATATCAAAGAAACCCGACTAATTCATCTTYCASCATCCCCAATCAACGCCGAAGAAATGGAATCACACAGAGTCGCTTAGAGCCAAGGGGCTTTTCGAACCCTACAGATG
Source organism: Gluconobacter sp. P1D12_c (assembly GCF_018812105.1). Lineage (NCBI taxonomy): Bacteria > Pseudomonadati > Pseudomonadota > Alphaproteobacteria > Acetobacterales > Acetobacteraceae > Gluconobacter > Gluconobacter sp. P1D12_c. The sequence continues at coordinate 189 of NZ_JACSIQ010000045.1, forward strand.
GTCGGGGAGAACGATACCACCTTCGAAAACGGCATCGGCACGTCCTTCCTCCGTCACGGATACGGCATTTCTGACGACTATTTGGACGTCAGCATTCAGGAAAGTTAACAGCGAGGCCACCGAGGGAAGTTTCTTTGTAGCGGTGATTCATATCCCGGCCGGTTTCCGCCATGGTACGGATGACCTGATCGAGAGAAACGCGATGTATACCATCGCCATGAAGAGCCAATGAAGCTGCGTTGATGGCTTTGACTGCGCCGAATGCATTACGCTCGATACAGGGGATCTGAACAAGGCCGGCTACCGGGTCACAGGTCATGCCCAAATGGTGTTCCATTCCTATTTCTGCAGCATTCTCGATCTGTACGGGAGATCCCCCCAGACCAGCGGCCAGTCCCGCAGCGGCCATTGACGAGGCAACGCCGACTTCTCCCTGACATCCTACTTCTGCACCTGAAATGGAGGCGTTCAGTTTGAATAGACCTCCAATGGCTGAGGCAGTCAGAAGGAAGTCATGCATGCTTTTTCGCATAATTTCTGGGGAGCCCCGGAGACAGAAGTCGCGATAATAACGCAGGACCGATGGAATGACGCCCGCAGCTCCGTTCGTAGGAGCTGTGACAACACGGCTGCCTGCCGCGTTTTCTTCATTAACAGCAATGGAGAAGAGGCTGATCCAGTCCATGACACCATGGGCTGAATGGGAATTCGAGGTTTCCCGTGCGAGAAGCTGTTGGTGCAACGCAGCAGCGCGACGTCGAACTTTTAATCGTCCTGGAAGTGTCCCGGTCTGTACAAGTCCACGTTCGATGCAGGCCATCATGACGTCTATGATCTGGTCGAGATAGGCTTCTGTTTCTTCCAAGGGGCGAAGGGCCATTTCATTGGCCATGACTACTTCGGCAATAGTCAGGCCATGTGTGCTAGTCTGCTCAAGAAGTTCCCTACCGCTGGTGAAGGGGTAGGGAACGTGCGGTTGGGCGTAGCCTGCGGTCTCTGTGGCGGTTTCAGGAACAATAAATCCACCCCCTACCGAGCAGAAGCGGGCAGCGGCCGTTACCTGACCCTCTGCATCGAGAGCTTCAAACTGGAGGGTATTGGGATGGACGGGCGGAATGGTTTCCCGATCCAGAACCAGATCCGTTTCAGGATCGAATGCGATAGAAAACCCTTGAACTTGGAGCTGTTTTCTGACGGTAATGGCCATAACGATTTCGTCAGCGTCATCAGGGTCAACGGTCGAAGGGCTTTCGCCACAGAGCCCCAGAATCACAGCCTTGTCCGTGGCATGCCCCTGAGCCGTCCAGGCCAGTGATCCATAAAGGGTAACTCTGAACCGGGCGATGGAGTTCAGGGATTCAAGAGAATCCGTGAACCTCAGGGCTGCCCGCATCGGTCCGACCGTGTGCGATGAGGACGGGCCGATACCAACTTTGAAAAGATCGAAAAGGCTGATCATTAGGGTCTCGATACAGGTGTTCAGGCGTCTGGATATGCGGCGTTATAGATCGGAAAACGCTTGCACAAGGCCTGGCCCTTTGCATGGACGCGATTGGTTCGTGCTTAGTCTGGTGTTTTGATAATGAATCTTTCTGGCTCTGAAGTCCATATTTTGCAGACGTATTTGTAAGGTGTGAGGCCACTCAGCGTCTTGAGCCTTCGCCGAACGTGTCAGATGAGGAATGCTGGCCTRCAGGGCATAAAGGCAGTCATCCAGCGGCAGTAAAGTATGYCGGCGAAAAGCGACTGCCATGGCTTCTTCGGTTTCTGTCAGGCTCGTTGAGCGAGGCTCTTTAGGGCCAGTTTTYTGATCTTCGACAGTCTGGCGCTTGCGCCATTTYRCAACKGTTTTCGGGTTGATCCCGAACTCCTCGCTCAGCGCTGCGATCGCTGTATTGCTGCTCGCACAGCGTGCGCGGTCGTGGCGCTCCCATGACGTCTCTATCCCATAAGGCGT
>NZ_JACSIQ010000441.1:0-461 GCF_018812105.1 Gluconobacter sp. P1D12_c
TTAAACACATCAACCTTGTTCCCACTGTTGCGACGAAGAAGCTCATAAAAACCTATCCGAGAAGATGACTCACACCCATTCTCAGACGGTCCTGCATCAAAAATCTCTCCGCGTGATTCCTTCGCTTCCTTAACCTCTGGAACGTATTCTAAACCACCAGCAGGAAGCCTGAAGCGTCGCCTGTCTTCCTGTTCCGAACGACACGCAAAACGCAGATTCTCATCAGCAGAATAATCCCGAGCTATAAGCCCAAGGTGCTTGCAGTCAGCAGATATCAGCCAGCAGATATCATCAACAGACCACCCCAGATGGAACACATGCCCAAGCCATGAACGAGGATAATACCCCCCATCATATGACTGAGCTTTGATGACCCTTTGGGCCTCTAATTTCGTATATGAACGACCTACGGATTCCATCCGAGACCACCAGTCTTGGCGGTCTTGTGTTGAACCATCGCC
>NZ_JACSIQ010000442.1:0-461 GCF_018812105.1 Gluconobacter sp. P1D12_c
AGTAGTCTTCTTTTAAAATCATCAGACGTACAATTTTCCAAATCTAAATTATCGATACTCGAATACAAACCATCCTTGTCACATTCTTCTAAATCTTTAACCCAAAGGCGTATCTCATCTTTATTGTCATTAACAAAAACACACTCGTAACAAAAATCATCCTCGTCATCGTTCAAATATTCGTTGAATCTTAAAAAACCATATCCCCTGCTTTCTATGTAATCCAAAAACAAAGAAGAATGCGAAGGAAGACAACGCAAATAATCTCTATAACTTTTCACATCATTCACAGGAAAATAATGGTCAATATAATGGTCATGCAAACAAGTCATGATATCGTAAGGCTTTTCCCAACCGCAATAAACCTCGACCCCATTCCCAAACATATAACGAATAGCCTTGGTCTCATAACGTGCCTTCAATCGCACAGCCTTTATATTGAACAGATTTTCAAGCCTCTG
>NZ_JACSIQ010000443.1:0-460 GCF_018812105.1 Gluconobacter sp. P1D12_c
GTCTGTGGCTTTGTAGTCCGAGACCTGGCCTCCGGTAAGGACAAAGCCAAGAGGGCATCCCTGATTGTCACATCGGACATGGATCTTGCTCGTAAAGCCGCCGCGTGATCGACCAAAAGCCTCCGAATGAGCCCCCCTTTTGCGCCCGTTGCCTGGGAGTGGGCRCGRACYACGGTACTGTCGACCATATGCTGCCAGTTATCGGTCAGGTCGAGGTCTATCAGGGTTTGCAGCAGAGCATCCCACACCCCCTGCTCAGCCCAACGCCGGAACCGGACATAGACCGAGTTCCATTTGCCGTAGCGCTCATGCATGTCCCGCCACGGACAGCCTGTGCGCAGAACATGCAGCATACCATTGAGAAACAGGCGGTTGTCTCCAGCTGGTCGAGCCCAACGTCCGCGCTCAGGCGGCAGAAGCGGACCAATTATCGCCCATTCCTGATCCGTCAGATCACCTC
>NZ_JACSIQ010000444.1:0-460 GCF_018812105.1 Gluconobacter sp. P1D12_c
TGGGATGGTTCTTGATAATCTGATTTTTATGGTAGAATGTGAGTCGAGGTTAAATCGATGGATATCTTGGCGGATTACATCGAAGAAGCCCGATAGGTTAGGAGAAGGCTCATGACGCAGGAACGTCACAACCCGACCCACATCAGTATTATAACACAACTGATGGCGATGGTTCAACACAAGACCGCCAAGACTGGTGGTCTCGGATGGAATCCGTAGGTCGTTCATATACGAAATTAGAGGCCCAAAGGGTCATCAAAGCTCAGTCATATGATGGGGGGTATTATCCTCGTTCATGGCTTGGGCATGTGTTCCATCTGGGGTGGTCTGTTGATGATATCTGCTGGCTGATATCTGCTGACTGCAAGCACCTTGGGCTTATAGCTCGGGATTATTCTGCTGATGAGAATCTGCGTTTTGCGTGTCGTTCGGAACAGGAAGACAGGCGACGCTTCAGGCT
>NZ_JACSIQ010000445.1:0-458 GCF_018812105.1 Gluconobacter sp. P1D12_c
GATGGAATAACCGGCAGGATCCCGTGGATCAGCAGATCCTGGCGGAAGCTGTCACTGTCATAGCCCCGATCAGCCAGCATGGCTTTGGGGGGCGGGACAGACAGCTTCATCAGGGCGTCTGTGGCTTTGTAGTCCGAGACCTGGCCTCCGGTAAGGACAAAGCCAAGAGGGCATCCCTGATTGTCACATCGGACATGGATCTTGCTCGTAAAGCCGCCGCGTGATCGACCAAAAGCCTCCGAATGAGCCCCCCTTTTGCGCCCGTAGCCTGTGAATGGGCACGGACTACGGTACTGTCGACCATATGCTGCCAGTTATCGGTCAGGTCGAGGTCTATCAGGGTTTGCAGCAGAGCATCCCACACCCCCTGCTCAGCCCAACGCCGGAACCGGACATAGACCGAGTTCCATTTGCCGTAGCGCTCATGCATGTCCCGCCACGGACAGCCTGTGCGCAGA
>NZ_JACSIQ010000446.1:0-458 GCF_018812105.1 Gluconobacter sp. P1D12_c
TCTGTACTTCTCTCTCTATTTCTCTATATTTTTCCTTCTTTACCATATCCATAACAATCTCCGACCCTCAGTTTGTGGGGTACTGGAAACTTATTGTAGCAGATAGAAATCAATATTTGACTTGTCATAGTGTCCGACTATGACAATTACATTGTCGTCGGTCCTGCGGAGCTTCAAAGATACCAGTCTGCAAGCTCCTGAAAGGCGTCCTGATTAGCTTCGAAGTATTCGGAATCCGGAACCTCAATAGGAGGCTCATCAAGCTCTACGGGGTCTTGTAGACGCTCTATGTCGAGAACCTTTGACAGCATCCCATCTTCTAAGACGCTACCCCCACCTCTACCCATGTGAGATATCGTGTAAGTGTCAAGCATATATGCTTTTGCGGAATCATCCACCGCATTGATATCCCTGTTGCCAAGCTCCCACGAACCACGCAACGCAAACAGATTACGCCC
>NZ_JACSIQ010000447.1:0-458 GCF_018812105.1 Gluconobacter sp. P1D12_c
GATCAGTTCGGCCGTGCGATCAATGGTCTCTGGAGCTGTCAGGGTTTCAGCCATGCCGATGGCGTCCTGGAGGCGGGGCCAGTCAATTCCCGTAATGGCAGACAGTGAATCAACGCCCTGATCACGGGCCTCAATCAGATGACGGCAAGAGGTTGTCAGCAGACGAAGCTGGGCCTGCAACGATCGCATGGTGACAATCGCTTTGTCACGGATCCGGTGCTCGGCACGGCGCATCATGCTTCCGAGGAGTTTGTCCATCATTGTGAGGGCCGCGTCGGTTAGAACCTCCTCAAGTCGGACCCCGGCTGCCACCAGAATGGCGTAACGACGGGATGACCGAAGCTCGGCCAGATGCTGGGGCGTAATCCGGGCAGCTTCTTCGCTCAAACGGTCAAAGGCCACACGCGGTATGGTCGTGGCGCGAGCGCTGTCGAGGTTCAGGGATCGTACACACTCCA
>NZ_JACSIQ010000448.1:0-456 GCF_018812105.1 Gluconobacter sp. P1D12_c
TCTCAATATCGTTCGGCTTAGTCACATATTTTGTGACCTCATCAACAGACTCAAGAGTTCCCGCATCCTTAACAATGCACGACATCCTCTCACGAACATCAGCAAGAAAATCCTGCCAGCCGTTCCCCTTCAAATACGGCAGATCAAAGAGGATATTCATATGCATGTTAAGGGTTTCATGATCCTCATTATGAGTGAACTCAGTCCCCCTGAAATACAGATTTGAACCATATTTTTGATTGAGCCAACGGAAGCAATCAGAGAGCTTGCGTGTCCATTTCCTATGCTCCGCCTTGAGGTCATCATATATGCGGACGTTCTCACCGCAGGTGATAACCATGTACCGCAGATACTTCCCCTTATTCGGGAGAATGTTATCAATCCAATAGGTCAGCTCATTCCTCAACTGGCGACGCTCAGCAACAGCAACAGCAGGAATGAACATGATATGCCTAA
>NZ_JACSIQ010000449.1:0-456 GCF_018812105.1 Gluconobacter sp. P1D12_c
CATCATTAAGAGACCCCTTGAACTCCTTAAACGATACGTACATATGTATCAGTCGCGTATTGAGTGTCTCATTATAGAACCAATCAAGATTGCCATCCTCCATCGTCTCAATATCGTTCGGCTTAGTCACATATTTTGTGACCTCATCAACAGACTCAAGAGTTCCCGCATCCTTAACAATGCACGACATCCTCTCACGAACATCAGCAAGAAAATCCTGCCAGCCGTTCCCCTTCAAATACGGCAGATCAAAGAGGATATTCATATGCATGTTAAGGGTTTCATGATCCTCATTATGAGTGAACTCAGTCCCCCTGAAATACAGATTTGAACCATATTTTTGATTGAGCCAACGGAAGCAATCAGAGAGCTTGCGTGTCCATTTCCTATGCTCCGCCTTGAGGTCATCATATATGCGGACGTTCTCACCGCAGGTGATAACCATGTACCGCAGAT
>NZ_JACSIQ010000450.1:0-456 GCF_018812105.1 Gluconobacter sp. P1D12_c
GGCGCAAAAGGGGGGCTCATTCGGAGGCTTTTGGTCGATCACGCGGCGGCTTTACGAGCAAGATCCATGTCCGATGTTACAATCAGGGATGCCCTCTTGGCTTTGTCCTTACCGGAGGCCAGGTCTCGGACTACAAAGCCACAGACGCCCTGATGAAGCTGTCTGTCCCGCCCCCCAAAGCCATGCTGGCCGACCGGGGCTATGACAGTGACAGCTTCCGCCAGGATCTGCTGATCCACGGGATCCTGCCGGTTATTCCATCACGCAAAAGCCGCAGTGCTCCACAGAAAACAGACTTGTTGCGTTACAGGGACCGCAACCGCATCGAGCGGATGTTCAACAAACTCAAGCAGATGCGCCGTATCGCGACGCGCTACGACAAAACCGCCTTGTCCTTCATGAGTTTCCTCAATCTCGCCGCAGCAAAGCTCTGGATCAGATTTTTTGTCAACATGA
>NZ_JACSIQ010000046.1:0-3810 GCF_018812105.1 Gluconobacter sp. P1D12_c
GCAGTCTGGACTTCGGCAATATCGATGTGAAAAAAGCCGATGGGATAGCGTTTGAAGCGCTGGCGTTTGAGCCTGTCTCCYTCGATGTCCGGCAACCGGGATATCCCGTGACGCTGAAAGCAGCGATGCAGGGCCGAACGTGTCAGATGRGGAATGCTGGCCTGCAGGGCATAAAGGCAGTCATCCAGCGGCAGCAACGTATGCCGGCGAAACGCCACGATCATCGCTTCGTCCGTCTCGGACAGAACCGTGGATCGCGGCTCTTTGGGACCTGTCTTCTGATCCTCGACAGTCTGGCGCTTTCGCCATTTTGCAACTGTTTTCGGGTTGACCCCGAACTCCTTGCTCAGCGACGCGAGCGAAGCCTGCGATCGCTGTAGTGCTGCTCACACGGCGTGCGTGGTCGTGGCGCTCCCATGACGTATCTGTCCCATAAGACTTCCTTCCACGCTCGTGAAAATACCACACCATTAAACCCCGGACCTAAACACCTAAGTGACGATGTGTTGTGAGTAAAACCTTGCCTCATAGTTGAAATTTCGTTAGGCGCTTCATATTTTTTGGCACTTAACCTTGGAACCCCGTGCAAGTAGCTGCTGTAGATGGAGCCTGAGTTTGTAGACAATGTCGCGATTATTTCTTTTAAAAATAGCTGTTTTGTTTAGCGTATTGTGCACCATGCATTTCAGAATGCAAGACAGCTACGAGTGTACAGGGTATTACGAGTTCGGAGCGCTCGTGACTCTTCTGGTATGTATTATCTATTTCGTTGTATGGCGGATATTGTGTAATAGTCAAAATAAATCTGTGTTTTATCAATCGATACACTCGCAACAAACCAAGGAATAATACTATATATTTAAGGTATTAATCCTTGTGAGGATTTCTCAAGATTGATTTCCATCGCCGGTATTTAAAAATTGCATTATGCAATCAATGACAGGGATTATATAAAGCATTTTTCCCAGACCTATAAACTATTCCATTAACTTTCAGTCCTTGGTGAAACCATAAAACATCCTATATAGACAAAAAAAGATATGTCGTTAAAAAATATTCAGTTCTGTTTTGATGCTCAATTCCAAAAAAAACATTTTTAGACATCGCAGTTTGATCTGCTGTTGCCCCCGGGGGCGAGCCATATTCAGCGACGAAACCGTACGCAACATCAACATATTGGGATAGGGGCTTCTGATCAGGTCCTCTCAAGAGCGCACAAAGACTATAAAATCCTCTGATCTGAACTCTGCGGACGATCTCACACTTTACCAAATATTGCCAAATCCGGGAAAGCATCATGCGCCTCATTCTCGCTTCACTAACTGCGGTATTTCTCACAGGGTGCGCTTGCACTTCACACGAGCCGCAACCCAATGAGACAGCAGCCTGCATGAATTACAGAACCATGATGAGCGCACCAATGCCGCCAGACGCTATGCAGCGGCTGCAGGAGAAATGTGAGGCTTCACGCCGATAATGTGTAGATTTTGAAAAGTCCTCTGGCCTGTCCTGTGTGATTCCATTTGTCCGGTTTTGGTTGAGGGAATGGCGCTATGAAGCAGGCTGGTTTCTTTGACGTTGAAGAGCGGCTTGCCCGACTGAGCGGGCTTGGCGATCAGTTCGAAGCATTTTCCCGGACTGTGGATTTTGAGGTGTTCCGCCCTGATCTGTAGCAGGCTCTGGCCTATTCAGATGGAAGCAAGGGCGGACGACCGCCATTTGATCCGGTGTTGATGTTCAGGATCCTGGTGATCCAGACGTTGAACAATTTGTCTGATGAACGGACGGAATATCTGATCAACGACCGCCTGTCGTTCATGCGCTTCCTCGGCCTGGGGCTTTCAGATCGTGTTCCTGATGCCAAAACGGCCTGGCTGCTCCTTGAACGCCTGACGCAGGTGGGAGCGATCGAGGGTCTGTTCAATCGCTTTGACACTATTTTTTCCYGAAGRCTGGCAGGACAAGYCGKCAAAGCTGTCGCACAAGGATCTCCATGCACGATGGACACTAAAGTTCACGAAGGCAAAGCGGCGGGATGACGGGACGATCGCGTCAACGGATCTCGCTATCCCGTTCTTTGGCTATAAATCGCAGATATCGATAGCGGGGCCGGGTTTGATGCCATGGAGAAAGTCGGAGATGCACAGGCTTCGGAGACGTGCTTGTGGATCAGGCCGGTTCGGGGCTGAAGTCCCTGAGAGATCCGCCGATCGTCTCGTCTTTTGTGAAGCATGAACCCGTTCCGGCCGCGCTGACGGGGCAAGAGTAACATGATTGTGGCGCCTGCTTTGAGTGAAGTTGATTTGCCACGAATGACACATCTGACTGTGACCGTAGCGTTGGTTCCCTCACCAGAAAGGACCGACCATGACATTCCGTACCATTGGTATTGATCTGGCCATTCGCGGAGATCACCTCGCTCAGATCTATGACGATGGCCGCCCTAATGGCCGTGCAATTCGTTTCAGGCACGATCAGCCTTCACTCGCCGCTTTTGTTCAGACAGCCATGATGGGGCTGAGGGCGGATGACCACATTCAGGCCATCATGGAGCCAACCGGCATGAGCTGGTTTCCTGTCGCCCACCATCTTGTAGATGCTGGCGTCACCGTGGCTCGCGTCAAGGGAAAACGGGTCAAAGCTCTACGCCGTTGCCTTTCCGAACACGCACTTTATCTTGCTGCTGATACGGCACGAAAAACAGATCCTGAACTGGCGGAACTTTATTGGAGACTGATGACGCTGAAAGGTCATCATCACAAACAGGCTTTATGTGCCGTTGCCAATCGTATTGTGAACCGGATCTTCAGCGTTCTCAAACGAGGAAAGCCTTACGAAGTGCGCGACAGGGAGGGAAACAGCCTCACCCTGTGTGGAGCAAAAGCCATCATTTTGGAGCGCTATACTGTCGGAGAAAACATCAGAGCAGGACGTCGTTCCAATAGGATCGAAAAGAACTCCTGAAACCGGAAAAATTGCTTGCGCTCTCGGTACAAGATCACATTTCCATCGACCGAAAGTTTCGGCTGTTTCCTAAATGAAAGACGATCGATCCAGCGGCCAGCGATGGCACCAGACTACGCGAGGGCCTGCTGGATGAGACCAATATGCCCTCAACGATGTGGGCCGACACGGCGTATCGCTCAAAAGCCAACAAAGACTTTATGGAAAAGCAGGGCTTTGTCTCAAAGGTTCACAGGAAAAAGCCGCATCTTAAACCGATGCCCCGGCGTATCCAGCAGTACAAGGCAGGGAAATCGGTGATCCGATCACGCGTCGAGCATGTCTTTGCGGATCAGAAATCGCAGACAGGGCTGTTCGTCCGAACCGTCGGTATCACCCGAGCCACCATGAGGATCGGCCTGGCCAATATTGTCTACAACCCGCGCCGCGTCCTCTTCCTGGAGCGGATCAACGCGAGCGCGTAGTCATCCAGAGGGGGACAATACCCGATCTGCTCAACACGTAGACCGGATGCCATCGCAGAAACCGTTAATCAAATCGCCAAAACCCAGAAATTACCGGACAAGCACATCAATTAAAGGGTCTTCGATCCCTCCAGGTGATGGAACATGCTAATTTCTCTGTTTTTCAAGGAATATTTTTCTACTTGAGCGGATTATTTCTTTAGAAAACCAAGAATTACGATCTTATGGAGTTGTCCTATCTCTTCCATTCGTTGGGAAGGAGATAACCTTTATGTCCGATGTCCATTTTGTCGAAATGGTCTTTTAGCACTGCCTCTTGCGTTGAATGGGATAGCATAGAAAATCCGGACGCTTCAAAGCTACTTTTCTCACGAAGATAAGC
>NZ_JACSIQ010000451.1:0-455 GCF_018812105.1 Gluconobacter sp. P1D12_c
GAACTGGTGAAGTTCGGTGCGATTTTCTCCGAGCGCGAAAAGGTAGCCGGTATGCGAGGGCCGGGTCTTGTCCGCTACTACATGAACCGCCACGTTGCTGAAGTAGGTAGTCGTGCTACACAAGAAGAACTTTCTACAATACCAAAGCCGGGATTTAATCTTGAAGTTATAGAAGGAGGAAAATTATGAAAACTAACGAACGATTCCATATTGCATGCCAAAATACATTTATAATTTCTCATTCAAACGACTTAGAAACTATGAAAATTTGGAAAAATCTTAAGGAATTACATGATGAAAATTTAGATGAATTTTTTGAATTTTCTATAGTGCGAGATAATGAAGTGCTTCTAGAGACACTTCGCCTTCCGAGTGATCCTTCACTCTACGAATGGTTTGTCGGTCAGCCAAATGTGCCATTACCGACAAAAAAAGAAGCTTTCTGAATATATCTG
>NZ_JACSIQ010000452.1:0-455 GCF_018812105.1 Gluconobacter sp. P1D12_c
CAGAAGCCCCTCTCTCAATCGCGCGCCATCACTGGCGGCGGCTTCTGTTGTCTTCCATTTGCGGATGAACCGATACTTCCGGTCGATGGAGACGTGGGGTTTGTAGCCAAAGAATGGGATAGCGAGATCACTCGACGGCATGGTTCCATCGTCCTGCCGCTTCGCTTTCGTGAACTTCAGCGTCCAGCGCGCATGGCGATCCTTGTGCGACAGCTTTGACGGCTTGTCCTGCCAGTCTTCGGGAATACGGCCTGCCCGGAGATCGGCTTTCTCGGCGTTCGTGTTGCGCTGCTTTGGAGCCGCCACCAGCGTTGCATCCAGGATCTGGCCCGACATCGGCAGATAGCCGGCGTGCCGCAGGGTCGCGTCAAAACGGTTGAACAGACCCTCGATCGCTCCCACCTGCGTCAGGCGCTCACGGAACAGCCAGAGTGTTTTGGCATCAGGAACACGAT
>NZ_JACSIQ010000453.1:0-454 GCF_018812105.1 Gluconobacter sp. P1D12_c
AAAGGTTCTCGACATAGAGCGTCTACAAGACCCCGTAGAGCTTGATGAGCCTCCTATTGAGGTTCCGGATTCCGAATACTTCGAAGCTAATCAGGACGCCTTTCAGGAGCTTGCAGACTGGTATCTTTGAAGCTCCGCAGGACCGACGACAATGTAATTGTCATAGTCGGACACTATGACAAGTCAAATATTGATTTCTATCTGCTACAATAAGTTTCCAGTACCCCACAAACTGAGGGTCGGAGATTGTTATGGATATGGTAAAGAAGGAAAAATATAGAGAAATAGAKAGAGAAGTACAGAGGCTTGAAAATCTGTTCAATATAAAGGCTKTGCGATTGAAGGCACGTTATGAGACCAAGGCTATTCGTTATATGTTTGGGAATGGGGTCGATGTTTATTGCGGTTGKGAAAAGCCTTACGATATCATGACTTGTTTGCATGACCATTATAT
>NZ_JACSIQ010000454.1:0-454 GCF_018812105.1 Gluconobacter sp. P1D12_c
AGTCTTTCTGCTGAAAGTATTTCTCTGACGTTAAGTGTCTCAGAAGTAGAATTTCTTATCTGGTCCGGTATTAGACCTATGATTTTATAGGGTATATTACATTAAAATAATTGGTTCATACCTATATTTCTAGTGGGCTAACAATACCGTTTGTCAAATCCGAACGAAAGCAGTTTTTTTACTCTGTTTAATAATTCAGGTACAAAAGATGAAGACGCACAGAGTGTGAAGGCAGCACCGCTGAAAGTATTTCTCTGACGTTAAGTGTCTCAGAAGTAGAATTTCTTATCTGGTCCGGTATTAGACCTATGATTTTATAGGGTATATTACATTAAAATAATTGGTTCATACCTATATTTCTAGTGGGCTAACAATACCGTTTGTCAAATCCGAACGAAAGCAGTTTTTTTACTCTGTTTAATAATTCAGGTACAAAAGATGAAGACGCACAGAG
>NZ_JACSIQ010000455.1:0-454 GCF_018812105.1 Gluconobacter sp. P1D12_c
CCTTTGCATTAGTGAAAGCGAGGGTGAAGAGTTGGAGCGGATCAGCCGTTCGCATTCCGCTCCACACAGTGTGGTTCGTCGTGCGCAGATTGTTCTGGCCTCAGCCGATGGGAGAACAACACTGCGATTGCGCACCGGCTCGGCACCACCAACCCAACGGTTTGCCACTGGCGTAAGTGATGGTTCAAACTGGGGCTCGTCGGACTTTACGGAGAAGCCCGGCCAGGGCGGCCAAAAACTCATGACGAAGAAAAAGTTGCGCAATTGTTGCGTATGGTTCTGCGGAGCAAACCTGCAGACGGCACTCATTGGACGGTTCGCTCGGCAGCATCAGTCACCGGTCTGTCAAAAAGCACAGTGGGGCGCATGCTGGCGCTGTTCGGTGTTCAACAGCATCGCTCGAAAAGCTTCAAGCTCTCGACCGATCCTCTATTTGTCGACAAGGTGAAGGATA
>NZ_JACSIQ010000456.1:0-454 GCF_018812105.1 Gluconobacter sp. P1D12_c
GTCGAGAACCTTTGACAGCATCCCATCTTCTAAGACGCTACCCCCACCTCTACCCATGTGAGATATCGTGTAAGTGTCAAGCATATATGCTTTTGCGGAATCATCCACCGCATTGATATCCCTGTTGCCAAGCTCCCACGAACCACGCAACGCAAACAGATTACGCCCCGTTAGAGCATCGCATCCAATTTTTTGGAGTTTTTCGATAACCTGCTGATGGTGTCGCTTAGAGACAACTTCAATGAGTTCGAGAGCCTTTTTGCCGAGTTCAGTGTCAGGCGTCTGCGTATAATTCTGGACCATAAGACAGGGTTCAGAGACGTTATAGAAAGCATGATGCGGGAGCATCAGCCCAACAATCTTATTCTCCATCTGCTCGAATTTTATTTCATCACCAACGATGACACGACCATCAAGAGAAGGCTCAACACAGAGAGCCATAGCAATATCGGGC
>NZ_JACSIQ010000457.1:0-454 GCF_018812105.1 Gluconobacter sp. P1D12_c
GGTGAAGCACCCTATGTTCTGGATGGGCTGCTGTATCATGCCAACGGGCTTTCCATTGAAGAGCATTATACCGACACGGGTGGGGCATCGGATCATGTTTTCGGGCTGATGCCCTTCTTTGGTTATCGATTTGCGCCCAGGATACGGGATCTGAAAGAGCGGAAACTTCACCTGTTTCCAGATCAAAGCCCCGGTGATCTCCTGAGTGGAATGGCCGGTGACCCGATCAATACCGATCATGTTGCGGCCCACTGGGACGACCTGCTGCGTCTGGTCACATCCATTCGGAGTGGAACCGTGACGGCCTCGGCCATGCTGCGGAAGCTCGGATCTTATCCCCGTCAGAATGGTCTGGCTGTGGCCTTGCGTGAAGTTGGCCGGATCGAGCGGTCGGTTTTCATGCTCGACTGGATACAGGATCTGGATTTGCGCAGGCGAACCCAGGCAGGGCTCA
>NZ_JACSIQ010000458.1:0-454 GCF_018812105.1 Gluconobacter sp. P1D12_c
GCCCGCTGCTCGACGGACAAACAGGATCTCGCGGCCCAGCATCAGGAACTGCTCAAACTCGGTGTTTCTGCCGATCGTATTTACACCGACAAGGGCTTCACCGGCACGAACCGGGAAAGGGCCGGCCTTGACCAGGCACTGGCGGCTGTTCGTAGTGGCGATACTTTGGTCGTACCAAAGCTTGATCGACTGGCCCGCTCTGTCCCTGATGCACGGCTTATTGGCGACAGCCTGGCATCCCGTGGCGTGAAGCTTCAACTTGGGAACAGTATTCACGATCCGTCTGATCCAATGGGCAAGTTGTTCTTCAACATCCTTGCGACTTTCGCGGAGTTTGAAGCCGATCTGATCCGGATGCGTACTCGTGAAGGGATGGCCGTTGCACGCGACAAAGGTAAACTACGCGGAAAGAAACCCAAGCTTTCTGAACGTCAGCAAAAAGAGCTTCGCCGGA
>NZ_JACSIQ010000459.1:0-453 GCF_018812105.1 Gluconobacter sp. P1D12_c
TCCCGGTGAATGATGGCAGCGATCACGTTGTCCTTGCCGTGCCGCTCCTGAATCCAGCGCAACGCCTCGTTCAAATAGGGGTCACGACACGAAAGTGTACTTTACGTACGCTTAGAGTGAACCCAACAAGAACGTTGAGGCTGTTCTGCTGAGAGTTCGATAGACAGTTGGCCGAGAAATAGAAAACAGTTCTGAAAGATCGCTGATGGAGTAATCGCCGGTATCATACATCCGGCGAAGCTCTTTTTGCTGACGTTCAGAAAGCTTGGGTTTCTTTCCGCGTAGTTTACCTTTGTCGCGTGCAACGGCCATCCCTTCACGAGTACGCATCCGGATCAGATCGGCTTCAAACTCCGCGAAAGTCGCAAGGATGTTGAAGAACAACTTGCCCATTGGATCAGACGGATCGTGAATACTGTTCCCAAGTTGAAGCTTCACGCCACGGGATGCCAG
>NZ_JACSIQ010000460.1:0-452 GCF_018812105.1 Gluconobacter sp. P1D12_c
GAGACRTGGGAYTTGTAGCCAAAGAACGGGATGGCGAGATCGCTCGACGGTATGGTTCCATCGTCCTGCCGCTTCGCCTTCGTGAACTTAAGTGTCCATCGTGCATGACGATCCTTATGCGACATCTTTGCGGGCTTGTCCTGCCAGTCCTGTGGGATCCGCCCTTCACGCAGATCCGCTTTCTCAGCATTTGTGTTGCGCTGCCTGGGAGCCGCGACCAGCGTTGCATCCAGGATCTGCCCTGACATCGGGAGATAACCRGCGTTCCGCAGGGTYGCRTCAAARCGGTTGAACAGMCCATCGATCGCACTCGCCTGGGTCAGACGCTCGCGAAACAGCCAGACCGTTTTGGCATCCGGCACCCGATCTGAAAGTCCCAGCCCAAGGAAACGCATAAAGGAGAGGCGATCGTTGATCAGATATTCCGTCCGCTCATCAGACAAATTGTTGAG
>NZ_JACSIQ010000047.1:0-2110 GCF_018812105.1 Gluconobacter sp. P1D12_c
AGCCGCTCTTCAACGTCAAAAAATCCCGGCTGCTTCATAGCGTCATTCCCTCAGTCAGAACCGGACGAATGGAATCACAGAGCAGACCTCAAAACCAGGGGGTTTTTCGAACCCTCCAGGTGAAAACGAACAAGCGAGAGTACATGCTGTTTTCCATTTTAATATTTTTGTGATTTTATTATAATAACATAAATATAGATACACTGTTTTATATGATCTGTCAACTTAAATTCTCGATTAGTTCACAATAATTTCCCGTACAAGCTCTTGACGCTTACCTTGATCCTTGTCGATGTCGGTGTATCTGCTAACATTAAGAATGTTGTTGTGGTCAGAGGATAACTTTATGCGGCCCCGCGTTGCTCTCGCTTTGTTCGTTAAAAATGAATACTCGGATATCGCTGGTTGGATTGCTTGGCATGCTGCGTGGGGCGTATCGACATTCTTCATCTATGAAGATCATTCGTCCGACGGGACTTATGAAATTCTGCAAGCTGCTGCCAAATGCTACGATATTAGACTAACTCGCACGAACCCGATCGAGCAGCCCGATTTTTACCTGCGACAACGCGATGCATTCATGGATGCAGCCCAACAGGCTCGCGGACAGTTTGATTGGATCGGTTTTCTTGATGGGGATGAGTATATTTACCTACGCTATCACGAAACACTGCAGACTTATCTTGCAGACCTCGACCATGCAGACGGCATAGCGTTTTCTTGGCGAATTCATGGCACATCAGGTCGCGTCGTGCGTCCACATGCACTCACAGTTGCCGCGTTCCCAAGACATTCCACGCCAGAGCTTAATGATAACGTACTTGTTAAAAGCTTTGTCCGTCCTGAAAAAATGGGAAATAAATATCACAACCCTCATTGGTTTGACGTTTCGACACAGCGTTATGTGCGCCCGAATGGCGTTCCAGTATTGTCTGCTAATTCCGCACAAGAAATTGACTGGAATGATGGATTTGTTTTGCATTATATTTGCCGAAGCTTAGAACACTACATTCAACGCATTAAGAGGCGCTTGAATGTTGATCTCAGTGATTCCGACGGATACCTAAAACATTTTGATCGCAATGATGTTCTAGATGAAGAGCCGTTAAAGCTCGTTCCAAGAACTGAAGTTCTGCTTCTGCCGATATATGAAGCAGCACTCGATTATGCGATTGAGAAATTACGTTCTGCCGCAACATTCTTTGTTGATGTAAGTTTTCATGAGCCCGCAACAAGTACTGAGTATAATGCTTCCCCTCCTGAGCGGGTGTTGATCTATCGCTTTGAAACGTTCTTCAAAACACGAATTTACTATATACCATCTGAGTCGCGACTTCTGCACACAACACCCGATGTTGCAGAACGCCATGGCTTCCTCGAAGTGCTTGGAAGCAAGCACTCTTCGACCCCTCATCTCATGACCCTATTTATTCCTGGGTTCATCGGCCCTTTAAAGATTTCCATGGATGAGAGGCTAATGCGGAGCCTCGTCTATCGTTGTCATAAGCGGCCAGATGGGCGGCTTGGACTGCGGAACCCCATTAGTAATCTCTATCTGTCCTGTCAGGACCCGAGCTCAGGGTCAAACTTGGTGGAAGCGAACCGTAGATCTGCAGATGAATGGGAATTTCTTGAGCCAACCCTAATTGAGGAACAGCTTTCCTCGACCGCAAATACCATTTCAGGATTTTTTGCAGATCGCGGCTTTTCAGTCAGTAGAATTATTCATTGGCTTAAATCTATGCCGCAAGCGCCCGATCGCGAAACGTTCCTGCGCGTTTTTTATCAGGCGTCGCCGTCGGTCCAGGAAGAAATTTCCCGTGGTGTTCCAGGCCTTTTATGGAATGTTATGTAGGATCATCGCGTGCCCCCCTGAGTACCAGACCAACCAACTCAGTCACCCGTTATAAAGGACCGTTTCGTGCTGAAAACAGGTGTTGTTCTTTTTGTGAAAAATGAGGTGGAGGGTTCGAAAAACCCCCTGGTTTTGAGGTCTGCTCTGTGATTCCATTCGTCCGGTTCTGACTGAGGGAATGACGCTATGAAGCAGCCGGGA
Organism: Gluconobacter sp. P1D12_c; assembly: GCF_018812105.1. Taxonomy (NCBI): domain Bacteria; kingdom Pseudomonadati; phylum Pseudomonadota; class Alphaproteobacteria; order Acetobacterales; family Acetobacteraceae; genus Gluconobacter; species Gluconobacter sp. P1D12_c. The sequence continues at coordinate 2,057 of NZ_JACSIQ010000047.1, forward strand.
TTTTTTGACGTTGAAGAGCGGCTTGCCCGGTTGAGCGGGCTTGGTGATGAGCTC
>NZ_JACSIQ010000461.1:0-451 GCF_018812105.1 Gluconobacter sp. P1D12_c
TACGATCGGCAGAAACACCGAGTTTGAGCAGTTCCTGATGCTGGGCCGCGAGATCCTGTTTGTCCGTCGAGCAGCGGGCATAGCCGATCATTATGTGTGTCATACGGGAAAGTGTAACGTATAAGGCCCCATGACTGCAAAACATATGGTACCACCTTTATGAGACACAGCACACGGCTGTATTCCATGACGTGTTGCACTTGTCCGGGACAGTCCGTCCAACGATCCCCTTCCGGACACATGAAGGAGACATCCGATCATGGCGCGGCGCCGTCTTCTGACCCGTGAAGCTCTCGCCCGACATTACGAGCCTTCTGTCGATGATCGCGAGATCACGAGACATTTTACACTCAGCCAGGATGACTTCGATCTGATCGCAACCCGCCGCTGAGAAACCTCCCGATTGGGTTTCACGATGGTCATGCTCTTCATGCGCTGGCCGGGACGGGTG
>NZ_JACSIQ010000462.1:0-451 GCF_018812105.1 Gluconobacter sp. P1D12_c
CATGAGCAGATAATTAGCTCAGATTTGCTGTGTCCTGCATCACAGAGCGAGCGCAGAGCGGGAGCCACGTAGTGTGGCCGTAGGCCATCTGTGTGGGATGGTTCTTGATAATCTGATTTTTATGGTAGAATGTGAGTCGAGGTTAAATCGATGGATATMTTGGCGGATTACATCGAAGAAGCCCGATAGGTTAGGAGAAGGCTCATGACGCAGGAACGTCACAACCCGACCCACATCAGTATTATAACACAACTGATGGCGATGGTTCAACACAAGACCGCCAAGACTGGTGGTCTCGGATGGAATCCGTAGGTCGTTCATATACGAAATTAGAGGCCCAAAGGGTCATCAAAGCTCAGTCATATGATGGGGGGTATTATCCTCGTTCATGGCTTGGGCATGTGTTCCATCTGGGGTGGTCTGTTGATGATATCTGCTGGCTGATATCTGC
>NZ_JACSIQ010000463.1:0-450 GCF_018812105.1 Gluconobacter sp. P1D12_c
GCATATCAGCGAGGCCGGATACGCCGAAGCCCTTGGCCGTATGGTTGCAGCCCATCGTGGGCTGCCCCTGGCGTCACTCTGGGGAGACGGCACATCGTCCTCAAGTGATGGTCAATTGTTTCATGCAGGTGGCAGAGGCGCTGCGATCAGCGATATCAATGCGCGCAATGGCAGTGAACCGGGCGTCAGTTTCTACACCCACATCTCCGATCAGTATGATCCGTTTTCGACCCGGGTGATTGCGGCGACGGCCGGTGAAGCACCCTATGTTCTGGATGGGCTGCTGTATCATGCCAACGGGCTTTCCATTGAAGAGCATTATACCGACACGGGTGGGGCATCGGATCATGTTTTCGGGCTGATGCCCTTCTTTGGTTATCGATTTGCGCCCAGGATACGGGATCTGAAAGAGCGGAAACTTCACCTGTTTCCAGATCAAAGCCCCGGTGA
>NZ_JACSIQ010000464.1:0-449 GCF_018812105.1 Gluconobacter sp. P1D12_c
GTGTTGAGCCTTCTCTTGATGGTCGTGTCATCGTTGGTGATGAAATAAAATTCGAGCAGATGGAGAATAAGATTGTTGGGCTGATGCTCCCGCATCATTCTTTCTATAACGTCTCTGAACCCTGTCTTATGGTCCAGAATTATACGCAGACGCCTGACACTGAACTCGGCAAAAAGGCTCTCGAACTCATTGAAGTTGTCTCTAAGCGACACCATCAGCAGGTTATCGAAAAACTMCAAAAAATTGGATGCGATGCTCTAACGGGGCGTAATCTGTTTGCGTTGCGTGGTTCGTGGGAGCTTGGCAACAGGGATATCAATGCGGTGGATGATTCCGCAAAAGCATATATGCTTGACACTTACACGATATCTCACATGGGTAGAGGTGGGGGTAGCGTCTTAGAAGATGGGATGCTGTCAAAGGTTCTCGACATAGAGCGTCTACAAGAC
>NZ_JACSIQ010000465.1:0-449 GCF_018812105.1 Gluconobacter sp. P1D12_c
TCCTAACCTATCGGGCTTCTTCGATGTAATCCGCCAAGATATCCATCGATTTAACCTCGACTCACATTCTACCATAAAAATCAGATTATCAAGAACCATCCCACACAGATGGCCTACGGCCACACTACGTGGCTCCCGCTCTGCGCTCGCTCTGTGATGCAGGACACAGCAAATCTGAGCTAATTATCTGCTCATGAAGCGAAGCAGTTTGAGCTATCTTTTTAATACTGATTTAGCCTTTAGCATGGAGGTCGAAACCCCAATGCTAGACCCCGGACCTTCGGGGTCGTCGCTCTAGGCAATAGAGCGATCAGAACCCTTTTGAGGCTTCGCCTTAGGTTCCCACGTCGCCTGGAATGACTCAAGCCACTCCTTCGCAATCCTATCGCAATCACGCATTAAATCATCCAACGTGTAGACAGTCTTAATGAACGGAACAGGATTAATTC
>NZ_JACSIQ010000466.1:0-449 GCF_018812105.1 Gluconobacter sp. P1D12_c
CCTCCTGGTCAGCGTTCCGGTTCTCGAACGCGCCAGGTGAGGACGTGACCAGGTATTCGATGCACTGGACGGCGTTCTTGCGGATCTTCTCAGGTAGCGCCTTCTCGAACGCGATCATGCCCTGTTTGACGTTCTGCGGCCCGATCAGGTCATTGTCTGGCGTTCTCGTGGCGTCAGCGTTTGGCGTATCCTGCTCTCGGTAGGCGTGCTTCATGGACGCCCTGACGGACTTGGGCGATTTGAGTTTCTGAACCCGAAGAATGGCGAATTTTGACATGGTGTTTCAGCCCCCTTTTTTCAAAAGGTGGACTTACTACACAATTTGCAAGCAAATTGTCGTAAGCTGAAGAAGGAAACCCCTTCTTCAGATATATTCAGAAAGCTTCTTTTTTTGTCGGTAATGGCACATTTGGCTGACCGACAAACCATTCGTAGAGTGAAGGATCACT
>NZ_JACSIQ010000467.1:0-449 GCF_018812105.1 Gluconobacter sp. P1D12_c
AAGGATGCGGGAACTCTTGAGTCTGTTGATGAGGTCACAAAATATGTGACTAAGCCGAACGATATTGAGACGATGGAGGATGGCCATCTTGAGTGGTTCTATAATGAGACACTCAATACGCGACTGATACAGAGGTACGGATCGTTTAATGAGTTCAATGGGTGTCTTAATGATGAGAGGCTTCGCATCGTTCGCGATCAGTCTGATGGATCTCTGAAGATTTTGAAGTAGCGTGTCATCAATGATGCTGAGCTTTTCACGAAGCGTGATGAAGGCGAACCCACGATAGGTGTCCCTAGATCATTGGATATTTTCGGGCCCGATATTGCTATGGCTCTCTGTGTTGAGCCTTCTCTTGATGGTCGTGTCATCGTTGGTGCTGAAATAAAATTCGAGCAGATGTAGAATAAGATTGTTGGGCTGATGCTCCCGCATCATGCTTTCTATAA
>NZ_JACSIQ010000468.1:0-448 GCF_018812105.1 Gluconobacter sp. P1D12_c
GCTGTAACTTCGTTGACCCGAATTCCGACTTTTTCGGCGATTTCTTCGCGGGTTAGCATGATCTGTCCGGTATGTGGGAACAGGTGGTCGAACAAGAGCGTCCAGACGTCCACGGCCTTCATTGGACGTTTACTGTTCTTCATTAGCCACAAGGTGACAGCACGGTTCTGTGCGGGACGGATCATAACAAACGGCTCCGTTGTTCCGGGGGCTGGGGTAGTAATGCGTTGAACGGTGACCATGACCCGGCCAAGGGCATCATGGTCAAAATCGGGATTGTCAAAAAACGGCAAAAGGGCTTGGCGAACCTGTTCGGCCTGATCTTCACGAAGCCGATCTTTTGGGGTCTTGAGACGGGTCATGTTCCGCATGTGGGAAACCTCTGTATGAGTGCCGAATAGGTCGCACACTGTGCGACTTTATGGTCGCACGTGGTGCGACCTAATGG
>NZ_JACSIQ010000469.1:0-448 GCF_018812105.1 Gluconobacter sp. P1D12_c
AATGGGATAGCCAGATCGCTGGATGGCATGGTTCCATCGTCTTGCCGCTTCGCCTTCGTGAACTTCAGTGTACAGCGGGTGTTCCTGTCCTTGTGGGACAATCTGGATGGCTTATCCTGCCAGTCTTCAGGAATACGCCCTGCCCGGAGGTCGGCTTTCTCAGCATTCGTATTGCGCTGCTTTGGAGCGGCTACCAATGTTGCATCCAGGATCTGGCCTGACATCGGCAGATAACCGGCGTTCCGCAGGGTCGCTTCAAACCGGTTAAACAGCCCATCGATCGCACCCGCCTGTGTCAGGCGTTCACGGAGCAGCCAGACCGTTTTGGAATCGGGCACCCGGTCCGACAGTCCCAGACCAAGGAAACGCATGAAGGACAGGCGGTCGTTGATCAGATATTCCGTTCGCTCGTCGGACAGATTGTTCAGCGTCTGGATGACCAGGATCT
>NZ_JACSIQ010000470.1:0-448 GCF_018812105.1 Gluconobacter sp. P1D12_c
ATCTTTTTAATACTGATTTAGCCTTTAGCATGGAGGTCGAAACCCCAATGCTAGACCCCGGACCTTCGGGGTCGTCGCTCTAGGCAATAGAGCGATCAGAACCCTTTTGAGGCTTCGCCTTAGGTTCCCACGTCGCCTGGAATGACTCAAGCCACTCCTTAGCAATCCTATCTCAATCACGCATTAAATCATCCAACGTGTAGACAGTCTTAATGAACGGAACAGGATTAATTMCATGCGAATCCAAAGAATCAAAAACTAAACCAAGATAAGTTTCAAGCTGTTCATTCTTCTTCTGTAAATCTCTGAACGGCTTGCCCTTATCAAAACTTTTTTCGCGTTCGCTTTTCAATTCGTTCAATAGTGATTTTCGTGATTCATTACTTTTGTGAATTTTTGTTTTTAGTGATGAATTACTCGCTTTCAACTTCTCATTTTGATTCTTCAA
>NZ_JACSIQ010000048.1:0-2082 GCF_018812105.1 Gluconobacter sp. P1D12_c
TGAACGCGAGCGCGTAGTCATCCAGGGGGGCAGTCCCCGATCTGCTCAAAACGCAGAGCGAAAGCGACCCAAGGAACCGTCAATCAAATCGCCAAAAGCTTGAAATCACGAACCAAGCACATCAATCAAGGGTTCTTCGATCCCTCTAAATCGCAAAAATCCCGACCCCGGCACATCAACTAGAGCGTTTTTCGAACCTTTCATATTTAGAGCTTGAAATACATGCTAAATGCATTGAAAAACCATCATATCGAGTTTCTAAAATGGCTCCGAGAAGTGCGATTATTGTTTTTCAATCTCTTATTTTATAAGAGCACATTATGATTATCACGAGGATAGGGGATATATAATATGAAACTAGCTATTCTTTTTAAGACGCATTTCTGGGATGAAGTTGTCGAGAGGAATTTTCTTCTATGTAAGAGATATAGTAATGGATGCGATATTTTCATTTTATTTGATCCTGACGCAGGTAGCTATATTCCAGAACCACATCTTAGCACAGAGAGAATATTTTATACTCCTTATGATGATATTAATAAATTGGGTTTAGAATGGGGAATGCAACCGTGGGGAGGGTTTTGGTATAATGGTGACTACCAGCAAAATCTTTTTATTATGGCTCACCCAGAGTATGATTATATATGCGCCATTGAGAACGATGTAGCCCCTCATATTTCTTTTGCAAAAATTTTCCAGATCATGAATGACAGGGCAGTTGACTTAATTTATGATCCTCAGACACAACCAAATGAACAGTGGTCACATCTGAATGGGTGTGTGGGATATTACGATACAAATACTTATATCCATAAAGGGCTTTTCTGTGTATCGTTCTTCTCGCGGCGCGCAGCTATGCATATTCTTCGAAGAAGATTAGAAATGTCAGTACAGAGAAGAATACATAACCTTCCAGCATGGCCAATAGGTGAATGCGTAATGGTTCAAGAAGTATTTTCCGCAGGCATGTCGATATCTACACTATCATCTTATTGTGAAGATCTTCCATTTTATGATTGGGCTCCCGCTTACCTCCCCATTGAAGATGATGATTTAAAAATCGAAACATTTTCTCATCCAATAACTGCTCTAAATTCAAAATTTATTAGTTCAAATTTTGATCAAGACTACCACTCTCTTTTCTCGGAGTTCGAGGTAATATCAGGGATCTCGCGTAGCCGAGCCCGACGGATTGCCGATCTTGAGATATATTCACGACTATTTAATTCCCTTCACGTCCAGTGGGCTGAAGACCGTTGGAGGCCAATTCTTCAGGACGCTGATGAAGTGCTTGATTTTAAGTCAATTAATCTTCTTGGCGGTCGTACATTAATAAATTCTGATAGTTTAAGTATAAATAAAAAATCACATTATAGTATTCCTCTTATTGTTTCTCCTCTTCCCCAATGGTGTAGAAAATCTGCTTGTTTTTTAGAAGTGGAAGATATATTATATATCACACTAACTCCACATGATGAGCGATTAAGATTAATTTTTGGCTCGACACAGGAAGATTTACCTATATATCTGACGTGTACAGATTTAAATGGAAAAATATTTCCTATTAAGCTTCGTGGAACACATCGAGACATGCACTTCTATGAAGTCGAGCTTCCAATGGAAGTTTCTTCATTAAAATGTGTTACCAATAAGTGTTCTGTAACAATTAACTCTATCAGATTAGTAGATGGCAGTGGGCGCTTAAATGATTGGAAGAAGTAACGTGGAGGAATTGAAGAACCGTGTTGGTGCGACTTTGCGCTGATTTCTGAGTTTTGTTGCGCTGGTTGTGGTTCTCTGGTATTAGGTGGAGAGTTCGAGAAGCCTCTTGGCTTTAAACGGTTGTCTGTGATTTCATCTTTCCTGCGTTGATTGGGAAAGATGGAAGATGAAGCAGACCGGTTTCCTTAATGTTGGAGAGCGTTTGACTCGCTTGAGCGGGCTTGGTGATGAGCTCGAAGCATTTTCCCGGACTGTGGATTTTGAAGTGTTCCGTCCTGATCTGGAGAAGGCACTGGCCTATTCAGATGGAAGCAAAGGCGGGCGACCGCCATTTGATCCGGTGCTGATGTTCAAGATCCT
>NZ_JACSIQ010000471.1:0-448 GCF_018812105.1 Gluconobacter sp. P1D12_c
ACAGCAACAGCAGGAATGAACATGATATGCCTAAACTGTTCATCCATCTGCTTAGCTAATCCAGACAGCAAACCCACCTTGAAAAAGGTGCCATCCTTCTTCTTACGCCTAGACGGAATCCCCAGACCTTCATGCCTGTCAGCAATGCGCTCAGATTGAAGCCTTATGGCCTCATCCCTGCCAATGCGTTCAAGATGTTTAAACACATCAACCTTGTTCCCACTGTTGCGACGAAGAAGCTCATAAAAACCTATCCGAGAAGATGACTCACAACCATTCTCAGAAGGTCCTGCATCAAAAATCTCTCCTCGTGATTCCTTCGCTTCCTTAACCTCTGGAACGTATTCTAAACCACCAGCAGTAAGCCTGAAGCGTCGCCTGTCTTCCTGTTCCGAACGACACGCAAAACGCAGATTCTCATCAGCAGAATAATCCCGAGCTATAAGCC
>NZ_JACSIQ010000472.1:0-447 GCF_018812105.1 Gluconobacter sp. P1D12_c
GACGAGGAGGCAATCTCGCTTTATGATGCAGCCGAGCGCACTGTGCAGGGCCGCACCGGGAAGGCTGCCGAAAAGCTGCGTGGCTTCCTGGGGTCACGACACGAAAGTGTACTTTACGTACGCTTAGAGTGAACCCAACAAGAACGTTGAGGCTGTTCTGCTGAGAGTTCGATAGACAGTTGGCCGAGAAATAGAAAACAGTTCTGAAAGATCGCTGATGGAGTAATCGCCGGTATCATACATCCGGCGAAGCTCTTTTTGCTGACGTTCAGAAAGCTTGGGTTTCTTTCCGCGTAGTTTACCTTTGTCGCGTGCAACGGCCATCCCTTCACGAGTACGCATCCGGATCAGATCGGCTTCAAACTCCGCGAAAGTCGCAAGGATGTTGAAGAACAACTTGCCCATTGGATCAGACGGATCGTGAATACTGTTCCCAAGTTGAAGCTT
>NZ_JACSIQ010000473.1:0-447 GCF_018812105.1 Gluconobacter sp. P1D12_c
GACAAGGGCTTCACCGGCACGAACCGGGAAAGGGCCGGCCTTGACCAGGCACTGGCGGCTGTTCGTAGTGGCGATACTTTGGTCGTACCAAAGCTTGATCGACTGGCCCGCTCTGTCCCTGATGCACGGCTTATTGGCGACAGCCTGGCATCCCGTGGCGTGAAGCTTCAACTTGGGAACAGTATTCACGATCCGTCTGATCCAATGGGCAAGTTGTTCTTCAACATCCTTGCGACTTTCGCGGAGTTTGAAGCCGATCTGATCCGGATGCGTACTCGTGAAGGGATGGCCGTTGCACGCGACAAAGGTAAACTACGCGGAAAGAAACCCAAGCTTTCTGAACGTCAGCAAAAAGAGCTTCGCCGGATGTATGATACCGGCGATTACTCCATCAGCGATCTTTCAGAACTGTTTTCTATTTCTCGGCCAACTGTCTATCGAACTCTC
>NZ_JACSIQ010000474.1:0-447 GCF_018812105.1 Gluconobacter sp. P1D12_c
CACTATGACAAGTCAAATATTGATTTCTATCTGCTACAATAAGTTTCCAGTACCCCACAAACTGAGGGTCGGAGATTGTTATGGATATGGTAAAGAAGGAAAAATATAGAGAAATAGAGAGAGAAGTACAGAGGCTTGAAAATCTGTTCAATATAAATGATGTGCGATAGAAGTCACGTTATGAGACCAAGGCTATTCGTTATATGTTTGGGAATGGGGTCGAGGTTTATTGCGGTTGGGAAAAGCCTTACGATATCATGACTTGTTTGCATGACCATTATATTGACCATTCTTTTCCTGTGAAGGATGTGAAAAGTTATAGAGATTATTTGCGTTGTCTTCCTTCGCATTCTTCTTTGTTTTTGGATTACATAGAAAGCAGGGGATATGGTTTTTTAAGATTCAACGAATATTTGAACGATGACGAGGATGATTTTTGTTACGAGT
>NZ_JACSIQ010000475.1:0-446 GCF_018812105.1 Gluconobacter sp. P1D12_c
GTCAGGCGCTCACGGAACAGCCAGAGTGTTTTGGCATCAGGAACACGATCTGAAAGCCCCAGMCCAAGGAAGCGCATGAAGGAGAGGCGATCGTTGATCAGATATTCCGTCCGTTTGTCGGACAAATTGTTCAGCGTCTGGATCACCAGGATCCTGAACATCAACACTGAATCGAACGGCGGTCGCCCGCCCTTGCTTCCATCTGAATAGGCCAGAGCCTGCTCCAGATCAGGGCGGAACACCTCAAAACCCACAGTCCGGGAAAATGCTTCGAGCTGGTCACCAAGCCCRCTCAACCGGGCAAGCCGYTCTTCAACATCAAAGAAACCCGGCTGCTTCATCTTTCATCATCCCCAATCAACTAAGGGGAAATGGAATCACAGAGCAGACCTCAATACCAGGGGGTTTTTCGAACCCTCCACCTAGGCCCTCTGAACCGAGTAAAT
>NZ_JACSIQ010000476.1:0-446 GCF_018812105.1 Gluconobacter sp. P1D12_c
TTATCTGCTCATGAAGCGAAGCAGTTTGAGCTATCTTTTTAATACTGATTTAGCCTTTAGCATGGAGGTCGAAACCCCAATGCTAGACCCCGGACCTTCGGGGTCGTCGCTCTAGGCAATAGAGCGATCAGAACCCTTTTGAGGCTTCGCCTTAGGTTCCCACGTCGCCTGGAATGACTCAAGCCACTCCTTCGCAATCCTATCGCAATCACGCATTAAATCATCCAACGTGTAGACAGTCTTAATGAACGGAACAGGATTAATTCCATGCGAATCCAAAGAATCAAAAACTAAACCAAGATAAGTTTCAAGCTGTTCATTCTTCTTCTGTAAATCTCTGAACGGCTTGCCCTTATCAAAACTTTTTTCGCGTTCGCTTTTCAATTCGTTCAATAGTGATTTTCGTGATTCATTACTTTTGTGAATTTTTGTTTTTAGTGATGAAT
>NZ_JACSIQ010000477.1:0-445 GCF_018812105.1 Gluconobacter sp. P1D12_c
GAGGAGGTTCTAACCGACGCGGCCCTCACAATGATGGACAAACTCCTCGGAAGCATGATGCGCCGTGCCGAGCACCGGATCCGTGACAAAGCGATTGTCACCATGCGATCGTTGCAGGCCCAGCTTCGTCTGCTGACAACCTCTTGCCGTCATCTGATTGAGGCCCGTGATCAGGGCGTTGATTCACTGTCTGCCATTACGGGAATTGACTGGCCCCGCCTCCAGGACGCCATCGGCAGGGCTGAAACCCTGACAGCTCCAGAGACCATTGATCGCACGGCCGAACTGATCAACCGGCATCGCTCTCTTCGTCCTGCCATTGGTCCATTCCTGAACGCGTTCCAGTTTCAGGGTGGTCGCACGGTACAGGGATTACTGAAGGCGGTGCAGATCATTGGAGACCTCTATCGGACCGGTAAACGCCGCTTGCCTGACTCCTGTCCGA
>NZ_JACSIQ010000478.1:0-444 GCF_018812105.1 Gluconobacter sp. P1D12_c
CTGAGCATCATCCCTTACCGGATCCATACCATTCTGACCGATAACGGCATCCAGTTCTCTGACCAACCCCGTAATCGCAATACGGCCTGGTCGCGTCCCATGCGCTTCGACCTGATCTGCGAAGCCCAGGGGATCGAACATCGTCTGACGAAACCCAATCATCCCTGGACGAACGGTCAGGTTGAGCGGATGAACCRGACAATCAAGGAAGCAACCGTCAAACGCTTCCATTACGAYAGTCATGAGCAGTTRAGGACACACCTCAACGACTTCATGGCAGCCTATAATTTCGGGCGAAGACTCAAGACCCTCAGTGGCCTTACCCCTTACGAATACATCTGCAAAATCTGGACTTCAGAGCCAGAAAGATTCATCATCAATCCAAACCATCAAATCCCGGGACTAAACATCTAGGAACAGCTTCCATAAATACCACGATGGGCG
>NZ_JACSIQ010000479.1:0-444 GCF_018812105.1 Gluconobacter sp. P1D12_c
AGCGCATGTAGAGCATGACCATCGTGAAACCCAATCGGGAGGTTTCTCCGCGGCGGGTTGCGATCAGATCGAAGTCATCCTGGCTGAGTGTAAAATGTCTCGTGATCTCGCGATCATCGACAGAAGGCTCGTAATGTCGGGCGAGAGCTTCACGGGTCAGAAGACGGCGCCGCGCCATGATCGGATGTCTCCTTCATGTGTCCGGAAGGGGATCGTTGGACGGACTGTCCCGGACAAGTGCAACACGTCATGGAATACAGCCGTGTGCTGTGTCTCATAAATGTTGTACCATATGTTTTGCAGTCATGGGGCCTTATACGTTACACTTTCCCGTATGACACACATAATGATCGGCTATGCCCGCTGCTCGACGGACAAACAGGATCTCGCGGCCCAGCATCAGGAACTGCTCAAACTCGGTGTTTCTGCCGATCGTATTTACAC
>NZ_JACSIQ010000480.1:0-443 GCF_018812105.1 Gluconobacter sp. P1D12_c
ATTTTCCAAATCTAAATTATCGATACTCGAATACAAACCATCCTTGTCACATTCTTCTAAATCTTTAACCCAAAGGCGTATCTCATCTTTATTGTCATTAACAAAAACACACTCGTAACAAAAATCATCCTCGTCATCGTTCAAATATTCGTTGAATCTTAAAAAACCATATCCCCTGCTTTCTATGTAATCCAAAAACAAAGAAGAATGCKAAGGAAKACAACGCAAATAATCTCTATAACTTTTCACATCCTTCACAGGAAAAGAATGGTCAATATAATGGTCATGCAAACAAGTCATGATATCGTAAGGCTTTTCCCAACCGCAATAAACCTCGACCCCATTCCCAAACATATAACGAATAGCCTTGGTCTCATAACGTGCCTTCAATCGCACAGCCTTTATATTGAACAGATTTTCAAGCCTCTGTACTTCTCTCTCTA
>NZ_JACSIQ010000049.1:0-1994 GCF_018812105.1 Gluconobacter sp. P1D12_c
CGGATCAGAACGGACGACCGCTGAGCTTCTTCATGACGGCGGGACAGGTCAGTGATTACACCGGTGCCGCTGCTCTGCTGGACAGCCTGCCCATGGCACAGTGGATGCTGGCGGACCGGGGTTATGATGCTGACTGGTTCCGGGATGCCTTGGAGGAAACAGGGATCAGGCCCTGCATTCCGGGACGGAGATCCCGCGGAAAGCCAGTCAAATACGACAAGCGAAAATACAAAAGACGCAACCGCATCGAAATCATGTTCGGCCCCCTCAAGGACTGGCGGCGGGTCGCAAAACGCTATGACAGATGCGGCACCGTCTTCTTCTCAGCCATCTGCCTCGCCGCAACCGTCATCTTCTGGCTATGAGTCCTGAGCCTAAGCAGACCTTAAATCGTCCGTTGTTCAGTACTGGAAGGTGCGACGAGATTGAAATGCTGGACGTTCAAATTGGCTTCATGCGTTCGTGCCTGAGCCAACTCGAAAGCACTCTGCATACGCATCAGGGTATCGGCGCGTACTCCAAAGGCCTTTTCAAACCGAATGGCCATGTCTGCGGACAGGTTGGACCGTCCATTCAGAAGAGCACTGATCGACTGGCGCGAGACGCCAAAATGTTCTGCAACGGTGTTCACCTTGATATTATAAGGTTCCAGGATCTCCGTTTTGAGCCAGTCACCCACATGAACGGCCAGTGAGGCATGCATTTTAAGCGCCATGATAATCCTCCAGTGTCATATCGCAGAGTGAACCCTGCTCGTTCAGGCGAAACGTCAGACGCCAGTTTTTGGTGACCGTCATTGACCAAGTGCCTGCGCGATCCCCCGTCAATGGGTGCAACCCATAATTTGGAGGAACAGCAAGTTCGTCTAATGACGCTGCGGCATCAATGAATGCCAACATCTTCCGAAGCCGGGTCACATCGCCAACCAGACCTTTAGCATTACCTGTTTCAAAAAATCGGCGCAGGCCTTTGTGACTGATGCTGTCGATCTCCATAGATGTAACCTACAGCTTTACGTTGCTAATGTAAACGGATGCTTTACATGGTAGAATTTCTATTGCCTTGAACTTACCTAAGAGGCCCTTCCCTGTCTCATTGGGCCGACCGTTCTCAGCAAGCCTGACAAGGTAAATTTACATCCGTTAATCTCTTTTATCGGACATAGGGGGCGGGGCACAAAAAAGACCCGCAAAGGTCTTTTCGAGGCATGTTCCACAGACGCTCGTCTACGGCAAAGGCGGCCCCTGGAAAGACAGTCCGATCGTTTCTGGCGCTCTCTGCGAGAGACATTTCAGCTCACCCAGGCTTGTAACCATTTCTCGATGTCGCGGCTGGTTGGGGGGGGGAAAGCGGAATATCTGTTCTCCGACGAATATCACAGAAAGCTGCCATTCGTCAGGAATGGCAAAGGTCATTTTCAGAACTGTGTTAAATTCAAATTCTGGTCGAGCTTTACGATAACCGTTCGAAATGTCGGATGATCCACGAAATCTCGTAAAGCAGGCCAAGGCTCACAAACCCGATATGAAACCGACGACTGGTCGAGGCGATCGCGATACCACATAACACGAGATAGACCGGCACACGGAACCAGTATTCGATCGAGAATAAGGCATAATGTACCGGCCCTTTGATGAGCGTATCGATCAGATCGAACACGACCGTCAGTGCAAAAAAGGAAAAAAACCACTTGGAGGGATCGAAGAACCCTTGATTGATGTGCTTGGCCGGTAATTTCTGGGTTTTGGCGATTTGATTGACGGTTTTTGCGATGGCGTCCAGTCTGCGTTTTGAGCAGATTGGGAGTTGTCTCTCGCTGGATGGCTATGCGCTCGCGTTCAATCTTTCGAGGAAGAGGAGGCGGCGCATATTGTAGACGATATTGGCGAGCCCGATCCTCATGGTGGCTCGACTGATACCGACAGTCCGGACAAACAGCCCCGTCTGTGACTTCTGATCGGCAAAGACATGCTCGACACGCGAGCGGATGACCG
>NZ_JACSIQ010000481.1:0-443 GCF_018812105.1 Gluconobacter sp. P1D12_c
CTCGGCCAGATGCTGGGGCGTAATCCGGGCAGCTTCTTCGCTCAAACGGTCAAAGGCCACACGCGGTATGGTCGTGGCGCGAGCGCTGTCGAGGTTCAGGGATCGTACACACTCCAGGCGTTCCAGCAATCGCAGGATATTGCGCGCGGCTGGTGACAAGGGCGGGTTACGCAGCCACGAGAGCCAGGAGGCACTGCGATCGCCACGACGCTCCAGCATTTTGTCCAAACGACAACGGGTTTCCGGCGGCAGATCCCCTGCAAGGACGTCATGGACAAGGTGATCGGCCTGCTGGCGAGCACGGCGCACCAAGGCTTCAATGACAGTGACCGACGGCAGGAGAATGCTTCGGCGACGCATCTCGTCAATCAGGATCGCAGCCATGCGGGATGGCTGGGTCACATGATGTGCAATTGGCATCGCGAAACCGGTCATGTCATGAA
>NZ_JACSIQ010000482.1:0-443 GCF_018812105.1 Gluconobacter sp. P1D12_c
ATCCGGTGCTGATGTTCAAGATCCTGGTGATCCAGACGTTGAACAATTTGTCTGATGAGCGGACGGAATATCTGATCAACGATCGCCTGTCGTTCATGCGCTTCCTTGGGCTGGGGCTTTCAGATCGTGTTCCTGATGCCAAAACACTCTGGCTGTTCCGTGAGCGCCTGACGCAGGTGGGAGCGATCGAGGGTCTGTTCAACCGTTTTGACGCGACCCTGCGGCACGCCGGCTATCTGCCGATGTCGGGCCAGATCCTGGATGCAACGCTGGTGGCGGCTCCAAAGCAGCGCAACACGAACGCCGAGAAAGCCGATCTCCGGGCAGGCCGTATTCCCGAAGACTGGCAGGACAAGCCGTCAAAGCTGTCGCACAAGGATCGCCATGCGCGCTGGACGCTGAAGTTCACGAAAGCGAAGCGGCAGGACGATGGAACCATGCCG
>NZ_JACSIQ010000483.1:0-443 GCF_018812105.1 Gluconobacter sp. P1D12_c
CCTGCCTGTCGTTCATGCGCTTCCTTGGGCTGGGGCTTTCAGATCGGGTGCCTGATGCCAAAACACTCTGGCAGTTCCGTGCGAGCCTGACGCAGGTGGGAGCGATCGAGGGTCTGTTCAACCGGTTTGACGCGACCCTGCGGCCCGCCGGCTATCTGCCGATGTCGGGCCAGATCCTGGATGCACCGCTGGTGGCGGCTCCAAAGCAGCGCAACACGAACGCCGAGAAAGCCGATCTCCGGGCAGGCCGTATTCCCGAAGACTGGCAGGACAAGCCGTCAAAGCTGTCGCACAAGGATCGCCATGCGCGCTGGACGCTGAAGTTCACGAAAGCGAAGCGGCAGGACGATGGAACCATGCCGTCGAGTGATCTCGCTATCCCATTCTTTGGCTACAAACCCCACGTCTCGATCGACCGGAAGTATCGGTTCATCCGCAAATGG
>NZ_JACSIQ010000484.1:0-443 GCF_018812105.1 Gluconobacter sp. P1D12_c
TGTTGTAGACGATATTGGCCATCCCGACCCTCATACTGGCCCGCGTTATGCCTACAGTTCGGACAAACAGTCCTGTCTGCGATTTCTGATCGGCAAAGACATGCTCGACACGCGACCGGATCACGGACTTTCCTGCGTTGGATCTCTGGATATGCCGGGGCATAGGCTTGAGATGCGGTTTTTTCCTGTGAACCTTCGAGACAAAGCCCTGCTTTTCCATGAAGTCCTCATTGGCTTTTGAACGGTAGGCCGTATCTGTCCAGACGCTCGAGGCCGTATTGGCTTTATCCAGCAGCCCCTCTCTCAATCGCGCGCCATCACTGGCGGCGGCATCTGTCGTCTTCCATTCGCGGATGAACCGGAACTTCCGGTCGATGGAGACATGGGACTTGTAGTCAAAGAATGGGATAGCCAGATCGCTGGATGGCATGGTTCCATCGTCT
>NZ_JACSIQ010000485.1:0-442 GCF_018812105.1 Gluconobacter sp. P1D12_c
AATCGCGCGCCATCACTGGCGGCGGCATCTGTTGTCTTCCATTTGCGGATGAACCGATACTTCCGGTCGATGGAGACGTGGGGTTTGTAGCCAAAGAATGGGATAGCGAGATCACTCGACGGCATGGTTCCATCGTCCTGCCGCTTCGCTTTCGTGAACTTCAGCGTCCAGCGCGCATGGCGATCCTTGTGCGACAGCTTTGACGGCTTGTCCTGCCAGTCTTCGGGAATACGGCCTGCCCGGAGRTCGGCTTTCTCGGYRTTSGTATTGCGCTGCTTTGGAGCGGCTACCAATGTTGCATCCAGGATCTGGCCCGACATCGGCAGATAGCCGGCGTGCCGCAGGGTCGCGTCAAAACGGTTGAACAGACCCTCGATCGCTCCCACCTGCGTCAGGCGCTCACGGAACAGCCAGAGTGTTTTGGCATCAGGAACACGATCTG
>NZ_JACSIQ010000486.1:0-442 GCF_018812105.1 Gluconobacter sp. P1D12_c
GAGATCAGTCTGATGGATCTCTGAAGATGATGAAGAAGCGTGTCATCAATGATGCTGAGCTTTTCACGAAGCGTGATGAAGGCGAAGCCACGATAGGTGTCCCTAAATCATTGGATATGTTCGGGCCCGATATTGCTATGGCTCTCTGTGTTGAGCCTTCTCTTGATGGTCGTGTCATCGTTGGTGATGAAATAAAATTCGAGCAGATGGAGAATAAGATTGTTGGGCTGATGCTCCCGCATCATGCTTTCTATAACGTCTCTGAACCCTGTCTTATGGTCCAGAATTATACGCAGACGCCTGACACTGAACTCGGCAAAAAGGCTCTCGAACTCATTGAAGTTGTCTCTAAGCGACACCATCAGCAGGTTATCGAAAAACTCCAAAAAATTGGATGCGATGCTCTAACGGGGCGTAATCTGTTTGCGTTGCGTGGTTCGTG
>NZ_JACSIQ010000487.1:0-442 GCF_018812105.1 Gluconobacter sp. P1D12_c
GCATGAAACAATTGACCATCACTTGAGGACGATGTGCCGTCTCCCCAGAGTGACGCCAGGGGCAGCCCACGATGGGCTGCAACCATACGGCCAAGGGCTTCGGCGTATCCGGCCTCGCTGATATGCCAGTCATGCAGATGCGCCAACTGGCGCAGGGTGGCACCCTGACAGGTGTCGGCCATGCGTGTCAGACCAAGATTAATCCCATCCGCCAGGATCACCGTCAGCAGGGCGTTTTTGTCATCCGCGACACGGCTGGAACGGCGATGGGTAAAGCAGTCGGTGAAGCTGATCCAGCGGTCCACTTCCAGCAGAAGATCAGTAATCTTGATGCGTGGCAGCCGGTCGTAAGCCGCCCGCCTCAACTCTTCCACAGCAGGGGGTGTAATTGCTTTCAGAGGCGAAATCACAAGACCATGTGCATCAAGCCGGACCTGTGACA
>NZ_JACSIQ010000488.1:0-441 GCF_018812105.1 Gluconobacter sp. P1D12_c
GTTGAGGAAAGAGCTGCCCTATTGGATTGATAACATTCTCCCGAATTAGGGGAAGTATCTGCGGTTCATGGTTATCACCTGCTGTGAGAACGTCCGCATATATTATGACCTCAAGGCGGAGCAGAGGAAATGGACACGCAAGATCTCTGCTTGCTTCCGTTGGCTCAATCAAAAATATGGTTCAAATCTGTATTTCAGGGGGACTGAGTTCACTCATAATGAGGATCATGAAACCCTTAACATGCATATGAATATCCTCTTTGATCTGCCGTATTTGAAGGGGAACGGCTGGCAGGATTTTCTTGCTGATGTTCGTGAGAGGATGTCGTGCATTGTTAAGGATGCGGGAACTCTTGAGTCTGTTGATGAGGTCACAAAATATGTGACTAAGCCGAACGWTATTGAGACGATGGAGGATGGCCATCTTGAGTGGTTCTTTAC
>NZ_JACSIQ010000489.1:0-440 GCF_018812105.1 Gluconobacter sp. P1D12_c
TACCCCAGCCCCCGGAACAACGGAGCCGTTTGTTATGATCCGTCCCGCACAGAACCGTGCTGTCACCTTGTGGCTAATGAAGAACAGTAAACGTCCAATGAAGGCCGTGGACGTCTGGACGCTCTTGTTCGACCACCTGTTCCCACATACCGGACAGATCATGCTAACCCGCGAAGAAATCGCCGAAAAAGTCGGAATTCGGGTCAACGAAGTTACAGCCATCATGAATGAACTGGTGAAGTTCGGTGCGATTTTCTCCGAGCGCGAAAAGGTAGCCGGTATGCGAGGGCCGGGTCTTGTCCGCTACTACATGAACCGCCACGTTGCTGAAGTAGGTAGTCGTGCTACACAAGAAGAACTTTCTACAATACCAAAGCCGGGATTTAATCTTGAAGTTATAGAAGGAGGAAAATTATGAAAACTAACGAACGATTCCATAT
>NZ_JACSIQ010000490.1:0-440 GCF_018812105.1 Gluconobacter sp. P1D12_c
AGTAATGCGTTGAACGGTGACCATGACCCGGCCAAGGGCATCATGGTCAAAATCGGGATTGTCAAAAAACGGCAAAAGGGCTTGGCGAACCTGTTCGGCCTGATCTTCACGAAGCCGATCTTTTGGGGTCTTGAGACGGGTCATGTTCCGCATGTGGGAAACCTCTGTATGAGTGCCGAATAGGTCGCACACTGTGCGACTTTATGGTCGCACGTGGTGCGACCTAATGGCAAGCCATTTTTGGCGGTTCCCCAAGGGAAAAGGATGATCGGTAAAACCCTAGATATAAATAAGATAAAATCTCTCTCTGTAGTCTCTCTCTTTTTTCGGTGGAAAACTGCGGTTTTTACCCCAAAAGGGGGGGTAATTATGCACGGCATAAACGGGCGACATCCGAGAACCGTGCAAGAGAGTATTTGCTCAGGAAGAAGGAGCGAATG
>NZ_JACSIQ010000050.1:0-2372 GCF_018812105.1 Gluconobacter sp. P1D12_c
AACCATGAGGATCGGGCTGGCCAATATCGTCTATAATATGCGCCGCCTTCTCTTCCTCGAGAGGATTAACGCCCACGCGTAGCAGTCCAGCGGATGATCGTTCCCGATCTGCTCAAAACGCAGAGCGAAAGCCACCCCAGGAGCCATCAATCAGCACGCCAAAACTCTGAAATCAGGAGCCAGACGCATCAATCAACGGTTCTTCGATCTCTCCACCTACAACGTTCAATACAAATTTCATTTAAAGTTTTGATGAGCGTCGGGCCACTAAAAGGTTTCTGACAGTGGGGAAATGCCTGATATCGGCTTTCCATCACGCTTACGTCATAGCCCGTAGCGAATATGAACTTGATGGCGTGAGCTGCGAGGGCATCGGCAACGGCATAAGACTTTTTACCATGCAGATTGACGTCCAGAACAGCGGCATCAATATTAACCGAACTCTGATTAATATATTGCAATGCTTCCTGGATAGTACCGACAGGACCGATCACCTCTGCTCCCGCTTCTTCCAGGAAATCAACAGCGGCTAACGCAATAAGATAATCATCTTCGACCAGCAGGATACGTAGCTTCTCGAGGCCATTGATATTGGAAGCCATGTCCTGTTCTTTCTTAGGGCTCGGGTTTGGCTACTTCTATCGTGCGTGGTGGTAGGGGAATCACGACGTCACAACAGAGTCCGCAGGGAGAAAATTTAACTTCTACGTGGGCATGCAGTGTAAATTTTAGTGCTTTTTCAATCAGAGTGAGACCAAACCCTCGACGTATCGGCACCATTACGTTCTTCAAACCGCTCTCTTGCCAACGAAGCGTCAGAACCTGGGTATTTTGCTCATCGTATGAAATCGCCCAGATAACACTTAAATGACCCGTTTCGTTGCCAAGAGCTCCATATTTGACAGCATTGGTCGCAAGTTCATGAAGTGCCAACCCAAAGGTTTGAACCAGATCAAAACCAAGTTGAACCGCAGGACCTGCAACCGAGATACGATCTTCAACGGCGCCAGTAGCCTGAAGTTCAAGTCTCACGATATCTTCGAGATCAACCGATTCGTCCATCGCTCCCCCCAGCAGGCTCTGCACCCGACCAAGGGCTGCCAACCGGGTTCGCAAACCATCCAGCGTTCCCCCTTTACCAAGGGTCTGTTCGGAAATTGATTGCACGATAGACAGCAGATTGCGGGTACGATGCTGAAGTTCCCCAATCAACATCTTCTGCGTGGCTTCGGAACGCGTGAGAGTCGTCACATCAATGAAGGTAACTACCACACCCTCGATCTTGTGGCTGCCGTCGCGATATGGAGCAAGGCGTACAAGGTAATGAGAATTTTGATCGTTATCTTCTACCCGCCGCTCGATCCGCTCCCCGTAAGCAAAGACCTGGGCAATGTCTTCAGAAAACCCCGCGAGGTCGAGCCGGCTCGACAGATCAGTGATCGGCCTGCCACGATCAGTTGCGAGAATGTTGAAAATTTTGGAGACGGCAGGAGTAAAACTGCGGATCTCTAGCTGTTTGTCCAAAAATACTGTCGCGACATCCGTACTGTCGAACAGATTACGGAGATCACTGTGAGCACGATCCAGAGCATCGATCTTGCCATTTAGTTCCGCATTAACAGTCTGAAGTTCTTCATTGACTGACTGAAGCTCTTCCTTGGATGCTTCCAGCTCTTCGTTGGTAGACTGCATTTCTTCGTTAACGGAAACCAGTTCTTCATTGGAAGCTTTCAGCTCTTCCAGACCTGGAGAGATCGAAGAACCGTTGATTGATGCGTCTGGCTCCTGATTTCAGAGTTTTGGCGTGCTGATATGATGGCTCCTGGGGTGGCTTTCGCTCTGCGTTTTGAGCAGATCGGGAACGATCATCCGCTGGACTGCTACGCGTGGGCGTTAATCCTCTCGAGGAAGAGAAGGCGGCGCATATTATAGACGATATTGGCCAGCCCGATCCTCATGGTTCTGTGACTTCTGATCAGCAAAGACATGCTCGACACGTGACCGGATAACGGACTTTCCGGCGTTGGATTTCTGGATGTGCCGAGGCATAGGCTTGAGATGCGGCTTTTTCCTGTGGACCTTCGAGACAAAGCCCTGCTTCTCCATGAAGTCTTCGTTGGCTTTTGAGCGATAGGCTGTGTCTGCCCAGACTATTGAGGCCGTATTGGTTTTATCCAGCAAGCCCTCTCYCAATCGCGCACCATCACTGGCGGCGGCATCGGTTGTTTTCCATTTCCGGATCAACCGAAATTTTCGGTCGATGGAGACATGGGATTTGTAGCCAAAGAATGGGATGGCAAGATCTGTTGCGGGGATCGTCCCATCCTCCTGCCGCTTTGCTTTCGTGAACTTCAGCGTCCACCGCGCATGCC
>NZ_JACSIQ010000491.1:0-440 GCF_018812105.1 Gluconobacter sp. P1D12_c
ATGAGTTCGAGAGCCTTTTTGCCGAGTTCAGTGTCAGGCGTCTGCGTATAATTCTGGACCATAAGACAGGGTTCAGAGACGTTATAGAAAGCATGATGCGGGAGCATCAGCCCAACAATCTTATTCTCCATCTGCTCGAATTTTATTTCATCACCAACGATGACACGACCATCAAGAGAAGGCTCAACACAGAGAGCCATAGCAATATCGGGCCCGAACATATCCAATGATTTAGGGACACCTATCGTGGCTTCGCCTTCATCACGCTTCGTGAAAAGCTCAGCATCATTGATGACACGCTTCTTCATCATCTTCAGAGATCCATCAGACTGATCTCGAACGATGCGAAGCCTCTCATCATTAAGAGACCCCTTGAACTCCTTAAACGATCCGTACCTCTGTATCAGTCGCGTATTGAGTGTCTCATTATAGAACCACTC
>NZ_JACSIQ010000492.1:0-439 GCF_018812105.1 Gluconobacter sp. P1D12_c
CAGAACAGCCTCAACGTTCTTGTTGGGTTCACTCTAAGCGTACGTAAAGTACACTTTCGTGTCGTGACCCCTATTTGAACGAGGCGTTGCGCTGGATTCAGGAGCGGCACGGCAAGGACAACGTGATCGCTGCCATCATTCACCGGGACGAAAAAACGCCGCACCTGTCGGCCTACGTGGTGCCAAAAGACCCCGATACAGGCCGCCTGAATTGCCGCCGGTTCCTCGGTGGTGCCAAGGCCCTGAACGAGATGCAGACCGACTTTGCGCGAGTTGTGGGACGCCCTGTCGGACTGGAACGCTGCATCGAAGGAAGCAAGGCCACCGACACCAAGCTGAAAACCTACTACGGGGCGCTATAACGGGACGCACCCGAGCACAAAAACCTGACCCCTGCTGCCCTAGAACCGCAGGTTCTCAAGAAGGGGATTTTTACCCG
>NZ_JACSIQ010000493.1:0-439 GCF_018812105.1 Gluconobacter sp. P1D12_c
GTTGTAGACGATATTGGCCAGCCCGATCCTCATGGTGGCCCGGGTGATACCGACAGTTCGGATGAACAATCCCGTCTGTGATTTCTGGTCGGCAAAGACGTGCTCGACGCGCGATCGGATCACGGACTTTCCAGCATTCGATTTCTGGATATGTCGGGGCATAGGCTTGAGATGCGGCTTTTTTCTGTGAACCTTTGAGACAAAACCCTCTTTGTCCATGAAGTCCTCATTCGCTTTCGAGCGATAAGCTGTATCAGCCCAAACGCTTGAGGCCGTATTGGTTTTATCTAACAGCCCCTCTCTCAATCGCGCRCCATCACTGGCGGCGGCATCYGTCGTCTTCCATTCGCGGATGAACCGGAACTTCCGGTCGATGGAGACATGGGACTTGTAGTCAAAGAATGGGATAGCCAGATCGCTGGATGGCATGGTTCAATCG
>NZ_JACSIQ010000494.1:0-439 GCF_018812105.1 Gluconobacter sp. P1D12_c
CGAACGATATTGAGACGATGGAGGATGGCCATCTTGAGTGGTTCTATAATGAGACACTCAATACGCGACTGATACAGAGGTACGGATCGTTTAAGGAGTTCAAGGGGTCTCTTAATGATGAGAGGCTTCGCATCGTTCGAGATCAGTCTGATGGATCTCTGAAGATGATGAAGAAGCGTGTCATCAATGATGCTGAGCTTTTCACGAAGCGTGATGAAGGCGAAGCCACGATAGGTGTCCCTAAATCATTGGATATGTTCGGGCCCGATATTGCTATGGCTCTCTGTGTTGAGCCTTCTCTTGATGGTCGTGTCATCGTTGGTGATGAAATAAAATTCGAGCAGATGGAKAATAWGATTGTTTGGCTGATGCTCCCGCATCATGCTTTCTATAACGTCTCTGAACCCTGTCTTATGGTCCAGAATTATACTCAGACGCC
>NZ_JACSIQ010000495.1:0-438 GCF_018812105.1 Gluconobacter sp. P1D12_c
CTGACAGGTGTCGGCCATGCGTGTCAGACCAAGATTAATCCCATCCGCCAGGATCACCGTCAGCAGGGCGTTTTTGTCATCCGCGACACGGCTGGAACGGCGATGGGTAAAGCAGTCGGTGAAGCTGATCCAGCGGTCCACTTCCAGCAGAAGATCAGTAATCTTGATGCGTGGCAGCCGGTCGTAAGCCGCCCGCCTCAACTCTTCCACAGCAGGGGGTGTAATTGCTTTCAGAGGCGAAATCACAAGACCATGTGCATCAAGCCGGACCTGTGACAACTCGCCCTTCCTGGCAAGAGCCGTCACCCGGTTCAGCGCGGTTTCCAGCACTGCACGCCGTTGAGAAAGGAACGTGTCAGCCGTAGCATTGATCGCCAGAGGCAACGGTCCTTGCGCGCGCATCGCTGCAAACGTGGCTTCCGGAAGAAGGTAGGTGTC
>NZ_JACSIQ010000496.1:0-438 GCF_018812105.1 Gluconobacter sp. P1D12_c
CCCTCTTTGTCCATGAAGTCCTCATTCGCTTTCGAGCGATAAGCTGTATCAGCCCAAACGCTTGAGGCCGTATTGGTTTTATCTAACAGCCCCTCTCTCAATCGCGCACCATCACTGGCGGCGGCATCCGTCGTCTTCCATTTTCGGATGAACCGAAACTTCCGGTCGATGGAGACGTGGGATTTGTAGCCAAAGAACGGGATGGCGAGATCGCTCGACGGTATGGTTCCATCGTCCTGCCGCTTCGCCTTCGTGAACTTAAGTGTCCATCGTGCATGACGATCCTTATGCGACATCTTTGCGGGCTTGTCCTGCCAGTCTTCTGGAATACGTCCTGCCCGGAGATCCGCTTTCTCAGCCTTCGTATTGCGCTGCTTTGGAGCAGCCACCAGTGTTGCATCCAGGATCTGGCCGGACATCGGGAGATAACCGGCGTTC
>NZ_JACSIQ010000497.1:0-438 GCF_018812105.1 Gluconobacter sp. P1D12_c
GGTGTCGGCCATGCGTGTCAGACCAAGATTAATCCCATCCGCCAGGATCACCGTCAGCTGGGCGTTTTTGTAATCCGAGACACGGCTGGAACGTCGATTGGTAAAGCAGTCGGTGAAGCTGATCCAGCGGTCCACTTCCAGCAGAAGATCAGTAATCTTGATGCGTGGCAGCCGGTCGTAAGCCGCCCGCCTCAACTCTTCCACAGCAGGGGGTGTAATTGCTTTCAGAGGCGAAATCACAAGACCATGTGCATCAAGCCGGACCTGTGACAACTCGCCCTTCCTGGCAAGAGCCGTCACCCGGTTCAGCGCGGTTTCCAGCACTGCACGCCGTTGAGAAAGGAACGTGTCAGCCGTAGCATTGATCGCCAGAGGCAACGGTCCTTGCGCGCGCATCGCTGCAAACGTGGCTTCCGGAAGAAGGTAGGTGTCGAATGC
>NZ_JACSIQ010000498.1:0-437 GCF_018812105.1 Gluconobacter sp. P1D12_c
CCCCAGACCTTCAAGCCTGTCAGCAATGCGATCAGATTGAAGCCTTATGGCCTCATCCCTGCCAATGCGTTCAAGATGTTTAAACACATCAACCTTGTTCCCACTGTTGCGACGAAGAAGCTCATAAAAACCTATCCGAGAAGATGACTCACACCCATTCTCAGACGGTCCTGCATCAAAAATCTCTCCGCGTGATTCCTTCGCTTCCTTAACCTCTGGAACGTATTCTAAACCACCAGCAGGAAGCCTGAAGCGTCGCCTGTCTTCCTGTTCCGAACGACACGCAAAACGCAGATTCTCATCAGCAGAATAATCCCGAGCTATAAGMCCAAGGTGCTTGCAGTCACCAGATATCAGCCAGCAGATATCATCATCAGACCACCCCACATGGAACACATGCCCAAGCCATGAACGAGTATAATACCCCCCATCATATG
>NZ_JACSIQ010000499.1:0-437 GCF_018812105.1 Gluconobacter sp. P1D12_c
TAACGGCACGAAGACTCTGACGGAGTGGCTGACGCTGCTTCTGGGGGTCGTTATTCTTCTTGTGGGCCTGATCTTTGTCATCATGGGGGCTGACCTCGCGATGCTGGGCGGCTCTGTTTACTATGTCATTTGCGGGATCGTGCTGGTTGCCAGCGGGGTGTTGATGGTGATGGGCCGTACGCTCGGCGCATTCCTGTACCTTGGCGCTCTGGCCTACACATGGGTCTGGTCTCTGTGGGAAGTCGGGGTCAGCCCGGTTGACCTTCTGCCGCGCGACTTCGGCCCAACCCTTCTCGGCATTCTGGTGGTTCTGACCATTCCGGTCCTTCGCCGCCTGGAATCCCGCCGTACACTCAGAGGAGCCGTCTGATGCGTCGGTCTCACCTTCTCGCAACAGCCGCAGGCCTCGCGCTCGCCTGTTCACCTCTCGCCGCCCA
>NZ_JACSIQ010000500.1:0-437 GCF_018812105.1 Gluconobacter sp. P1D12_c
TAATATTCCACTTCTTAGACTTCGTTGCCTTGTCGGAAGGCTTTACAAGCACTTTACGACTCAGCATCTCAAAATGTGCGAATTGATAACTCATGACAACGATCCAAAAAATTTCTCGCAAATCGTTGAGAGTCTTCTTTTAAAATCATCAGACGTACAATTTTCCAAATCTAAATTATCGATACTCGAATACAAACCATCCTTGTCACATTCTTCTAAATCTTTAACCCAAAGGCGTATCTCATCTTTATTGTCATTAACAAAAACACACTCGTAACAAAAATCATCCTCGTCATCGTTCAAATATTCGTTGAATCTTAAAAAACCATATCTCCTGCTTTCTATGTAATCCAAAAACAAAGAAGAATGCGAAGGAAGACAACGCAAATAATCTCTATAACTTTTCACATCCTTCACAGGAAAAGAATGGTCAATAT
>NZ_JACSIQ010000006.1:0-275219 GCF_018812105.1 Gluconobacter sp. P1D12_c
TAATATCCCTGCGGAACGGCATACCCGCCAGCAGGAACACCTCCTTGATAGCCACCAGGGTAGTATCCGCCGGGATAGGAATTGGCAGCACCTTCGATCGCCATGCCAGCTGCGACGCCAAGGGCAGCACCAATGCCCCAGCCGCCCCAGCCCCAGCCGCCGCCCCAGCCCGGCGTACCCCAGCCGTAACCGAACCAGCCCGGGCCGCCCCAGCCATTCCATCCACCCCAACCAGGCGTGCCCCAACCGACGAAGCGCGGGCCACCCCATCCACCGCCCCAGCCACCATAGCCGGGACGGAACCCCCAACCTGGGCCTCCACGATACCCGTAGCCACCGCCCGGACCACCCCGGAAGCCACCCATGCCAGGGCCGCCACGGAATCCACCTCCCGGGCCACCACCATAACCGCCACCACCACGAAATCCGCCCATCCCGCCACCTCCGGGACCACCGCGGCCTCCACCTCCACCATGGAAGCCACCACCGCCGCCACCGCCCGGACCGCCGCCACGCTGCGCCATGGCCGAGAACGGTGCAGAACCAATCAATGCGGCCAGCACCAAGGCTCCAGCAGATTTTTTCGTGATGTTCATGGCTTGTCTCCTTGGAAATAGCCGCTTTTCAACTTTCCATATCGTCAGAACTCTGGTCCCTGAAAAGGGCTCTTTCAGGGCATGAAACAAGTCGTTTCACGTGAAACACTTCTGTCACCGACGCCTGCGGCCACCCCGCGCTCCGATATGGCCACCAAGGCGTTGCAGGGCATCCCGCAACTCGTCATCTTCAATCTCAGGAACATCAACCTGAACGGGCTTGGGCCTTGGCGGCTTCGGCCTCTCAAATGCTGTCATGTCCTGAACAATCTTTAACCGAAGAATGAGATGCTCACCCCGCAGACCACAGGCTGTATTGATCCGTTCAATGATCTGAGGTGCGAGATGCTGCAATTCCATGGCAATCGGCCCCGAACACGCCAGCGTCAGAGACCCTGCCGACAGCCGACGCGGCTCGGTCACACGAGACAGACGTGGACCGATAAAATCTTCCCAGTCCATGGAAAGCCGAACCAGAAGCGGAGACTTCTTCTTGAACGCCGGCTTGGTAATTCCCGGCACCAGAGCGCCGATCTGCCGCGCTCCTCCACGCTTGGGAATCCATGCGGGCTTTTGGTCCAGTCCCGCTGCCCGACCACGAAGGTTCTTGTCCGGACCGTGATCCTTCGTCATATCCCTCTCCGTGACTCCTAATGCTTCCGACCTGCTCCGCTGGTACGACACTCACCGCCGCACCCTTCCCTGGCGCAGCCTCCCGGGGCAGCGGCCTAACCCCTATGCCGTCTGGCTGAGCGAAATCATGCTTCAGCAGACGACCGTAAAGGCTGTCATAGCCTATTACGAACGCTTTCTCACGCATTACCCGACCGTGCAGGATCTGGCCGCAGCCCCACAGGAAGACGTTCTCTATCTTTGGGCCGGGCTCGGCTACTATGCCCGTGCCCGTAATCTCCATGCCTGCGCCAAACGCGTTGCAGAACTCGGGCAATTCCCGGACACAGTCGAAGACCTCCTGAAGCTTCCAGGCATCGGCGCTTATACCGCGCGCGCCATCGCCGCAATTGCCTTCGGCCGCCCCGTCGTACCGGTCGATGGAAATGTCGAGCGCGTGACATCACGCCTTTTTGCCATAGAAAACCCTCTCCCCGCCTCGCGCCTGCTTTTGGCCAAACAGGCAGCGCTCCTCAACCAGTCCGCAGAAGCACAGGATCGTCCATCAGACTTTGCCCAAGCCCTGTTCGATCTTGGGGCCACAATCTGCACACCCCGCAACCCGTCTTGTCTGACATGCCCCTGGCGTCCATCCTGCCTTGGCCATACCAGAGGAATAGCGTCCACACTTCCTCGCAAAGCGCCCAAACAGGCACGTCCCACGCGTTACGGCGTGCACTTTATCCTTCTGGATACAAGCCAGCAGGTTCTGATGAGAGCCCGACCTGAAAAAGGTCTTCTCGGCGGCATGGATGAATTTCCGGGGACAGAGTGGCGCGAGGCCCCCTGGACTGAAGCTGATGCCATGAATCATGCCCCAACACTTGGGCCGTGGTCTCTACGGGGAGAGGTCACTCATGTCTTTACCCATTTCACACTTAAGCTCATGGTTTACGCAAAGACCCTCCCTGCGGGACATAATGCAGGGATCGACCCATCCTTTGGCGCGTTTCGGTCAACAACACGCGCAGCATTGCCGGGCGTTATGAAGAAATGCCTTGCCCTTGCAGTTACTGATATGGAGAAAAAATGAGCCAGACTTTTCCCAAAACCCAGTTGTGGTTCATGGACTGGCACAGCCGCGTTCTGGATCATGACCCGATCAGCGACTATTTTTCTCCGACGCCCTTTCAGCCTGGCGTCTATCCTGGCATGTCGGCCCTGATTGCGCTTCCCCTAAGCCTTCCTTGCGACATTACGTTTACCAAGCGCGTTTCAATGCCCCGCCCGCTGCCCGTATTTGAAGCCCGTGATGCTGAAAACGGGCTGCTGTTTTTTCAGTTAAAAGGGCACGACAAATTTCTGAAAAGCGTCCCCGGGCCGGGAAAAGGCGAAATCAACACCGACGCCTCCATTCCAAAAAACTGGGAGCGCTTTCTCCCCATGACGGAAGACTTCATGCGTGGCCTGTCCACTCTTCTAACCCCTCAATCCGCCAGCCTGATTGATATAGCCACCGGGAAAGTACTTCCGCCCATCAAACCCGGCGTAGGGTTTCTGTGGCCCTTGGGAGAAACGCCTATTCCCCTCGCCGCCAACATTCAGAATATTGAACAGATCGGACGGCTCCCCGCACGGCACGAAGCCGAAATCTCGTTTATTCGAAACGATGATCAGCCTCCCTGCCGAGTTCACGTCAGGCGACCCAGCTGACATATCAGGACACGGAATTCACGATTGTCGTGAGGGCAGGTGATTTCCAGACCTTTCATGGCTGAACCTGCGTTGCTTTTCCTGAAAACCTCTCAGGGAAAGCTGCGACAATGCCTCAAACACCGTCCTCTGACCTCAAACATCTTCTCCCTTCCGAATTGGATACGGGAACAGTCAAACAGGGTCAGATTACTTTTGGAAACTGGCGCGGAGACGCTGACGTTCCTGAAGCACAGCCTCCACACGCACTTCCACCATCCGAGCGTATCGGGTTTGCAATCATGGGACTGGGACGGCTGACCCTCGGGGAAATTCTTCCTGCCTTCCTTCAATGTCGGCTCGCCAAACCCGTAGCGCTCATTTCCGGTCGCAGGGCAAAGGCCAGATCCGCAGGGCATGCTTACGGGATCGGGGAAGATTCACTTTTCACTTATGATGAAATTCACAAACTGGCAGACAGGCCCGACATTCAGGCCGTGTATGTCGTAACTCCCAACGCATTGCATGCCGGTCAGGTGGAAGCACTTGCCGCCGCAGGCAAACACGTCCTGTGCGAGAAGCCCATGGCCAATTCAAGCGCAGACGCCAAACGTATGATTGAAGCCTGCCATGCTGCCGGTGTGAAGCTCATGGTTGCCTATCGCTGCCATTATGAGCCCTTCAATCAGCTTGTCAGAAAACTGGTTCAAAGCGGCGAACTGGGACGCCCCAAACTTGTAGAAGCCATCAATACCCAGATGCAGGGAAACGCCGATCAATGGCGCCTCAAACCCGAACTGGCTGGCGGAGGAGCCCTTCCGGATATCGGTCTCTATTGTCTCAACGGGACACGCTCTGTGCTTGGAGAAGAGCCTGAAAGTCTGTTCGCACAGATGGTCAGCCCTCCTGATGATCCACGCTACAAAAATCTGGACGAAACATTTTCGTTCATGCTC
Organism: Gluconobacter sp. P1D12_c; assembly: GCF_018812105.1. NCBI lineage: Bacteria > Pseudomonadati > Pseudomonadota > Alphaproteobacteria > Acetobacterales > Acetobacteraceae > Gluconobacter > Gluconobacter sp. P1D12_c. Next base: position 3,857 of record NZ_JACSIQ010000006.1, read on the forward strand.
CGCTTTCCGTCAGGTGTAATCGCCAACTGCGCCACCAGCTACGGCGCACATGAAAGCAAAGACTTGCGCATCCACCTGGAAAAAGGATGGATCTCTTTGGAAAACGCATTTGCCTATACAGGGCATCGTCTTCGCATTGGACGACGGCAGGGTGACCATAAAATAGTCAGCGAATGGCACATCCCGGCCGGGAACCAGTTTACTCTGGAAATCGATCATTTTGCCAAATGCATTCTCCAGAACCATCCTCCCCGAACGTCTGGCGAAGAGGGGCTGCGAGATCAGAAACTGATGGAAGCGCTCTATCAGTCCGCCAGAACAGGCCAGATGATCCACCTGCCTAAAGACGCGTTGTAAACGCCCTCCTCAACCTATCTCGTGCAAGCCACTCTTCGCATGCAATGGAACCCCACACCGCCCAGACAGTTAGGATCTTTGCTATGCTTAAACTCTCTTCTCCCCTCTCCGTACCGGCCGCCCTGTTCCTCGCAGCATTCAGCCTTGCAGGCTGCGTGTCCGAACCTCTTAGCCCGCAGGAGCAGCAACTCGCTTCAGCAGGGTTTGTCAGGCATCCGGCCAATTCCCCGTCCCGCCGGGCCGAACTTCAACTCATGCCCCAGCATGTCTTCCTGACCCGCACCACACCTGAAGGCCTGCGCTATATCTACGCAGACCGTGACATCTGCGACTGCGCCTATATCGGCACGCAGGAAGCTTTCGAAAAATATGCGGCACAGCAACCCCATGGCGTACCAACCCTCGGTAAAGCTACTTCGCCGACGGCAAGCCCACCGGCACCAAACCTGCCCGCAACAGGCAAATAACTGATCTCGCCCCCGAGGCGCGTGCATCATGACCTTCACCGTCGGGCACTATCTTGCCGAACGCCTTACCCAGATTGGGCTGAAGCATCATTTCGCAGTGACGGGCGACGACAATCTCGTCCTGCTGGATCAAATGCTGGCTCACGGCGGCATGAAGCAGATTTACAGCTGCAATGAGTTGAATTGCAGCTTATCCGCAGAAGGCTATGCCCGTGTTAATGGTGCAGCTGCGGCGATCATGACGCTTGGAACTGGAGCAATTTCCGCCCTGAACGTCATAGGTGAAGCCTATGCTGAAAACCTGCCTGTCATCCTGATTTCAGGGATATCAAGTGCTAATGACGAAGAGGCAGGCTGCGCTCTACCCAGTCAGATCGCCACAGTCGGTCCCATCATCGTGGCTGCAGAAAAGATTAATTCGGCTGAGACAGCCCCAGAGCGAATAGATCAGATTATTCAAACAGCTCTACGCGAGAAAAAACCGGCCTATCTAGAAATCCCCAGCCATATCGCAGACCAACCCTGTGTAAGACCTAGTGCGGTTTTCGTCCCCTAATCACATTACTATAGTCACTCTGGAATATGTGCATTTAATTCGGGGGCAGAATTTTTATGTCTTCAACGCCGCCAATAAATACCTGTGTCTGATAGTAAGTGCTGCCGACAGTGCCATCTGCCTTGAGCCGGTCGATTAAAACCCTCTTGGCCAGACCTGAAGCCTGAACGTGACGATGCATGAAATATTGCTCTGCGGTCTGGGATGTTCCCTGTAGCAGGTCGTTTACCGTGCTCTCGTGAATGGAGATGATAAGCGTCTTCGGATCCCGATAGTTATCAGCGGAATCGAGATAGACCATATTGTTCTGCCGCCCGACGCGCTGGACAGTCATCTCGAATTTGCCAACAACGCCTGTCGGGTCTGCCGCTGCCGCCGCAATAGCTTTTTCAGGCGTATACGCATCAGGTGAACACGCAGCCAGACTGATACCCACGACACCAAGAGCAATGGTCTTTTGAAAACGCGCTATCACTGTCTGGTTCCTATCATCGAGTACAGCCCAAATAACTGTATCTTTTCGTAACGGCTGCGTAGATTAACCGCTTCAACGATGAGGCCAAGACCTTACCCCGGAATATGTCCAGAAATTTCAAGCTGCAGCGTCTTCAAAGAAGACGGGCAAATTTCATAAACAGAAACGTCACGCTCATGAACACGAAGCAGACAAAACCGGCTTCAACAGTTCCCCATGCTCCCTGAGCCAGAAACATTCCCCCGGTATTCATTCCAAAGAAACCCGTCACGAACGTAGCGGGAAGCATCAATGTTGTTCCCACAGAAACGATATAGAGCCGTCGGTTGGTTTCTTCTGCCTGATTGGACCCCAGCTCGTCCTGCAATGACCGGGCACGGTCCTGAAGCGCGATAAGATCGTCCAGAGCAGCATGAACCTGACGTTCTGCCCGATCCCGCAGTTCATCCTCTGCCCAATCCGGAAGATCCAGATCCTCGTCTTTCAGAACGCGATCAATTGGCGTCACAACACGACGCAGCTCCGTCGCCCGACGCCGAACCTTACCAACGATACCACCCAGATGACCCAGATCAGAACGATGCTCGATCAGTAGAAGAGCATCTTCCGCGCGATCCAGGTCGTCATCAAGCTGGCCGAGCTGACGCCGCACCGTCCCTGTGAACTCCCGAAGGGCACGATCAATAATCCCTGCCGGCGTCGGCGGAATATGGTCAGCTTTCAAAGACCGGTAAGCCGCTCCAAGAACCGGAATCGGATTGCGCCGCGTCGTAATCAGAAGATCGGGCCGCGTTGCAAAACGCCATGCACAGATCTCCCGGTCATCTTCAGACAAGGCATCATCAAAAGCGGGTAGCGCGCCCCAAATCAGGTCATCGGCCGCTTCAAGTGCGATCCCGTATTCCGTTTCTGCCAGCATCCCGCACACGTCTTCAGGCAGGTCGGGTAAATGCGCAACGAAAGACCGTGCGGAGCTGTGAACCGTATCGAAATGAAGCCAGAACCAGCCCTGCGACGTCAGTTCGTGGCCCGGCGTCAGAAGGTCTTCAACCTCTTCCTGACCCAAAGGTCGCAAGTCTTGTCCGGGTACAGCATGAACAGCCCAGACCAGCCCGTTCGCAAACGCAGGCTTCCCCGTCTCCTGATATGCAGGATCGATCACCGTGAAAGGAAAATTGTAGGTGGAGTTCTCTGACACGGTATCCTCCTGTTCTTCAGGGGGTATTCTGGACCTTCGTCGGCATTAAACAGCACGGCAGAAGGTAATCTGCCGTTCTCTGACATGGCCGCACAGCAGACGCAATATGCTCTTTATGGCAACTGTTACGCTGGCTGGGAGTTAACAGATTATTCCTGGAAGAGCCAGCTCTTCACCATCAAAGGAAATATAATCATGTCCATTCGCCTCAAAGCCTCCCTGCTTGCCACTGCTGTTCTGATGGCCGCCCCTGCCGTGTCCTCAACAGCCTTCGCACAGGCCATCAGCAGCCCGAGCAACGACCAGACGCAAACGGCCAATACCGCAGCGCAGAAGGCCCAGAATTCTACTATCGACCAGCCATCCAACCACCTGCCAACCAATCCCAACACGATTGAAGAGCAGCCGGATCAGCCCGCGCCCAAGGCTCCACATGCCATGTCGGACACTACCAAGCAGGGCAAGACGGAATACAAGCAACATCTGAAGCGGACACATCAGCCGCACCTGACGGTGAAAACCAAGCCTGACACCGCACAGCCGAACTGACACAGGTCAGGTGCGACGGAGCCACACTTTGCGTGGCTCCGCCAAATCTCTATACCTGCTGCCATCAAAGACGGGCAGTAAGGGCCAATCATGACCACGCAGGACTACAAGGTACACGACATCTCCCTGGCAGACTGGGGCCGCAAGGAAATTTCCATCGCTGAAGGCGAAATGCCCGGCCTGATGGCACTCCGCGAAGAATACAAGGACACCCAGCCGCTCAAGGGCGCTCGTATCGCTGGCTGCCTCCACATGACCATCCAGACCGCCGTGCTGATCGAGACGCTGACAGCTCTTGGCGCAACGGTCCGCTGGTCGTCCTGCAACATCTTCTCCACGCAGGATCATGCAGCAGCAGCCATCGCCGCGGCAGGCATTCCCGTCTTCGCCTGGAAGGGCCTGACGGAAGAAGAATTCAACTGGTGCATCGAGCAGACCATCACGGGTCCGGACGGCTGGACGCCGAACATGATCCTTGATGATGGCGGCGACCTCACGGTCATGATGCACGACCAGTTCCCGGAACTTCTGAAGGACGTCCGTGGTCTGTCTGAAGAAACGACGACAGGTGTGCATCGTCTCTGGCAGATGGCAAAAGCTGGCACGCTGAAGGTTCCGGCCATCAACGTGAACGACAGCGTCACGAAGTCCAAGTTCGACAACCTGTATGGCTGCCGTGAGAGCCTCGTGGACGCGATCCGTCGCGGCACGGACGTCATGATGGCTGGCAAGGTTGCCGTCGTTGCCGGTTATGGCGACGTAGGCAAGGGTTCCGCTGCCTCCCTGCGCAATGCAGGCTGCCGCGTTCTCGTGACCGAAGTCGACCCGATCTGCGCCCTGCAGGCTGCCATGGAAGGCTATGAAGTCGTTACCATGGAAAACGCAGCTCCGCGCGGCGACATTTTCGTCACCTGCACGGGCAATGTGGACATCATCACGATCGACCACATGCGCGAAATGAAGGACCGGGCGATCGTCTGCAACATCGGTCACTTCGACAGCGAAATCCAGGTTGAAGCCCTGCGCAACTATCGCTGGAACAACATCAAGCCGCAGGTTGACGAAGTCGAGCTGGCCGAAGGCCGCCGCATCATCCTGCTCTCCGAAGGCCGTCTCGTGAACCTTGGCAACGCCACGGGTCACCCGTCCTTCGTGATGTCCGCTTCCTTCACCAACCAGACGCTGGCCCAGATCGAACTCTGGACCGCCAAGCCGGGCCAGTACGAGGTGAAGGTTTACACTCTGCCGAAGGCTCTGGACGAAAAGGTTGCTGCCCTGCACCTCGCAAAGGTTGGCGCCGAACTCTCCAAGATGTCCACGAAGCAGGCTGACTACATTGGCGTTCCGGTTGCCGGTCCGTTCAAGCACGAAGAATATCGTTACTGAGCGGAACAGGTGACACGGGGTAGGCGTTGTCTACCCCGACACTGTTTTTCAAACCGTCAGGAGAATTTCCTATGGGTCTTTTCAGCTCGATCATGTCCAAGATTTTCGGACATGCAGAAGCAGCCACGCCGACAACTTCCGGCACGGCTGATGCACAGGCTTCCGCTGGCGCTCCGGCTGCCGCAGCCCCAGCGACGCCTGCAACTCCAGCCGCACCAGTAGATGTGGATGCCGTTCTTTCGGATCTGGCATCCAAGGCTGGCCAGCCGCTGAACTACAAGACCTCGATTGTGGATCTTCTGAAGCTGCTCGGCCTTGATAGTTCCCTGGAATCACGCAAGCAGCTTGCAGGCGAACTGCACTACACGGGCAGCACGGATGACTCAGCAACGATGAACGTCTGGCTCATCAAGCAGGTCTATGCCGAGCTGGCCAAGAACGGCGGTAAGGTTCCTGAAGGCTGGGCTCACTAAGCCTTTCCAACAGGATCAGTTAGTGAAAAAGCCCGGATGCTCTCATCCGGGCTTTTTTATTTTTCACTGTGTAGAAAAAAGAATGGGCCGCGAAGGGGACAGTGCTAAGGCAGACGTCTCAATATCAGGCGCCCTCCCCTGACGCAGCTCTGCCAGAGACTGGTGGAAAACCCTGATCCTGACATCCCGTGAGCCATCTAGGTGACGCCAGCGTTCGAACGCCAGAACGGTATTCGGGGCCGTAGAATCCGGTTGATCGGGGAAAGACCAGTCGAGCCCGAACAGGGCCATCATGGCAGCCAGATTGGTATCGTGGCCAGCCAGAACAAGCACCTTTGTGGAAGGTGATATCCCGGGGATAGACCGAACCGGGCGATCAGACAAAAACGCACGAATACTCTCTGCCATCACCCCGTTTCTGGCGCGGGCATATTCGGGCAGACGCCTCAGAAAATGATTTTCCGCTTCATGCGCGGGCATAACAGCTTCCAGAAGGTGCGGCGCATCTTTGTCGGCCACCTTGAAGTCAGCAAGAGACAAACCTTCGGCATAGATCAGCAACAGACTTTCTGCAGCCATGCCTCCCGTTACGAAGCCGCCCTGAAGATGTGGCGTTCCTTTTTTCCACTCAATCTTCGTCGCACCTGAAAAGCATTGAGGCGACGAATTACTCTCCGAGCATGCATCCGGCGCCATGAGCGACTGAACAGCTCTCAGAGCGTTATGAGAGGCCGGCTCGGACAATGTCTTCGTGGCGGCTGCAAATTCTTGCTCCAAAACTCCACGATCAATCTGGCCTGCCTGAGTGCCAAGCGCATTAAAAACCGGATCGACACCTGTCGTCGCCCAATGGGCCTTTATAGCGCATCCTGGGGCTATTTCTTTGGCCCAGACGTCCCCCGTCTGTCGCGTCCGATGATCAGCCGTATCAGCCCAGACAACAGTCTCCTGCTCCAGGAGCTGACACGTCTCGGAGCCCTGAAACAGAGCGCTTGCGCTATAGTTTCTCTGAACAGCCTGCACCATCGCTGCCAATGCTGCGGCACCGTGCTGTGTCATTTCTCCAGGCGCTACAGACCATGTCTGCCAAATATGACCCGTCCGATGCTGCATTTCCTGCGGTGAGAGCGTCGGACTGCGAATCCCGTGTCGGCCGAGAAAAACGATTTTTTCGAGAACGTCTGGCTGCGCCTGAGAGGTACAGCCCCCCAAGGCAAACAAAATAGCAAGCGAAGACAGTCGCCGCATCATGGCATCGTTGCAGTCATGTTGAAGAACACACTCCGGCCAGCAATACGCCAAAACAGTGGGGCATCGCCATAAGACTGATTACCCGCAAAGTCGCTGATGGCGCGGTTGTTGAACAGGTTGGCAATTTTGATGCTTGGAGTCACATTACTGAAAAACGAGCCAATATGATGAATGCGCCAGCCCATGGCGAGATCCGCCGTTACAGTGCTTCCAATTTTGTACTGATTTTTGAAGACCGTATTATCTGCATCATCAGTCGTACTGTCCAAGCCCCAATGCGTTCCCGCATATTTCCCCATAATGGAGAAATAGGGCCCATGCTCACTCTCATAGAGCAGCCCGAAAGACGCCAAAGCGTTTGGACTTTTGGCAACGCGAACATTGCTGTGCTTATATTTTGCGTCATTGACGCTGTAATTCCCATAAAGGGAAAAACCGTAACCAATGACATATTGCCCTTCGAGTTCAATTCCTCGGTAAACTGCTCCACCGCTATTCACATATGTCGATGTCGTACCGATATTGGGAACCTGAATTTGCGCAGAGGCAATATAATTCGAAAAATTGATGTAATATCCGTCCAGAGAAAGCATCCAGTTGCGGCCATGATATACCGATCCAACCTGATAATTCATGGTGGTTTCAGGCTTTACATTTCCAACTGAACTAACCTGGAAAACAGACAGTGGTGGCGCGAGAAAGCCGCGCGCAACCTGAGCATACGCGCTCCAGTTCTTCATAATACGTTGATTAATCGCAATGGACGGCTGCCATGATCCATAGCTTTGTGTATCTTTCAGTGGGAGCTTTGTCCCCTTATTAATACCTGCGTCATAATCCCTTTTGAAAATGGAATATTTTATACCCGGCTTAATCGTCACCCCTGCCCACGGATGAAAATTCAGCTCCAGATAAGGTTGAATTGTCGTGTTCAGGTCTGAAATATCGTAGCTATATGCTGAACCATTTTTACCAAGAACCGGAACGGAGTTCTGGCTCAGATCAATGGCATATGTGTAGCGGCGATCTTTCTGAACGTCAGCCCACACACCCAGAAGAATATCACCGTAAGACGTATGCCCTTTCAGACGAAGGGTATCGCCATATGTCCGATACGCCGCATCTGCGTATTTTCCAGGAATATCGTTTTTATAGGTCGCCACCTTTTTCCCGGCGGCATTATAAAATGTCACACCGTTTGCTGCGGTATCACCCTGACTTGCGTCTGTGCTTTCAGAATAATCATGCTCAAAGCCGCTGGTGTAAATCTGATTTTCTAAAGTGAGCCAGGACAGAAGCTTTGTTTTAAGGGAGATATAATCAAAATCAGATGTATAAACGCTTGGCTGATACCCATAATAACACTGCTTCGACGGATCATTGCATAACCCGTAGTTCTTTCCATATTTTTTATAATCGTCCAAGGTAGCGCCCTGGGTCGTGTACTGCCATTCCTTGTTATACGTCGTTTCAATCGTAAGCGTTGTTTCTGGCGCCAGATCGATAACATCCTTGAACATCAGGTTGCTGCGACGCTCAGAAGAATTGGTCAGATAACCATTGGTTTCCTCGTGCTGCATATCGATAAAAGCACGGCCCATTCTTGTCTTGCCTGTATCGAATTCAATACCACCTGCGCGAGTATTGAAACTACCGTACGTCCCATAAAGCGTTGTTCCCATCCGCGCTGCTGGATTTTTAGACGTAAATCCCATGGTTCCGCCGAACGTCGCATTTCCTATCGTTGACGCTGTGCCAGGCCCACGATCAATCTGCGCCTCCCCCAAAAAGTGAGAGATGAACAGCGATGACGTCGTATGGCCCATATCGGAAGCGTTTCCGAAAGGAATGCCGTCGAATGTCATATTATATTGGCCGTCCTGAAAACCACGCAGACTCATGGTTTCAGCTTTTCCCATTCCCGGACCATTCGGGTTCTGAGAAAACACGCTTGGCTGGAATTGAATAATGTCATCAACGCTTGCGAGCGGAATAATATTATTTGCCAAAAACCCCGACTGAATTTTTGATGTCGGCTGCGTAATGTCTAGTGGTACCGTTGCGGGAGCGATACGTGCAGCATGCCCAAGAACTGTGAGCTTTTCGACCTTCGGCTTTTCTTTGGAAGCATCCTTTTCGGTGTCAGCCTGTTTGAGCTCTGCCGCGTTGGTCGTTGAACCAAAAAATATCGCCGCAGCCATAACGCCGGTCTGCAGGACGAATTTTTTTCTGGTACTGATCATTGGAATTGCGCGCTCCCGTGGAATAGAGAACGCTCATTACTGTTACTACCCGACGCTGAGAACAGGAATTACCAACCTGTAATATAAACTTCATACGGAATACCAAAATCTGTCATAAATATTATGAAATATTTTGGTATTGGAATGTATCAGGGTAGCGGTCGCTTGTCCGCGATGGGGTCAATCTTCGGCTCCGTCAATGGGCCGGAATCCACTACAACAACCAGATCTCCCGCGATCGGGGTCGCCTCCCGGTCCTTGGGCAGGAGTGCCGCAAAGCGCGGATCATAGCTGGCCGCCTGTTCGTAAAGCGCATCTATCAGACCATAATGATCCATGAAGCGGTTCATCGTCGCTGGAATTCGGATACACCCTTCAGACGCAGAGTGACCAAGTCTCCACTCGAGAAACTGTGGGTCCGTAGCGTGAATTTCCAGCCGGATCTGCCCGGTTTCATGTTTTGGGAGCCAGCCCTTCATTGCGGTCTGCCATCCCATATCCCAAACACGGGATCCTTTGGCACCAATCCCGCGGATACCATATTTGTTTTTTGTGCCTTCAGCGCGATAGCCCAAGCGGTCGGCTGAATTTTGAAATACGCCTGTCGGGGTAATATAATAGTATTTTCGGCCTGTTGTTCCTGTTGAAACAGGAGTGCCTCCCAGCGACACCCAAGGTTCGTCTGGTAACGCCAGAACAAAATCAAGATGCTGGATACGCTCATTCCGATCCACAACCATAATCAGTTGAGGACGTGATACAGGCTGATTGGCCTTTGCAACTTCAGCTTGGGCGAGAGAGACAAAAGCCTCCCGACGGTCCTGCTTATAAGTCGTAAAACCCTTCACGGTCTTTGCCATCATTTTCACGAGGCGCGCAGCTTCCTTGTGGGCCTCTGCATTGCTGACGACAGGAAGTGGCGGAATCTGAACCGCAGGAACTACCGGAGTAGCATCTGTCACAGGATTACTGGCAGGCGGAGGAACAGAAACGTCTTCACCTGGTGCGCTCGATACAGGAGGGGTTGGGTCCGCATGCGCGCAGGCCGACAACAAAGGACCGCCACCACATAATGCGGTTGTCACGACAAGAAGTCTGGCAGAGCGATACAATGTGGAAACAGGCCGCATGGACAGGATTACCCTCGGTTCATAATGGTTCAATGAACGCAGGGGATCGGCAGAACCGTCCAGCGTTCAGCAGGAGACGCCACGCCTTAACGCGCCATCTCCCCAAAAAGTCACAGGTCGAGCAAGAGGCGTCTTGGATCTTCAACAAGCTGCTTCACTCTAACAAGAAAACTGACCGCTTCCCGACCATCGACAATTCGATGATCGTAGGAAAGGGCGACATACATCATCGGTCTGACAACAATCTGACCGTCCCGCACAACGGGTCGATCCTGAATGGCATGCATCCCCAGAATACCCGATTGCGGAGTATTCAGAATCGGTGTGGACAGAAGTGAGCCGAAAATGCCTCCGTTCGTTATGGAAAACGTTCCAGAAGAAAGCTCATCAAGCTTGAGAGACCCAACCCTCGCACGTTTTCCATAGTCGGCGATCCGACGCTCCAATTCAGCGAAGCTCATCTGATCGGCTTCATGCAGAACCGGGACGACAAGTCCCCGTTCCGTACCAACGGCAATACCCAGATTGACGAAATCGCGATAGACAATCTCATCGCCTTCGATCTGTGCATTAAGTGCCGGATAATCCTTCAGCGCTCCAACAACAGCCCGAGCGAAAAATGACATAAAGCCCAACCGGGCACCGTCATGCTTTTTTTCAAACTCTTCACGATATTCTGCCCGCAACGCTTTTGCCGCTGACATATCGATTTCATTGAACGTCGTGAGAATAGCAGCCGTGTTCTGAGCCGCTTTCAGATTCCGTGCGATTGTCTGACGAAGGCGTGACATGGGAACACGACGCTCGCGACCATCATCTGCCCTTGGCGCTGAGGGAATTGGTGCTTTAGCCGGTGCCGCAACGGGTTCCGGCTTCAGAACAGCAGCAGGCACAGGTTCGGGGGCAGGCGTGGAAACAGGCTCAGGCTTTACTGCTTCGACAGGAGCAACGGGAGCGACAGTCGGCGCTTCAGCTGTTTCGTCCACTTCTCCCAAAAGACCCCCTATTTCCACCTCTGTGCCAACCGCGATGCAATTCTCAAGACGCCCAGCGGACGGGGCAGTCACCTCAACGCTGACCTTGTCTGTCTCAAGTTCGAGAATTGTCTCATCGTGCTGAACATAGTCGCCAGACTGCTTCAGCCACCGCGCGACGATTGCGGTCGTCAGGCTTTCCCCTAGCGCCGGTACCCGGATTTCGACCGCCATCGTCACTCCTTACTTGCACAAACATCCCGATCAAGGGATGGATCTCTATAAAATTCCCGTTCCGTCGGACATACGACAGGATCACAAAAACAGGATAGTGCATCTTGCGGTCAAACGGGAGCCAGGAACTATCCCTATGCCGGGACTTTGAAAAGAAGAGCAAAGGACACCGTCATGCCCCTTCCCTCGGATTATCCCGAATTTCTTGCATCCGATCATCTTTCTGGAAGGACGCGCGACATTCTCGTCACGCGCCTTGAGGACGACCTGTTACAGGCGCCACGCGTCCTTTCCCCAAGAGCCTTTGCAGTTCTTGAAGCCCTTCTGCCGGTTCTGCTTCCTCAGGAAGATATTCTGGGAAACAGTCCCCTTAACCTGGCCGTCCGCATAGATACCGCGCTTGCCGGACCACGCGACGGCTGGCGGTTTGCAGAACTTCCTCCAGACGTCACGGCGTGGGAGCAGGCATTACTGACTCTGGATGATCTTGCCCAAGCTCAACACAGCATGCCTTTTCCGGCGCTCAATGCTTCAGCAATTGGTCAGACGCTCGATGAACTCGCGGAAGGACTCCATGGCATAAACGCGGCGAACCGCCTGATGCCTGAGCAGATGCAAAAGTGGTCATTCGATCTTCGGGCAGACGCGATTGAATGCTTCCTCGCCGATGCTCGTGTTCAGGATGCACTAGGAATTTCCGCCAACCTCAACGGTGGAGATGGTGTGTTCCAAGGGTTCCAGACTGTTGATGCCAATGAGCGGGAACCCTTCGAACCACTCCCTAAAATCCCTTCAGCCAAAGCGTGAGACAAGACCCTTCCATGAAGACTTATGCCGAAACAGAGATTCTGGACGTCATTGTCATCGGGAGTGGCGCAGGCGGCGCTCCTCTTGCTGCTCGTCTGGCTCAGGCTGGAAAGAGTGTCCTGGTCCTTGAATCTGGCCCAAGCTTTTCACCCTCCCGTTATACATCAGACGAGATCGAGGCGCGCGAAATCTACTGGCTGCATGAACGTCTGTCTGGTGGCCGCAATCCTCAACCTTTCGGTGGAAATAACAGTGGCACCGGCGTAGGCGGCTCCCTGCTGCATTACGGCGCTTTTCTACCCCGCCCTCATGCTGGCGATTTTCGGCTTCATACTGAAACCGGCCGCAGTGTGGATTGGCCCTTTTCTTATGAGGAACTCCTCCCTTACATCGAAGAGGTTGAAGCCTTCATTGGTGTTTCGGGGCCATCAAACTATCCATGGGATCCTGCCCGGCGTTATTCCTACGCCCCTCCACCAGCCAATCCGGCTGCGATGAAGATGCGGGAAGCCTGCGACGCCGTTGGCATTCGTCATGCTGATGGGCCAACGGCTCTCATTACGCGCGATTTCAACCAGCCCCATTTTGGAACTCGTAAAGCATGTGCAAATTGCGGTGCATGTCATCAGGGCTGCCGCAACGGGGCCAAGTCAGGCGCAGACAATACGTGGCTTCCGCTTGCTGTCGCGCATGGTGCTGAAATTCGCTCTGGGTGCCACGTCCATACAATCGAGACGAACCAGGCCGGGCGCGTCACCGGCGTCGTCTACACCCGAAACGGTGAAAACGTCCGTCAACGCTGTGAGCGCCTTGTTCTGTCTGCTGGTGCTGTCGAAACGGCAAGACTGCTGCTTCACAATGAACTGGCAAACAGCTCCGGACAGGTCGGTGAAAACTACATGACCCATATCTCGACGCAGATCTGGGGAGAAATTGATGAGGAGGTACGCCCAAACCGGGGTTATCCGTCCCTCACAATCACAGAAGACATGATGCGCCCCAAAGATGCCGATTTTGCGGGGGGCTATCTGATTCAGTCCCTCGGAATGATGCCGATCACCTGGGCCTCCAACATTGCACGCGGGTCAAAGCGTCGTGGAGCAGATCTCGTAAGAACATTGGCCGGGTACAACCGCAGTATCGGCATGGGGATTCACGGCGACTGCATGCCCAGCCCTGAAAACCGGGTTGTTCTGTCAGACGAAAAGGATGCCCTGGGTCTGCCAAAGCCACTCATTACCCACAGCTACGGCCCGAACGAACTGGCAATGCACGCTCATGCATCGCGTCTGTTAACGCGCATGTGGCAAGCCATCGGAGCCAAGGATCTACGTCTTCTTGATCGGGCAGCCCATATGATGGGAACGGCACGGATGGGGACGGAGTCCGGCTCTGCTGTCGTCACCCCATACGGCCAGAGTTTTGATATCGAGAACCTTTGGATCAGTGATCATTCAACCTTCCCCAGTGCAACGGCAGCCAATCCGGCCCTGACCATTATGGCCCTGTCCTTGCGCACCGCAGATGCCATGTTGAAAAACTGATTTATATCAAAGTGCCACCCCGGAGCGCACGAGGCTTGACACCCCTTTGTGCGCTCCGGTAATTCGAGCGTGACTTCTTGGTGGCTATCAGCTGCCCGGTCTCCTTTCCTAACCGGATGATGCCCGTTTGCGATGCCCGGCCCTTCATGGGTGCCAGACATCCCGAACCACTGCTTCCGATCCAGTTCTTGCATCAGGCAGGCACATCCTCCCCCATTAAGGTCTGCCCAAAGGGCACATAAGGCGCGTCTTTCATGCATCTCGCCGAACTCAAGAAAAAATCTCCGGCCGATCTGCTGGCTTATGCAGAGGAACTGGAGATCGAGAACGTCTCGTCCATGCGCAAGCAGGACATCATGTTTGCCATCCTCAAGACCCTTGCCGAGCGCGATCAGGCGATCTACGGCGAAGGGACGCTGGAAATCCTGCCAGACGGTTTTGGATTCCTGCGCAGCCCGGAAGCAAATTACCTTCCTGGCCCTGACGACATCTATATTTCCCCAACTCAGGTTCGTCGCTTCGGCCTCCGCCCTGGCGATACCGTCGAAGGCCAGATCCGTGCGCCTCGCGACGGAGAGCGTTACTTCGCTCTGCTGAAGGTCAACACCATCAACTTCGAGGACCCGGACGTTGTCCGGACTCGTATCAACTTTGACAATCTGACGCCGCTCTACCCTGAGCGCCGCCTGAAGATGGAAGTTGAGCAGTCCGAGCCAGCCGCTAGCGAGTCTTCTCCGCGTAGCAAGGGCAAAAAGGACCAGCGCGACTACACCCCACGTGTAATCGATCTGGTGACGCCAATCGGCATGGGCCAGCGCGCCCTGATCGTTGCTCCGCCCCGTACGGGTAAGACCGTGATGCTTCAGAGCATCGCTGCCTCCATTTCAGCCAACCATCCCGAAGTCTTCCTGATCGTTCTTCTGATTGATGAGCGTCCAGAAGAAGTGACGGACATGGCGCGCTCGGTGCGTGGTGAAGTCGTGTCCTCCACCTTCGATGAACCGGCAACACGCCACGTTCAGGTGACGGAAATGGTGCTCGAAAAGGCCAAGCGCCTTGTCGAGCACAAGCGCGACGTGGTCATCCTGCTGGATTCCATTACGCGTCTTGCCCGCGCCTACAACACCGTCGTTCCTTCATCGGGCAAGGTGCTGACAGGTGGTGTGGATGCAAACGCCCTGCAGCGCCCCAAGCGCTTCTTCGGTGCGGCCCGTAACATTGAAGAAGGTGGATCACTCACCATCATCGCAACGGCCCTGATCGATACGGGCTCGCGCATGGATGAAGTGATCTTCGAAGAGTTCAAGGGCACCGGTAACGCCGAACTCATCCTGGATCGCAAGCTTGCAGACAAGCGTACCTTCCCGGCCATCGACATCACCAAGTCTGGCACACGTAAGGAAGAGCTTCTTGTTGAGCGCGGTGAGCTTTCCAAGATGTGGGTCCTGCGTCGCATCCTTGCCCCGATGGGCACGATGGATGCCATGGACTTCCTGCTGGACAAGCTCAAGTACAGCAAGTCCAATCAGGACTTCTTCGATGCTATGAACAACTGATCCTGTTGTTTGCATCACAAAAAAAGGGGAGCCATGGCTCCCCTTTTTTATTGGACTCTCTCACTCACCCTTTTCGAGATTGAGGAGAATTCTCTTGTCTACAACACCATTCAGGCCCGAATAGCCTCCAAGCCCGTTTGTTCCCACAACCCGATGACACGGGATCAGAACAGGGATCGGATTCGCGCCCATTGCTCCGCCTATGGACCGGGCTGATCCACCAGCCTGTGCCGCAATCTGGGCGTATGTCCGGGTCTCTCCGTAGGGGATTTCAAGGATTGCCTGCCAGACCTTCTGGCGATACGGCGTGCCATATGGAGAGAATGGCAGACTGGAAAAATCTACCTTTTCGCCATCGAAATACTGTTCGAGCAGATCCCGAACTTTTACGAGGAGCGGAGTTTCCTCCTGATCACGTCCCCATCCCCAGTCGAGAGCGACAATACGCCCTTCGTCTTCACTGATGGTGAGGGCTCCAAGAGGAGAATAACAGGATAGCTGTGGCATACAGCTAGGCTGCCTGATGCCTTGGAAAGCGTCAATCATGCTTCCCTAAAAGAGTCCCGATCAAAAAAACGTATGCATGCTCTGCATATTCCGGGAAGCCGATATTCTCAAATAACATATGGAACTATTTTCGTATTCTTTCCTGAAATACTCTGCAATCTGTTGGGAAATAGCCATTCGTGTGTCAAAACTGCGACAGGATCGCTCAGATACAGGTCATTAGTTTTTGAGAACAATTCTCATCTAGTTGTTTTTCGATTTTTGTCAGCATAACGCTCACGGAAACGTCAGAAGCTCAGTTTTCTATAAACAATAAGATAAGGAGTAGTAAGTTCTCGTGATGCTGGTTTTCCAGGCAACTTCAAAAACTGATGGTTCCTTACCTGTAAGGCATCCATCAGGACTTGAGCGGTCCGGAATATCAGCAATAAGAACAGTCTTTGCAAAAAGGACAGTCGGATCATGGTTTCTGGTCTACTGACGCCGATCAACGTTACGAAGAAGCGCCTTCTGGGCTGCGCGGCCGCACTGGCATTCTGCGCAGCTTCCCCTCTTGCCCTCGCTGAGGACACCGGTACCGCCATCACCAACGCCGACCAGCATCCAGGAGACTGGATGAGCTATGGTCGGACCTACTCCGAGCAGCGCTATAGCCCCCTGGACCAGATCACCAAGGACAATGCTGGCAATCTGAAGCTGGCATGGCACTATGACCTGGATACCAACCGCGGGCAGGAAGGTACGCCGCTGATCATCGATGGCGTCATGTATGCCACGACCAACTGGAGCAAGATGAAAGCTCTGGATGCAGCAACAGGCAAGCTGCTCTGGTCCTATGACCCAAAAGTTCCTGGCAACATTGCTGACCGTGGCTGCTGCGATACGGTCAACCGTGGTGCGGCTTACTGGAACGGCAAGGTCTATTTCGGCACGTTCGACGGTCGTCTGATCGCTCTGGACGCCAAAACCGGCAAGCTGGTCTGGAGCGTTTATACGGTTCCCAAGGAAGCACAGCTCGGTCATCAGCGCTCTTACACGCTTGATGGCGCCCCGCGTATTGCCAAAGGCAAGGTCATCGTCGGTAACGGTGGTGCAGAATTTGGCGCCCGTGGCTTTGTGACAGCGTATGACGCTGAAACGGGTAAGGTGGACTGGCGCTTCTTCACTGTTCCAAACCCCGACAATAAGCCGGACGGCGCAGCTTCTGACGATGTGCTGATGTCCAAGGCTTACCCGACATGGGGCAAGGGCGGCGCATGGAAGCAGCAGGGCGGCGGCGGTACCGTCTGGGATTCGCTGATCTATGACCCGGTCACAGATCTCGTTTACCTGGGCGTCGGTAACGGCTCACCATGGAACTACAAGTTCCGTTCTGAAGGAAAAGGGAACAACCTCTTCCTCGGCAGCATCGTGGCCATCAATCCTGATACCGGCAAATACGTCTGGCATTTCCAGGAAACGCCGATGGACCAGTGGGATTACACCTCGGTTCAGCAGATCATGGCGCTCGACATGCCGATCAATGGCGAAATGCGCCATGTGCTCGTTCATGCGCCAAAGAACGGCTTTTTCTATATCCTCGATGCCAAGACCGGTAAGTTCATTTCCGGCAAGCCTTACACCTACGAGAACTGGGCCAATGGTCTGGACCCTGTAACGGGCCGTCCGAACTATAACCCCGACGCTCTGTGGACGCTGAACGGCAAGCCCTGGTATGGCATTCCGGGCGATCTGGGTGGCCATAACTTTGCTGCCATGGCTTACAGCCCGCAGACGAAGCTGGTTTATATCCCGGCTCAGCAGGTTCCATTCGTCTATGACCCGCAGAAGGGTGGCTTCAAGGCTCACCACGATAGCTGGAACCTTGGTCTGGACATGAACAAGATCGGCCTGCTGGATGACAACGATCCGCAGCACAAGGCTGACAAAGCCCAGTTCCTGAAGGATCTGAAGGGCTGGATCGTGGCCTGGGATCCGCAGAAGCAGCAGGCAGCGTTCACGGTTGACCACAAGGGTCCGTGGAATGGTGGCCTTCTTGCCACGGCCGGCGGCGTCCTGTTCCAGGGTCTCGCGACCGGTGAATTCCATGCTTACGACGCTACGACAGGCAAGGATCTGTTCAAGTTCCCAGCCCAGAGCGCCATCATTGCTCCTCCGGTGACCTATACGGCTCACGGCAAGCAGTATGTTGCGGTTGAAGTGGGTTGGGGCGGTATCTATCCGTTCTTCCTTGGTGGCGTAGCTCGGACATCCGGCTGGACCGTCAACCACTCACGGATCATCGCCTTCGCTCTTGATGGCAACGACAAGTTGCCTGCCAAGAACGAGCTTGGATTTGTTCCGGTGAAGCCGCCTGAGAAGTGGGATGAAGCCAAGACCAAGGACGGCTACTTCCAGTTCCAGACCTATTGCGCAGCCTGCCATGGCGACAACAGCATCTCTGGCGGCGTTCTGCCTGACCTGCGTTGGTCCGGTGCCATCCGCGGGCCTGAGAAGTTCTACAAGCTCGTCGGCAAGGGTGCTCTGACGGCCTACGGTATGGATCGTTTCGACACGTCCATGTCTCCGGCTGAAATCGAAGACATCCGCAACTTCATCGTAAAGCGCGCCAACGAGTCCTACGCAGACGAAGTCAAGGCCCGAGAGAATGAGGCAGGCGTCCCGAACGCCGAATTCCTCAACGTCCCTCAGGGTCCGGTTGCGCCTGCAACGCCGGACCATCCGTGACGGGAAACCGTCACGCTGAAAGGAATGACGTGACATGCTCAAGGCATTAACTCGGGACAGACTGGTATCTGAGATGAAACAGGGATGGAAATTCGCGGCCGCAGTCGGCCTTATGGCAGTGTCTTTTGGCGCTGCCCAAGCCCAGGACGCTGATGACGCCCTGATTCAGCGCGGTGCCTACGTGGCCCGCCTGTCTGACTGCGTTGCCTGCCATACAAGCCTGCACGGTCAGCCTTTTGCTGGTGGTCTGGAGATCAAGAGCCCGATCGGCACGATCTACTCCACCAACATCACGCCTGACCCGACATACGGTATTGGCAGCTACACACTGGAAGACTTCACCAAGGCGATCCGCAAAGGTATCCGCAAGGACGGCGCGACGGTTTATCCGGCCATGCCGTATCCTGAGTTTGCCCGCCTGTCTGACGACGACATCAAGGCCATGTATGCCTTCTTCATGCATGGCGTGAAGCCGGTCGCCCTTCAGAACAAGCAGCCGGACATCTCCTGGCCGATGAACATGCGCTGGCCTCTGGCCATCTGGCGCGCCATGTTCGTGCCTACCGTTACACCAGGTCTGGACAAGAGCATCTCCGATCCGGAAGTGGCTCGCGGCGAGTATCTGGTGAACGGCCCGGGCCATTGTGGCGAGTGTCATACGCCTCGTGGCATGGCCATGCAGGTCAAGGGTTACACGGCCAAGGACGGCAATGCTTACCTGTCCGGTGGTGCACCGATCGACAACTGGATTGCTCCAAGCCTGCGCAGCAACAGCGACACAGGTCTGGGGCGCTGGTCTGAAGACGATATTGCTGAATTCCTGAAGAGCGGCCGTATCGACCATTCCGCCGTCTTCGGTGGCATGGCTGACGTGGTGGCTTACAGCACGCAGCATTGGACTGATGACGATCTGCACGCCACAGCCAAGTACCTGAAAAGCATGCCTGCCGTGCCTGAAGGTAAGAACCTTGGTCAGGACGATGGCAAGGCAACAGCCCTGCTGGAAGCTGGTGGCAAGGGTGATGCGGGCGCAGAGGTTTATCTGCATAACTGCGCCATCTGCCACATGAATGACGGTACAGGCGTCAACCGTATGTTCCCGCCTCTGGCTGGCAATCCGGTTGTCATCACCGACAATGCAACGTCAATGGCCAACATCGTGACCTTCGGCGGCATTCTGCCTCCGACGAACACAGCACCCTCTGCTGTTGCCATGCCGGGCTTCCGCGATCATCTGTCTGACCAGCAGATCGCTGATGCCGTTAATTTCATGCGCAAGAGCTGGGGCAACCAAGCTCCAGGCACACTGTCTGCCGCAGATATCCGCAAGCTCCGTACAACAGGTGCTCCGGTTTCCACAGCAGGCTGGAACGTGTCGTCCAGAGGCTGGATGGCTTACATGCCACAGCCTTACGGCGAAGGCTGGACCTTCTCCCCTCAGACGCATACGGGCGTGGACGAGGCTCAATAAGCCTCTTCTGACCCTATCGGTCTGACAGGAACGGGCGGTCCGGAAACGGGCCGCCCGTTTTCTTTTGTGCGGGCCGATTTCACATGACGACGTCCTGCATTACATAAAGGGGCATGAACCCCTTTTCTTCCTCGGACCCTCAGGTCATTTTTGCTCTGGCCACAGGCGCAGGCCGCGCAGCGATCGCCATCATGCGCGCCAGCGGACCGGGAAGCGCCTCTGTTCTCCAAAGCCTGTGCGGGGGGTCCTTGCCCGAACCTCGGCGTGCCAGCCTCCGGAGTCTTCGCCATCAGGGCGAGGTGATGGATCACGCTGTGGTGCTCTGGCTGCCAGGGCCAAAATCGTACACCGGAGAAGATGGGTTCGAGCTACACCTGCATGCAGGTCCGGCCGTTATTGCGTGTGTTGCTGACGCCCTGACGGATCTGGGCGCCCGTCCTGCAGAGCCGGGAGAATTTACAAAGCGCGCCGTGCAGAAGGGCCGACTGGATCTCCTGCAAGCAGAAGCCATCGCAGACCTCGTCGATTCCGAGACTGAAAGCCAGCGCAAACAGGCCCTACAACAGGCCGATGGTGCGCTAAGCCGCCTTTATGACGGATGGGCTCAACGATTAAGGCTTGTTCTGGCCCATCAGGAAGCTCTGATCGACTTTCCTGATGAAGACCTTCCCCCCGAGGTGGAACACACTCTTCTGGCCGAGATGGCCGCTCTACATAGCGAGATATCCGCTCATCTTCAGGACAACCGTGGAGAACTGATGCGTCAGGGTCTGACGGTCGTGATCGCAGGCTCGCCAAATGTTGGAAAATCAAGCCTTCTCAATGCGTTATCCGGATATGACGCAGCTATTGTCACTCACCGCGCAGGAACAACACGGGATGCCATTGCAGTAGACTGGGTTCTGGATGGCGTTCGTCTTCGTCTAATCGACACTGCAGGGCTGCGGGAAACTGAAGATGAGATTGAGGCGGAAGGCATACGCCGGGCACTGTTTCACGTGAAACAGGCGGACGTTATTCTGCACCTCATTGGGCCAGACGAAACAGCCGATGCTTTGTCTTCCGATGAAATTGCAGTCCGAACAAAAATCGACATCGCGCCAGCGCCCCCGAACATGCTAGGCATCAGCACCCAGACGGGTGAAGGTCTGTCAGAACTGCGAGCCTTCCTGACCCAACGGGTCTCTGCGATGACGGCCAATGCCGGAGCGCCGCCTTTGACCCGTGCTCGCCACCGTGCAGGCATTCAGGAAGCTGTTACACATCTGGATCTCGCCCGAGGTGCCACGTGGCCCGAGTTGCGCGGAGAAGAGTTACGCCTGTCCATGCAGGCTCTGGGACGTCTGACAGGACGTGTTGATGTTGAATCCCTGCTCGATGCAATTTTCGGGCAGTTCTGTATCGGGAAGTAAGTTTTGAGCGATTTCGATGTCATCGTGATCGGCGGCGGCCATGCTGGTTGTGAAGCAGCCGCAGCGTCAGCACGCTTTGGGGCCAAGACGCTCCTGCTGACGCACAAGCTCGAAACCATCGGGGCTATGTCTTGCAACCCTGCCATCGGCGGCATCGGTAAAGGACATCTCGTGCGTGAGATTGATGCGCTGGATGGCCTGATGGGCAAAGCCGCTGATCGCGCTGGCATCCATTTCAAGCTGCTTAATCGCTCCAAGGGACCGGCTGTGCATGGTCCTCGCGCGCAGGCCGATCGCTCCCTTTACAGAACGGCCATTCAAACCCTGCTGGCTGAAACACCCAACCTGACCATCATGGCGGGTGCGGTTGGTGATCTGATTGAAGAGAACGGGCATATTTGTGGTGTGATCTGCGAAGATGGTCGGTCCTTCCGCTGTGGTGCCGTGGTGCTCACGACGGGCACGTTCCTGCGCGGGGTCATTCATGTGGGCCACGAACAGCAGCTTGCGGGGCGCATCGGTGAAGCGCCCGCTACCAAGCTGGGAGAACGGCTGGAAGCTCTGAAGCTTCGTATGGGCCGCCTCAAGACTGGCACACCACCACGCATTGTCCGAGACAGCATTGACTGGGAGAACCTGCCTGAAGATCGGGGTGATGAAATTCCAGAGCCGTTCAGCCCTCTGACGAGCAGCATCACCAATGCCCAGGTCTCGTGCCGGATCAGCCAGACCACACCGGAAACGCACCGGATCATCAACGAAAACCTGCACCGTTCAGCCATGTATGGTGGCGCGATTGCAGGCCGTGGGCCACGATATTGCCCGTCAATTGAGGACAAGGTTGTCCGTTTCGCAGAGCGGCCTTCCCATCAGGTTTTTCTTGAGCCCGAGGCGCTCCCTGGAAATCCGGGGGGTGACCTTGTTTACCCGAACGGGATCAGCACCAGCCTTCCCGCTGATGTTCAGGCCCTCATGGTCGCTTCGATGCCAGGACTGGAAAAAGCGCGGATCGTCACAGCCGGATACGCTGTAGAGTATGACTACGTCGATCCGCGGGAACTGATGCCCTCACTTCAGTTGCGCAGGCTGCCAGGCCTTTACTTGGCAGGGCAGATTAACGGCACGACAGGCTATGAAGAAGCCGGCGCTCAGGGCCTTCTTGCTGGCCTGAATGCCGCTCGCGCGACTGCCGGAAACGATCCGCTCATTCTGGATCGGAGCGATGCTTATCTGGGTGTCATGATCGACGACCTGACATTGCATGGCATCAGCGAGCCCTACCGCATGTTCACGTCACGGGCCGAGTATCGCCTCAGCCTTCGGGCTGACAATGCAGACCTACGACTTACGCCCAAAGGCATGGAAGCTGGCTGTATTCTCTCTGAACGCGCTGAAGCCTTTACCAACATGAAAACCCAGATTGACACAGCCATGGCACTGGCAGCATCGACGACCTTCCTGCCCCAGGCTCTTAAGGACGTCGGGTTTGAGGTCTCTCTGGATGGGCGACGTCGGAGCGTTCTGGATGTTCTTGCCAGCAACGGCGATCATTCGAAGGTGTTGGATCTGGCGCCATGGTTTGGTGCCCTGCCTCTCCGTATCCGCCGCCATGTGGAAACGGAAGCTCGCTACGGCGGCTATCTCCAGCGGCAGGATCGCGAGATCAAGCAGCTCGCATCCGAAAGCGCCATCGCTCTTCCGGACAATCTGGATTACAACGCTATCGGCGGCCTGAGCAGTGAGATGCGTGAGCGTTTTACTCAGGCACGACCAACCAGCTTTGCAGCTGCGCAACGTGTGCGAGGTGTAACCCCCGCTGCGCTGGTTGCCCTGCTGGCCCATGTAAGGACCCTGTCATGACCACCGTTTCACGTGAAACGCAGGAGAGACTGGAACGCTTCGCAGACCTGCTCGTGCAATGGAATGCGAAGATCAATCTGGTCAGCCCAAAAGATCTGGGCCAATTGTGGCCACGCCATATCCAGGACAGCCTGCAACTCGCCGACATGATTCCTGCCGGTGCAACAATTACTGATCTGGGCTCAGGCGGAGGCTTTCCTGGCCTTATTCTGGCAATCGCAACAGATAATCCTGTGACGTTGATTGAGTCCGATCAGCGGAAATGTGCCTTCCTCCGAGAGGCTGGTCGCATCTGCGGAGCCAAAGTCACGGTCATTCCAAAGCGCATTGAAGCGGCAACCCCGCCAGAAGCCGACATCATTACCGCCCGTGCGCTGGCCCCGCTGGTCAAACTTCTCGGATGGGCGCGTCCTTTGCTGAAAGAAAACGGATTTTGTCTGTTTCTCAAAGGCATAAAGGCGCAGGATGAGTTGACCGAGGCAAGCCGTGACTGGCACATGACATCTACCATTCTTCCCAGCCGCACCGACCCCGGCGGAGCCATTATCAAGGTCAGTGATTTCAAGCGTGTCGTCTAATTCCGTATCCCCCACCACCCGCATCATTGCCGTCACCAACCAGAAGGGCGGTGTTGGCAAAACCACGACCACAATCAATCTAGCTGCTGCGCTGGCACGGAAACAGCGCGTCCTGCTCGTTGATCTGGACCCTCAAGGCAATGCCTCGACCGGGTTGGGCATTGAGTATGATCAGCGAAATATTGGCACCTATGCTGCCCTGATGCAGGAAGCAGAGCCACACGCCCTCGCCCAGCCGACAGAGTTCGAAAATCTTTCGATTATCACCGCCAATAATGAGCTGGCTGGTGCTGAACTTGAGATGATCGCAGATGAGCGTCGTGAATATCGTCTGCGGGATGCTCTGCGCTCCCTTGAAGGCGACTACGATACTATCCTGATCGATTGCCCGCCCAGCCTTGGCCTTCTCACGCTCAATGCCCTTGTCGCTGCAGACAGCGTTCTCGTGCCGCTACAGTGTGAGTTCTTTGCCCTCGAAGGAATCAGTCAGCTTGTGCGCACCATTGACCGTGTGCGCCGCGCTTTCAATGCGGATCTGCATCTCGAAGGCATTGTACTGACCATGTACGATCGGCGGAACAACCTTTCAGAACTCGTCGCACAGGATGCACGGGGTTTCTTTGGTGAGCAGGTTCTTGAAACGCTGATCCCAAGAAATATTCGTATTTCCGAAGCCCAAAGCCATGGCAGCCCCGTGCTGAATTATGATGCACGCTCCACAGGCGCAGTCGCCTATGTGGCACTGGCGGACGAACTTCTGAAGCGAACCGAGAACAGGACAAAGGCGTAAGCTGCGATGGCCAAAAAGGACACTTCCCCGCGCCTTGGTCGTGGTCTTGCCGCCCTTCTGGGCGATCAGGCTCCCCAGCTGGCTCGTGCTACGCGCGCCAATGCGCCTGTTCAGCAGCATACGTCCCTGCCTGTTGACGTGCTGGAGCCCAGCCCCTTTCAGCCCCGTCAGGACATGAACCCTGAGCGACTGGAAGAACTGGCCAATTCCATTCGGTCCCGCGGCGTTCTGCAGCCCCTCCTCGTCCGACCAAACCCGGCCAACCCTGAGCGATACCAGATCATCGCTGGCGAGCGGCGGTGGCGCGCCTCTCAGCTTGCCGGACTGCATAGTGTCCCCGTGCATGTGCGCCAGCTGGATGACACGGATGCCATGGCAGCCGCGCTTGTAGAAAACCTTCAGCGCGCCGATCTGAACCCGATCGAAGAAGCTGAAGGCCTTCAGCGGCTCATCACGGATTATACCCTAACGCAGGAAGAACTGGCCGGCGCTGTCGGAAAATCCCGACCTCACATCACCAATACCATGCGCTTGCTGAACCTGCCCCCTGAGATCCGGGCCCATGTTCGCCGCGGTGAACTCTCAGCCGGACATGCCCGGGCCCTTCTGAGCCATCCAGACCCTATAGCTGCGGCCAAAACTGTTTTGGAAAAAGGACTGAATGTCCGCCAGACAGAAGCTCTTGTCGCTGAGAAATCAGAGAAGAAAGCTGTTCAGAAAAAGCGCCGGGACGCAGAGATTGTCCAGATTGAAGAAGATCTGGCTCTTCGGCTGGGACTTAAAGTCCACATCGCTTACGATGGAAAAAAGGGCGGCTCGCTAAAGATCGATTACCGATCTCTTGAACAGTTTGAGAGCCTCATGCGTCTTCTCAACCGGGAATAAGAGGCGGTTATCAAAGGGGGGCCATCATTTTTTTTGATTTTATTCATTATAATCTGAAAAAACCCCTTGCAAGCATTCCCGCTTCCCCTTTATAAGGCGCCTCACCGGAAACGGAGCGACGGGCACATAGCTCAGTTGGTAGAGCAGCTGACTCTTAATCAGCGGGTCCAAGGTTCGAGCCCTTGTGTGCCCACCAAGCTCCGTTTCCGGTCTTACCCTTGAAAATATGAATTTTAACGTATTCCATCTGAATTTCTAAATTTGGTTGCTTTCGCTTTTAAAAAGCATTCGCTCGAGCGTTTTCACAAAAATTAAAAACGATAGCCCCTAGAAGAGCGTTCTTTAGTGCTAATGAAATCTTGCTATCGCCATTTTTGACGACAAAAAGATCTCATGGAAAAAGCTCTAAAGAATTTTTGCCCGGCGCTGTTTGCAGTTCTGGCATACAAGCTTCTGCAAGAGTACCATCACGCATCCTATATTCTGGCTGCACTCGGCGGTTGCCTGATGCAATGGATTGTTGATGTGACAAGTGCTCGCTTAAAGAAAAAGAATACCTGACCAAGACCTCTTCAGAGGCATCTCCGGTTTATGCCCGAAAATCTGGCAGTTCGTTAACAGCCACAACACGCCACAGCCCATTGATACGCTCGATAATCGAAATCGACAGATTTTGAATAGTGAAGCGCAGAGCAATGTCAGGGTGAATGGCCAGAGCATGTGAAAGTGCGGCCCGGATCGCGCCACCGTGGCTCACAACAACCATATCCTGACCAGCATTTGCGTTAGCAAGATCTTCCAGCCCATGGGAGACGCGCGCACAAACATCCAGCATGCTTTCTCCACCCGGCGGAAGCTCACTGGCTGACAAAGACCAGAATGGATTGGGCGGCAGCCTCAGCAGAGAGAGAAACTGATCGTGCGGCGTTCCGTGCCACTCTCCAATAGATTGCTCAATAAATCTTGGATCAACCGTGACGTCAGCGTGTGTAAACGCTCCTGCGCAGCGTATCTGTGCGGCAGTGTCGCGTGCCCTTTGCAGGGGTGAGGTATACCAGACAGCATCGGACGGCAGACGTCGGGCCAAAGCAGCGTATCCACCCTGCTGGCTCGCCATCGCATCCCTGCAAAGCGGAACGTCCATTGCGCCATACATGGTCTTGCGCGCGCTCGCCTCTACAACGGCATGTCTGACCAGCCAGAAGCGGGTAATACCGCGTGGCAGTTCAGGCGTATCAAGAAAGTGTCCATGAGGGACGGCTTGGTCTGTCTGTGTCATGAGAGAGGCGCGTAACGGGGAACAGGGTTGGCGTCCAGAAGAACGTCCCAGTTTTCCAAAATGAGCTCAAGTTTGGCAAGCACCCGCTTCGCGTCTGCGCATTCCCGCTGCAAGCGCTGCTTTTCATCCAGACCTTCGTGCGATGGCTCTCCTGAGACCAGACGCGCGCCGCCACACAGTCTTAAAGCCCCGGCATGGCCAGCTACCAAAGGATGTGGAACCGGAACAGGCTGGCCAAGAACGCAGAGAAGTGCTGGCTCCCCCTCCCCTACCCATGGTGAAAGATCTGCGTTGAGCCACCGGTGCAACTTACGGGCATCTTCCAGTCCGAGAGGCGCACCAGGATTTTTGGGGTCTTCCACCAGAAATGACAGAATGGTCGGCACAGCGTCCCAGCGACCGTCATCAATGGGCTTTCCGACAGGCAA
This sequence comes from Gluconobacter sp. P1D12_c, assembly GCF_018812105.1. Classification (NCBI taxonomy): domain Bacteria; kingdom Pseudomonadati; phylum Pseudomonadota; class Alphaproteobacteria; order Acetobacterales; family Acetobacteraceae; genus Gluconobacter; species Gluconobacter sp. P1D12_c. The sequence goes on from NZ_JACSIQ010000006.1 coordinate 30,994, forward strand.
TAACGTGCAAGTAGGACTGGCCTCTACCAGCTTAACAGCCTCGGTCATGAAATCACTTAGTCTCTGACGGATCAGGGAATCAGGAAGCGAAAAGAGCGCATCCATCTCAGCGAGAGCCGCATGCCAGCGTAGGGCCAGACCAATATTGTGACCATTATTCAACGCATGCCTGTCAGCCTGCTCAGGCCACTCGTCCCGATTTCCATAAGACTTCAGACCCTTTGGAAGCGAAAATTCTGGCATCTTCTCCAGGATCACATTCGGCAGCAGGAGAGCCCCACAGAACGGCGGTCCCGTAAAGAACTTGGACCCTGTGATCATAACCAGCAGACCATCCCTGACCCATTCGGAAACACGCGACGGGCTGAGGCGAGCCTGACAAGCATCTACTACAACACTCAGATGCTCACCTAACTCAGCCTGCAACTCTGTAACCGTTTCCATATCAGGTGCAGCAAGACCCGTTTTTGACTGATCCAGACGATGCAGCAAAACATGTCGGCCAGCCTTCACTTCTCGTCTGGCCAGTTCCCTACATTCGGCATTGATGTCTTCAAGCGGACGCGAAGTTCCATCCTCATTCCGGATGTTAACCCCGAACAGTTGTGTGTCTTCAGGGAATCCCTCAATCAGCTCTCCCTTTCCGACTGTCGTGGAGCATGCGCTGTCACCCGCGAAATGACGGCCACGCGCAGCAAGTGGCACACCGCTTCCTGTCTCGTCGGGTGCGAGAAGAATGGAACTGACTGGTCGATCTGTTCCAGCGGCTACAATGGCAAGAACAGCAAGTTCGCAATCCGTGCCAGACGCCGACAAAAGAACAGCATCTTCAGGTAAACTGTAGTGACGCCCGATACCTGCGCGCGCACTTCTGACGATCCCCTCTTGCACAAGGTCCGGGTCCTGCTTGGACAGAAGGGCATTCATCATCATGCAACGCGCGAATTCTGCCCCCCCGAACCCCCGCTCTGACAAAGAGGAGGCTGTGGAAGAACCGAACGTCACAGCCCAGGGACGTGGGCGATGAGAGCAGGAATACTTGTTCAGGCCAGTTTCGGGATCAACGGCCAGACGGGAATCCCCGCCACTACTCATCAATGTCTCTGCCGGCGCCATAACGTGCCACAGACGCACCAGAACGGGTCTGAGGCGCTTTGCGTCATCTTCGGTAAACTCAGGCGTATTCGAAAGGTGTTTCTTCAGAGTTCCCCAAAGGGACAGAAGCGTTGTGCTGTCCGGAACGTCTCCCGCGCAGAGGGCGAGTTCCTGCGGAAGTGGATTTACCGCGTTCGTATCAAGCGCATGAAAGAGAGCGGCAACACGAGCGGCTGCAAAACTCGCAAGCCGGGCGTCAGCTCCGTTGTGAAGAAGCCGGAAAAGCTCAACAGCCTGACGAAGGAATGTCGGAGCCAGACCCGGCATTCGCAGACAGGGCTCACCCAGCTTCAGACATGCGCGGCCTGTAACCGAATGCGGTTCAGACAGAAGATTCTCACCGAGTTGAAAAGACTGCTCCAGCGAAATATCAAGCTCGGGCATAAGCCCTGCAGCAACAACCCTCAGATCCGGACGTGCCAAAACATCTACAAGCGATCGGGTCAATATATCAGCCAGCATGCCTCTAATCTCCTGCCTAACAGGAATGTCTGGGTAGCTCATTAAGGAACTCGGGGCGAGGCCTTAATGGTTACGGGACTTGGTTTCATTAATATTACCATGATCAAAGTTTGCGCCTCTTGTACAACACTGTAAGATACTTCTTCGTGACGGGGCTGAAGCTCCTACCGTGATGTTAAGAGGTTGAAATGCGGATATTGTTGACAGGCGGTTGCGGCTTCATAGGTTCAGCCGTGGTGCGTCATATTATCAGAAACACCGAACACAGCGTGCTGAATGTGGACTGCATGACGTATGCAGCTTCTGAAGATACCGTCGCCGAAGTCGCTTCTGATCCGCGTTATTCCCACGCACGGGCGAACATCGTAAATGGCGTTGAAATGCAACGCCTTTTTGAGGAATTTCGCCCGGATGCCGTTATGCATCTGGCTGCTGAAAGCCATGTAGACCGCTCGATTGATGGTCCTGGCGTTTTCATCCAGACGAATATTGTTGGTACTTATTCTCTTCTTGAAGCTGCCCGGAAATACTGGAGTAGCCTCGGGAATGATGAGAAAGCAGCTTTCCGCTTCCATCATATTTCAACGGATGAAGTGTTTGGCCACCTTGAGCCAAACGATCCTCCATTTACTGAAACAACCCCTTACGACCCTCGCAGCCCTTACTCCGCCTCGAAAGCCTCTTCAGATCATCTGGTTCGTGCCTGGTATCACACCTACGGCCTGCCAACTTTCGTCACCAATACGACCAACAACTATGGCGTCTGGCACTTCCCGGAAAAACTCATTCCGCTCGTGACCATCAATGCCATCGAAGGCCGCGAACTACCGGTTTACGGCAAAGGCGAAAACATCCGCGATTGGCTGTTCGTTGAAGACCATGCCGAGGCCCTCGTCCGCGCTGTCGAAATCGGCGAGCCGGGAGAGACTTACGCTATTGGTGCCCGTCAGCCCCGGACAAACCTGGAAGTCGTGAAGAAAATCTGCGCTGTTCTGGACGAACTTCTTCCTGACCCGGAAGGTCCGCGCGAGCGCCTGATCCGTTATGTGACAGACCGTCCCGGCCATGACTTCCGTTATGAGATTGATCCGTCCCACGCTGAAAAAGCGCTGGACTGGAAAGCCAAGAACGACTTCGAAACCGGCATCCGCAAGACGGTTCAGTGGTATCTCGACAACCGTGACTGGTGGGAAGGAATCCGCTCCAAGCGTTACACGGGACAGAGACTGGGAACACGCTCATGAGCACGATCAAGACGAAGCCCATGAAGGGCATCATTCTGGCTGGTGGTTCGGGCACACGCCTGTATCCCATGACGCTTGCCTCCTCAAAGCAGCTCCTGCCGGTCTATGACAAACCGATGATCTATTATCCTCTTTCCACGCTGATGCTGGCGGGAATTCGGGATATCATGATCATCACGACCCCGCATGACATGCCGCAGTTTCAGCGCCTTTTAGGCGATGGATCACAGTTTGGCGTGAATTTCGAGTATCGCGTTCAGCCCTCCCCGGACGGCCTGGCGCAGGCTTTTCTGATCGCTGAAGACTGGATCCAGGGTGCCCCATGCGCACTCGCCCTTGGCGACAACCTGATCTTCTCCGAACATCTGGGCGTTCTCCTCCGTGCGGCGTCAAACCGTCCGGAAGGGGCAACGGTCTTCGCCTATCAGGTCCGCGATCCAGAACGTTATGGTGTGGTGTCGTTTGATGAGAGCGGTCGGGCACTGAAGGTTGAGGAAAAACCTTCCGAGCCAGAATCTCACTGGGCTGTTACAGGTCTATATTTCTATGATCACCGCGTGGTGGATTTTGCCAAAAAGGTAAAGCCAAGCCCGCGTGGAGAACTGGAAATAACCGACCTTAACCGGATGTATCTTGAAGAAGGAACATTGCAGGTCGATCGCCTTGGACGCGGCTGTGCCTGGCTTGACGCCGGCATGCCGGACAGCCTGATGCAGGCAGGAACTTTCGTTCAGACCATTCAGTCCCGTCAGGGTATGCTGGTTGGCTCACCTGCTGAAGTCGCGTTCCGCAACAAGTTCATTAACGCTGACCAGCTTCGCGCCCATGCGAAGAAGATGGGCAAAACGGAGCTTGGGCGCCTTCTGCTTGAACTCGCGGACCACGCTTCCTGAAATAAAAACCCCAAACGCTGTCTGAGTTTTCAGGCAGCGTTTTTTCGGAGGCAATCTCTATTTGGCCTCCGGTTCTCAAACGTCATTTATAAAAAAGGAATTTGTTATGAAGGTTGAACGTCTCGCCATTCCCGACGTCATTCTCGTCACGCCGCCACGTTTTAGTGACAACCGGGGTTTCTTTTCAGAAACTTACAATTTCGATCGTATGACGGAAGCGGGCATCAACCTTCCTTTTGTTCAGGACAATCAGAGCCTATCCTGCGAAAAAGGCGTTGTGCGCGGACTTCACTGCCAGCTTGCCCCTTACGAGCAGGGAAAGCTGGTTCGTGTGACACGCGGTGCAATCTGGGATGTTGCCGTAGATGCCCGTACAGGCTCCCCAACCTATGGTCAGTGGGTAGCTGCAGAGCTGTCTGCTGAAAACTGGTCTCAGCTCTGGGTTCCGCCGGGCTTTCTGCATGGTTTCGTGACTCTCGAAGAGAACACGGAAGTTCAGTACAAATGCACTTCGCTTTACAGCAAGGTTTCCGAGCGCGCCGTCATCTGGAACTGCCCGGACCTGAACATCGATTGGCCCATCGCCGAAGAAGAGGCTATCCTTTCTGACAAAGATAAGGTCGCTCCACACTTCTCCGCAGCCAAGGGCTGGTTCTCTTACGAAAAGTGAGTCGCATTATGTCCAGCACAGGTCCTATCCTCGTCACGGGCGGCAATGGCCAGCTTGCGACATCTCTTGCGAACATCGGGGGTGATCAGATCATCCGTGTTGGGCGCCCTGAATTCGACTTTGACAAGCCAGAAACCATTTCCGCAGCTATCGAAAAATACCGCCCTGAAGCTGTCGTGAACGCAGCTGCCTGGACGGCCGTTGATCTGGCAGAAACGGAAACAGCTGGAGCTGAGCGCGCCAACTGCTCCGGCCCTAAGGCGCTCGCAGAAGCCTGCGCAAAGGCTGGCATTCCGTTCATCCACGTTTCAACGGACTATGTTTTCTCCGGTGACAAGGGATCTCCTTACACGGAAGAGGATCCTACCAGCCCTGAAACAGTCTATGGCAGCACAAAAGCTGACGGCGAACAGGCTGTTCTAGCGGCAAACCCGAAGAGCATCATCCTTCGGACCTCTTGGGTTTACTCCTCGCACGGAAAAAATTTCGTCAAGACCATGATCAATGCTGGCGCCAAAAATCCGGCGCTCAAGGTTGTTGGCGACCAAAGCGGCAACCCCACCAGTTCTGACGATCTGGCTGACGCTATTCTCGCTATTCTGGCCCTCATCGAGAAAGATGGCTGGAAACCGGAATTTGCTGGCATCTATCATGCTAGCGGCACAGGCGAGACGACGTGGCACGGTCTGGCTGTCGCTGCACTGGAAGAAGCAGAAAAGCATGGTCAATCCATGCCGACAGTCAGTGCAATCCGGACTGAAGACTGGCCGACCCCGGCCAAGCGTCCGCAGGATTCACGGCTGGACTGTTCAAAACTTTATCGTGTGTTTGGCGTTCGGTTGCCTGAATGGCGTGAAAGCGTTGCACGAACAGTCCACCGGCTTTTCGCTGCGATCTGAAAAAATGGGTCATTCGGCAATTACGCAGGATGACCCTCCTGCCCTGACCCATCTTAACCAAGGATATTATGTCTTCTCCCCACTCCGGCATTCGCCGCTGGAACCCACAGATGATACGGGGAGGAGCAAGCCAGACCGCCGACAGGACAGACCGTGTCGCCATTCTACTGTCCTTGCATAACGGCGAAACCTATCTCAACGCACAGCTCGACAGCATTCTCGCCCAGACCCACACGGACTGGGTCCTTTACTGGCGTGATGACGGATCAACTGATGCATCCCGTGTGATCATGCTCTCATTTGAAGAGCATCGCGGACACGGGCGTTGCGTCGAAATTACATCCGTCATGGGCAATATGGGCGTGACGGGGTCTTATCTGCATCTTCTGGATTCCATTCCTCCCACGCCCTTCATAGCGTTCGCGGATCAGGATGATGTCTGGCAGCCTCAAAAGCTGGAATGGGCGCTGGAATGGCTCCAGAAACAGCCGCTCGATGTGCCCGCTTTATATTGTGCCCGTCAATATCTGACAGATTCTTCGCTCAACGTGTTCAGTAAGTCGGCGTCCCTCAGCAGAACTCCTGACTTTGCATCCGCTCTGACGCAAAACATCGCAACCGGGCACACAGTTGTTATCAACGCAGCGACATATGAGCTTTTATATGAGCGACTACCTCCGCCCTTCATCCTGCATGACTGGTGGGCTTATCTCGTTACGATGGCCTCTGGCGGCAAAGTCTTTTTTGATGAGCGGTGTGTCAGCTATTATCGCCAGCACGCGCGCAACACCGTCGGGGCCAAACGCTCGCTTCTCAGCCGCGGCTTAAGTGCTCTCAGACGTGGACCCGGCGTCTTCATGACGATCTTTGAGTCCAATGTTCAGCACTTGCTCCAGGAACCGGATATCCTGACAGAAGACGCACAGACCCTTCTGTCAGAACTGGCCGGAGCCCGAACGTTAAGAGCCAGAATCAAAATCCTCTGGAGGCGAAGAGAGCTTCAGCGCCAGACACGTTGTGAGACCGCTATTTTCCGTCTGTGGTTTCTTCTTGCAGTCCGGCAGCCTTCTCAAGGCTGAATATGTAGCTCACGTCGCATGGCATCCATGAAGGCCCCGTCATGCTCAAGACTGAACGGGCGCGCAGACGCATAATCATAAGCAATACTGGCTGCCTTGATGCGCAGGTCTTCAGGTTCTGAGCCATATCGCGGAACAATATGCGTATGAAGAGACGGTGCCAGATTGCACCATGTTTCGTAATTGATGCGGTTTGAGGCGGTAAGAGCCAGAAGAGCGTCCCCGACAGCGGCGACATCCAGAAGATATTGAATCCGCTCCTCACCTTTCAGGTCATTCAGGGACGGCACAACAGGATCGGCGAGGAGTTGGCAATATCCTGCAAGAGGCTGCGTCTCACCAATAACAAGCCAGCCAGATTTCATACGCCCAATGACAAACGGGTTGCTGCCACTTCGCGCGGCAACAACCCGTTTTGCAATAACATCCAACATGTATGTTTCCCTTCAAAAAGGGAAAGCTATCATGCGGCGGAACGTGCGTCCTCTTCATCCTCTTCCGGCACAATACGCTTGTTGTCGCGAGTGGGCCGGAAACGATTTTCTACCAGAGCATCTTCAATATCTTCGAGAGAAGCACCGGACGTTTCTGGAACAAAGAAAAAGACAAAGATAACTGAAGCGAGATTAACGAAGGCGTAAAACCACATCGTCCATGTCAGGCCAATTCCTTCTGCCATCGTAAGAGCCGTGCTGGTGACAAGCAGATCAGCCCCCCACAGGGTGGCAGCATGCAGGGAGGTCGCCTGTCCACGCATGGACAGTGGGAACATCTCAGCACCCAGCAGCCAGCCACAGACCTGGATACCGCCCGAGTTGAACATCATGAACAGCAGCAGGAACGCTACGATCAGATATGACCCCGCACTGCCTGCGGCAGGATGGAGCATAAACATCACGCCTAGGCCAACCAGCGAGAGTGCGGCCCCTGGCCCCATGATCAGCATCAGGCGACGCCGGCCAATCCTGTCCACAAAGAGACAGCCCAGAATGGTCATGATGCAATAAACGATCGCAACACCTAGCGATGCCCAGAGTGCCGAAGAGGCTCCGAAACCAGCATCATTCAGAAATGTCGGAGCATAGTAGATCATCATCTCCAAGCCACCACACTGGGTGAAGAACGCCACACCCAGCGCTGCGACAAGAGCCGGTCGAACCCAGGGCTGGAAAAGACCGCGCCATCCCCGGTTTTCCTGCTTGATGCCCTCTGCATTCTCACGAATGGACTCAACTTCTTTGCGAACTGCCCTTTTTGTGGTGCGGATACGGCTAAGGTGAAGGATGGCATTCTTCATGCCTTCATTCTCAGCAGACCAGCGCGGGCTCTTTGGCATGAAGAACATGGATACAAAAACGAGGGCAGCCGGTATGGCGGCAATCCCCACCATAGGGCGCCAGCCCCAGTTCGTGCGCTGTGTAAGACCGATGATATTGGCAATCAGAATACCGAGGCCGATTGCCACGTTGAACATCGTCACAAGGCTTCCCCGCCGTTCCTGGGGGGCCAGCTCCGAAATATACATCGGCACAACCTGTGTGGAACCGCCGACGGCAAGTCCGAGCACAAATCGTGCAGCAATGAGGCTCCATACATCCGGCGAGAAAGCGCACGCTGTCGCGCCAAGAACAAAGACACCACTGACGAGGCATGTTGTGGTGCGCCGTCCGAATTTCTCCGAGAGAGAGCCGGCACCGAAGGCTCCGAATACTGCACCAAGCAGAATAGCCGAAGCGACGCTTTCCTTCATTGTAGAGTTCAGATGAAAATCATCGCCAATCAAAGGCAATGTGCCGGAGATGATGCCTGTGTCGTAGCCGTAGAGGCCACCGCAGATTGCAGCAACCATGGCTGCAAGCATCAGGATCAATTTCGCGTTCGGTGAGACCTCAATTTGTGAGAGGTCTATTTGTTCACGAGCAGGTCGAGATGTTTTTGTATCATTTGGCATAATGACATTAACATATCGCAATCTATTCAGTTTTTCCGCATTTTTCTATTTTTTTGAAAATTAAGTGAGCTTCCACTTATTCTGGCCACGAAAATCAGAATTCTATATGGATATCAGGACTGCTCCGGAGACCCTCTATGCTGACGCCCACACCCGATACCACCCGTGATGTGCCCTACATTTCTGGAAGAGCCCTGATCATCATGCACATCATTCTGGTTACTTTCATCGTATGTGTGCACTGGTTCGCCGGATCTCTTAATTAGTCCTCAGCCTCGTCCAGAGGTTCGCCCACCCATAAAAAATCCCTGCTCCCAACCCAATCCAGAATGGAATGGGGATATCCGTTATCCAGGACAGCATCAGACCGCCCCAGGACAGGACAAGCGCGAGCAATACGGAAACCAGTAGTCCCATCGCCGGGCATAACCCTAGTCTCAATGCCGTAGCCGCCGGGCCAATCATGAGACTGAAGGCCAGCAGTGCCCCGGAGACTTCGGCACATGCTGAACAGGCCAAAGCTGCTACAGCCATAAATCCAAGAGACGTCAGACGCACAGGAATGCCACGTGCACGTGCAACTTCTGGCGTCAGGCTCGAAAACAGGAGCGGCCGCCCAAGAAAAACCAGGCCCGCCAGACAGAGGGCTGTCACTCCAGCCAGAATGAACAGCGTCGGGGTATCAATTCCGAGCACATCCCCAAATAGCAGTGTCGTCGCCATGCTGGAGGCTCCGTTAGCCTCATGAAGGAACCAGGTGCCCAAGCCAAGGCTGGCGGCGAGCACAAGGCCGATCGTACTGTCTCTTTGAGGGGGAATTTTACCGCGTCCCTCACCTTCGCTTCCTATGGCAAGGCCTGCCAGAAGGCTGAAAGCAATCATCCCGAAGAGAGGCGAAACACCAAGCCAGACTGCCCCTGCGGCTCCACTGAAGCCAATATGGGACAGTGCATGGGCGGCAAAAGCCTGTCGCCGGAGGCTCAGAAACCATCCCACAGTTCCTGCGAGAACAGAGACGAGCGTGCACCCCAGAAATGCATGCCGCATGAATTCAAATTCGAACATGCAACTCGCCATTTTCCAGAGCCAGAACGCGCGTTACTTTTCCTTCCAGCGCAGCAGTTTCATGAGATGTCATAAGGATTGAAACGCCAAGGGTCTGGGTGAGTGATACCAGCAGGGCAACAATCTGCTGCTGCGCGTCGTGATCCAGAGCGGCAAGGGGTTCGTCCAGAAGGAGCAGACCCGGTTGACCAGCAAGTGCCTGTGCCAGGCAGACACGCTGTCGCTCTCCCCCTGACAGATGTCCCAGAGGCCGTTTTGAGAAAGAGAGTGCTCCAGTCAGGGTAAGAAGCCTCTCGGCCTCCCTTTTTCTTTGACCAAAACGAACAGGCACACCCCAACGCGCACCATCCATGGCACCCATCACATGACTGATCGCCGGGATCATGAGAGCCGCATCGCTCAAGCCCTGCGGCATGTATCCAATGCGTTCACAGGCCATTCCGGGTGGGAGGCCATCAATCAGGATCTGTCCTTTTTCGGGCCTTACAAGATCCAGACAGGCCCGCAGAACAGTCGATTTTCCTGCACCATTTCGTCCTGACAGAAGCGTAATACCTTCAAGAGGGACGGTCAGGGAAACCTGATTTAAAACACGTGTCTGGCCTGCACAGAGGGTAACATTCTCAAGAACAAGGTTATCGGGACTGGCCATCAAGTGCCTGCTGAACGGACTGAAGGATCGACGAGACCCAGTCTTGCCATTGCTGGCTGACAGGGAGCGTCTCTCCTATCATAACCAGCGGCAGACCGCTGCCCCTGGCCCGCTCTACCATACGGTCAATCTGTGGAGACCTGACGGCAGGATTGACGATCAGAAATCTGATCTGTCTGCTGTCGATTGCAGTTTCCAGTTGAGCCACATCGCGCGGAGACGGTTCGCTATGATGCATGACCGACAGGGCGAACCCGGGGTCAATGATCCTGAGGCCCATCGTCTGGATCAGATCAGCTCCCACCGGTTCCATGACACCGATGATAGTCCCGTCGTGTTTCTGCCTGATGACTGCTGTCTGGCCAGACAGAGCATCAACCTGAGTCAGAAAGCTCGTTAGGCGGCTACGAATATCCGTCTGATCCAGGCCTCGCGCTATAAACGCGTCCGCCACGGCTGAGGCCACTTTACGCACGGCGTTCAGATCGAGGAACAGATGCGGATTGTCCCCTGCGCGCCATCCCGCTTCTTCAGCCGCAATAATCTGCGTTGCTGATGAAGGAGAAAAATGGACTGCCCAGTCATCGTAGGTCGCGCCATTCAGAACGATGACGCCGGCATGAGCCATATTCCGCGCCATGGATGGCGTTGGCGTCAATTCATGGGGATCGATGCCCGGAGTTGAAATTAAAGACTGTGTCTGGACGGCCGGTCCACCAATCTGCGCTGCAATATTACACCAGGCTGCCTCAACGCAGACCACAGGCAGCGGAGCAGCATACGCAAAAGGCGCAGTCAGAAGCGAACCAGCCAGAAACAGGGTTCGGACACAGCGCATGAGTTTCCCCGGACGGATGGAAAGGAAAAACGTTATAAGATAACATTCTTCTTTTGGCTATCCTCGGGACGGCGGCTTTACGTAAAGTTCGGTTGCTGCGGCAAGAACCTTACGCTGATACGCCATATTCAATGGCACGGTCCGTGAATGGTAATCTCCAATGGCGCGCATGAGATTCCCGTGTTCATTATCCAGAGCGGTGCGAAGGATCATCGCAGCGGCAGCAACATTGAAACAAGGCTCAAGGGCCAGTCGCGTTGCAATCTGGGCAGGGCTCTGGTGCAGCATGGATGAAATAGGAAGGATCCAACGCGAATTGATCTGCATGAGACCAATATCCACTGATCCATCCTTATTCTGGCTAACCTTGCCCATCACTCCACCCTCAACCCGCTGAATGGCAGGAAGAACACGGGGAGGAATACGATAATGCAAAGCCGAAGCAAGCATACAGGCTAGGAAACCAGCGGCCATGAAACCCTGTCATCTTTATTAAAGAAGCTCATAGTCTAGCATCCCCTGACCCTACCTGCCATCCTGACACAACAAGCCGAAAGAATAAGAGCAACAGGAATGAATACACAGGATACTTCCGCAACCCTGACCTTGGATGCTCTGTCCATACCCTATCAGCGTCGCATTTATGACTATGATCCATCCGCTGGGAAACTAGGTATCGCCGCCGCCAAAGCTCTGGGTCTTTCCCCGGATCATGTTCTCAAGACCCTGATGGTGCAGATTGACGGGCGCCCTGCCTGTGTTGTCCTGCCTGCTGATCGCGAGTTGGATTTCACACGTGTTGCAACAGCCTTTGGGGGGAGAAAAGCCAAAATGCTCTCTCGCCCGGAGGCAGAACAGCGGACAGGGTACAAGATTGGCGGTGTCAGCCCATTCGGCCAGCGCAGTATTGTACCAACAGCTTTTGATCAGAGTGCAATGGATGGCCCCCCTGTCGTCATCAATGGTGGAGACCGAGGCCTTCTTCTGGAACTTGGACCTCAGGATGCTCTCATAGCGACGAACGGTCTGATTGCAGACCTCGTTCGCCCACTGCCCTGAATTTGGACACAGACCTGACCCTTCATATTGAAAGGACAAGGTCTGGGCCGGCGATACGGGCTTTGTGTATAAAGACACAAAAATCGTAGAGCGGAAATTTCAGATTTTTTGGGAGAAACTGGTGGAGCCAATCGGGATCGAACCGACGACCTCCTGAATGCCATTCAGGCGCTCTCCCAACTGAGCTATGGCCCCACGTGTTTCATCTACAGCCCCTTTGGGGTGGAGCCGGATGAGCGCGGTATATAAGGATGTTTTCATCGTGACAAGCCATAAAAACACTTTTTCAGGCTAGAATCACGTTCTCCTGACGCAGCTTCTCAAGAAGCGAAAGTCGTGGAAGCCCAAGGATAGCATCCTGATCGCCCGAAATTTTGGAAAAGAGCTGAATACCCAAGCCCTCCAGCCGATAAGCCCCTACGCAGGACAGTATCCTGTCCCCCTCTTCTCTTAGATAGAGCTCCAGAAATTCATCAGAAAAGGGGCGCATCGTCATTTGAGGCGTAGCGAGTGTTTCCCAGATTTTCTGTGTGCCCCGATACAAAACGACAGCTGTCTGAAGAGTATGCGTGCGGTTTCGAAGGCATTTAAGATGCGTCTTCGCCTCATTGAGATCCTGCGGCTTCGCAAAGGCTGTTCCGTCCAGATCGAGGATCTGGTCAGCCGCGATAATCAGACTGGTGTCAGACGAGACATCGGCCGCAAGCCTCGCCTTGGCATCCGCGAGAGCCAAAGCCGTGTCTCCCAGAGATTTTCCTTCACTTTCACACTGCTGGCGCAAAGCCTCTTCATCCAGATCTACCGGTCGAACCTGAATGATCAGACCACTCTCTTCCAGAAGTACTCGCCGGGCACTCGAGCCACTTGCGAGGATTATGGAATTATTGAGCAAGGTCATAAGATGCGACTCCAAACTATCGACGGCGAGCACGAGTACCAGTACTGCGTATGACCCGGTGAAAAGATTGTGTCAGTACTGGGGTACATGGGGACAGTACTTGAAGTTTGCGGGAAGGTACCGAGTACCGTGGATTGTTGGTTACGCCCCCAATTTTTGGGGGTTGTACACAGGGGGTCTGTGAGCAAATCGGGATAGAATCCTACACCCCCTTGTCCACTGCGGGTTTTGCAGTTGTACACAGTGTGAGTAAGACGGGGTACATTTTTAGAGAGCCGGGTACCCCGGTATCCACAGGGATCATCCTATCCTCCAGGATTTCTTTCTTATTTCTTTCATGGTTAGTGAGCGGCATGAATTCGGAAAACGCACCCCTCTCCCCATCCTCGAAACCGCTCCTGAGAGCTCTCAAGGGTGAAGCTGTTTGGCCCCCGCCGGTCTGGCTCATGCGGCAGGCAGGGCGTTACCTTCCCGAATTTCGTGCCATGCGTGACAAGGCTGACTTCCTGACACGCTGCATGACTCCAGACATGGCTGAAGAACTCACCCTTCAGCCGATCCGCAGGTATGGAATGGACGGAGCAATCCTGTTCTCGGACATTCTCATTCTGCCCTGGGCAATGGGTCAGTCCCTTGAATTCATTGATGGTCGGGGCCCGGTTCTTGGCGCCATCCGTTCTCAGGCAGATCTGGGAAAACTTGATCCCAAGCGTGTACAGGAGGCCACGGCACCTGTTCGGGAAACACTCTCGCGACTGAGTAAATCACTCCCAGATGTCACGACATTGCTCGGCTTTGCCGGCAGCCCATTTACGGTCGCCTGTTACATGGTTGAGGGCGGCGGATCGCGGGATTTCGCCAATACCCGCAAAATGATGCAAACTGATCCAGCGCTGTTTGATCGTCTGATTGAAACCCTGACGATCAGCACGGCAGAGATGCTTTGCGGTCAGATTGAAGCAGGCGCTGAAGCTGTCATGCTCTTTGATTCCTGGGCAGGAATTCTCCCTCCCAACGCGTTTCGTCGCTATGTGATTGAACCTACCCGGCAGATCGTGCGTCATATTCAGGAGAAGCATCCGAATACGCCGATTATCGGTTTCCCGCGCCTCGGAGGGATCATGATACGCGAATACGCAGAAAAGACCGGAATCAATACGCTGGCGCTCGATACAGTGGCTGATCCGGTGCAGATTGCGGAGTTAGTACCAAACGTGACGCTGCAAGGGAACATGGACCCGATGGTCCTGTTTTCTGGCGGTGAGGCCATGGTGCGTGAGGCTCAGGGAATCAGGGATGCGCTTCGTGGGCGTTCGCATGTTTTCAACCTGGGACACGGCGTTATGCAGCACACGCCGCCTGAAAATGTCGGCGCTCTCGTGGAAGCGGTGCGCGCAATATGACCACGGCTCTGGATGCAGCAGGCCAGCTGAAACTGGTCATCTTCGACTGTGACGGTGTACTCGTTGACAGTGAGCGTGCGTCCTGCCGGGCCACAGCAGAGTTCGCTCGGTCCCTGGGTCTTAAGATTTCAGACGATGAGGCTCATGACCGGTTTTCAGGTAAGGCACTCTCTCAGGTCGTGAAGGAACTGGAGCACGAAACAGGACGTGCTCTACCTGAAAATACGGCACTCAAAATGAGGGAAAATCTTGTACGTCTAATGCAGAAAATGGCAGAACCTGTAGAGGGTGCGCCAGAAATGCTACATGGAATACGTGGTTTGCAACTGCCGTTTCGTGTTGGTTCGAACTCGTCTGTCGTTGAGATGGATGCCAAGTTTGAACGGACACAGATGACCATGTTTTTCCCGGAAAACCGGGTCCATTCAGCAAATGACATGGATGAACCGAAGCCATCTCCTGAGGTTTATCTGTACGCTGCAAAAGCAGAAGGTGTTCTGCCAGAAAACTGTGTTGTGATTGAGGATAGTGACACGGGTGCTGAAGCCGCCCGGCGTGCTGGTATGAGTTGTGTGCTTCTTCGTTCTGAAGACCTCCCTCTTCCGGCATTTTGGCCAACGCCAGGCTTTGTCAGGATCGGTCACCTTTCTGAACTGGTACCGCTGCTTCGCAAGACACTTCAAAGCCAGAAAGAGAACTGATGGACTTTGTTGTTGATCACCTGAGCTGGTTCCTGTCCCTCCATATCATGGCTTTCACGGCCTGGATGGCGGGGACATTCTATCTGCCACGTCTCTACGTGTACCATACCCAGACAACGCCTGGTACTGCGGAGAGCGAACGTTTCAAAATCATGGAACGCAAGCTTCTCCGTCAGATCATGACGCCTGCGATGATTGTTACTGTGCTCGTGGGGGGGATGATGTCGTCTGTGCCGGGTCTGGTGGACTGGAACAGCGGCTGGTGGTGGACAAAAGTGATCTGCGTTCTCGGCCTCATGGGCTTTCATGGGGCATGCAGCAAATGGCGTCGTCTGTTCGCAGAAGACCGTAATCCGCATTCCGAGAAATATTACCGGATCGCAAACGAAGTACCAACCATTCTCATGGTGATCATTGTCATCATGATCATGGTTCGGCCCTGAGACACGTCGCCTGTTAAAATACGGCCTTAGAGAAGGCCGTATTTGACGCCAGTCATTTCTTCAGAAATTGCCCAGAGGCGTTTTGCAAGCGTATGGTCTGACGCAGTCTCTGGCAGACCGGCGTCACCCGGGAGACCGGTTCTTTCTCCCTTGCCCTGAGGCCCATAATAACCCCCGTCCTGCGCTTCAGGAGACGCCAGAGCATAGAGAAGCGGCCAAGCCCCCTCCTCCACTGTCTGTCCCATCATATGAAACACAGGGCCGGCGAAGCTTCGGGCAATTTTACGACCCCAGCGACCAACCGGGGTACCATTCCGATCAAGCGAGCCGTTATTGGAGACAATATCGCTTGCCGCCCAGCCGGGATGAGCAGCCCGTGAATGAATAGGCCAGGGAGCTTTCTTGGCCCGGCGGTCTAGTTCCAGAGCAAAGAGCAGATTTGAAAGTTTACTCTGCCGGTAACGTGCCATCGGATTGTAGCGGTGCCGGGCATTCAGATCACCAAACGGAATTTCACCCTTCAGGGCAGCAAGGGACGCGACAGTCATGATTGTCGCATTGCCCGCGGCTAACAGAGGGAGCAGCCGCCCGGTCAGAGCAAAGTGACCAAGGTGATTGGTACCAAACTGAAGTTCAAACCCGTCTTTTGTGGTGAGACGGGATGCAGGGCCCATGATGCCAGCATTATTGGCAAGAAGTTGAATGGGGCGTCCCTGCTCGCGCAAAGCGGTGGCAAAAGCTGCAATAGAGGCCAGTGAGGCAAGATCCAGCACTTCAAAGCGGCCCTGCACACTTGGAACACGTTCATACAGACGGTTAAGAGCCGCCCTGCCCTTCTCCAGGTTACGCCCACTCAAAATGATGGAAGCGCCACGCTCAGCCAGCCCACAGGCAATTTCGAAACCCAGGCCGCCTGTAGAGCCCGTAATGAGCGCAGTCTGACCATCCAGACGATTCAGATTATCAAGAGACCAGCTGGTCTGGGGAAGACGGGTCATCAGTGTTGTCCTTTTTCGTGGGCTCCGGCGGCTGAGCGCTTTTCATCTTCTTCAGCCTGTTTCATGGCTTCTTCAGTCAGTCGTTTCTCGTTCTTTTTAAGAAAGAGAAACGCTCCTCCCAGACAGCAGGCCCCTACGACGGCCAGAGCAATTCCAACCGGCCCGGTGATCTTTTCAATCTGCTTACCGAGTTCATAAGTGATGAAGGCATAGCCCCCAGCCCAGAAGAGACCGCCCAGCGCGTTGAAAAAAAGAAACGAATGCCAGGGCATTCGGTTTGCTCCAGCCAGAAGAGCAACGAACACACGCAGAACAGCGACAAAGCGTCCGAGGAAGACAACAATCCCGCCGTGTTTGCGAAAAAGATAGCGGCCGAGCATCAGGCGCTCATCAGTCAAGCCGACTTTCTTGCCGTGTTTCTTCAGGATGCTGTAGCCAAAATGGTGGCCGAGCAGATACCCGAAATTATCGCCCATGATGGCGCCTGTCACAGCGGCAAGGGCAATCCATCGAATCTCGAGATGATGCGTACTTCCTGCATAGAGGGACGCAGCGATGATGATGCTTTCCGCTGGCAGTGGCAGGCCCATGCTTTCCAGCATGACTGTCACGCCGATAACGCCGTAGCCATATTCCTGGAGCAGGTGATCGAGAAATTGCGTGAGATGAAACAGTGTCGTGATCCTGTGCGAATATGGCGGAAGGCAAAACCGCCAGCTACGATATTAGGACATCAGACACGGGATGAAAAATGACTGAGCTTTGCCCTCTTCACGTAGCCGGAAACTGGCCCTCCTGGGTTGGCCCTGAACTCGTGGCTGGCCGCACTCTTTCTTTCTCTGAACTCAGAACGGTCGAAGACTGGGTATTCTGGCAGGAGACCCGACCAGAAGAGCAAGGCCGCACGGTGATCGTCGGACGACGTCACGATGGAACACTCGTAGACCTTATCCCGCCAGAGAGAACTGTCGGAACCCGTGTTCACGAATATGGTGGAGGAGCGTGGGATGTCCGCCTGAAAAACGGATATCCGGAAGTTGTTTTCAGTGACCGAAAGGTCGGCGGCCTGTGGTTCAGCAACAGAGAAGGCACGTTTCAGGCGTTATCTGGCGATCGTGCACCGGAAATGCGTTATGCTGATCTGACATGGGATACAGCCGGAGACGGTGTTTTCTGCGTTCGTGAAACGCATGACGAAGGTCTGCCAATAGCGGCGCTAGTTCATGTATCACGGTTGGGCCAGGAAACGGTTCTGGTAGACGGAGCTGATTTCTATGCAGCCCCTCGCCCCTCGTTAAATGGTGCCTCTCTGGCCTGGTTCTCCTGGACGAATCCGGAGATGCCATGGACAGTGACCCGACTGTATGTGGCACCTATTGACCGAACCGGCCCCAAGCTTGGACGAGCCACAGATCTGAGTGGCCAGACACCCTGCAGTATTATTGAACCGCGTTGGGGAGCAGATGGTAGCCTTTATGCGACATCAGATGCTCAGGGTTGCTGGACGCCTGTTAAATTTGTGCATGATCAAACGGGATGGAAAGAGCAGTTTTTCCCAGAGGCTGGAGCTGAGATTGGTCTGCCGCATTGGATCTTCGGACAAAGAACACTCACGCCACTGCCTGACGGCCAGCTTCTCGCATTAGGAATTCGGGAAGGCCTCACTGGCGTTCTGCTCTTTGCAGATGGACATTGGAAAACTGTTCAGATGGGAGCGCCCGTCAACGTTCCAGAGCGTCTGTCGAATGGACAGTTTGCCTGGATTGATGCCCCCGAAGACGCTCCACCTGCTTTGGCTATTGGTGACATGGATGGGAATTTCGAGCTTTTTCGCTCAAGTGTTGTGCTGCCTGATACGATTACGTCTGACGACATTGCCAAGCCTTCTTTGTTCTCCTTTCCAACAGCCGGTGGATCGAAGGCATATGCGCTCTTCTATAAACCTGCGAGTAGCACTTCGCATCTAGAAGAAGGCGAAAAACCACCTTTGGTTGTTATGGCTCATGGCGGTCCAACAGGGCGTGCCAATTCAGGCTTTGCTTTCAAAGTGCAATGGTGGACCTCCCGCGGTTTCGCTGTTCTTGATGTCAATTACCGCGGTTCAACAGGGTTTGGTCGCAAATATCGGGAAGCCCTAAACGAACAATGGGGTGTTGCAGATGTCGAGGATTGTCTGGCCGGTGTTGAGTCCCTGATTGAACAAGGGCTGGTTGATCCAGCACGCTGCGTTATTCGCGGAAGCAGTGCGGGAGGCCTGACGGTTCTGTCTGCGCTGGCACAGTCTGATCTCTTTGCGGCAGGCGCCTCTCTTTATGGCGTTACCGATCTAAGGGCCTTGGCAGCAGAGACGCATAAATTCGAAGCACGCTATCTGGATGGTCTGATTGGGCCTTATCCCGAAAAAGAAGCTATGTATCTGGAACGTTCTCCTCTCACACATGCGGAGAAAATTTCCGTTCCTGTCCTGTTCCTGCATGGTAGTGCTGACAAGGTGGTGCCTCTCGCACAGGCTGAAGCCATGAGAACAAAACTGGCACAGTCTGATCTCCATGTTTATCCGGACGAAGGTCACGGTTTTAGAGCCCGTGAGGTTGTCGAAGATGCTCTTGAGAGAGAGCTGAGATTTTACCGAACTGTTTTTGCCACATCCGCTGATCCGGCCATATGAATAAAGAAATCAAAATAGAAAACTTTATAAAAATTCGATTTTATTCCGGAATGGTATGTTTGAATGTTCTGAATAAGAAATATTCAATCGGAAAGAATGAAGTTGCTTTTTCGCGGGTAGCTCAAACATGCATGGCCTGCCCTTGCGTTTGATCCTGGCACAGGAGAGACTCAGCTTAACCGGTTGCGCATTTCACTGTTGGATGCGCAACCTGACATCCAAAAAATTATCTCATCGGACCTTCTATGAAACATCGTAAACTTGGACGCACCGGTCTTCAGGTCAGTGAAATCTGCCTGGGCACAATGACTTTCGGTCAGCAGAATACGGAAACCGAAGGGCATGCGCAGCTCGATATGGCGCTCGATCAGGGGATCAATTTTATTGATACTGCTGAACTTTACTCCATTCCCCCACGTGCTGAAACCTATGGCGCGACTGAAACCATTGTCGGAAGTTGGCTAAAAGCTCGGGGCGGCCGTGACAAACTTGTTATTGCGAGCAAAGTTGTTGGCCGCAGTTCTTCACCGTGGTTTCGGCCCGGCGGTGAGGAAGCCCGTTTGACGCCAAAGCAGATTCACTATGCAGTTGAAGGCTCTTTGCGTCGTCTGCAGACGGACTATCTTGATATTTATCAGCTACACTGGCCCGACCGTAAAATCGGGTTGTTTGGTGAAGGCGGGACGACGTTTCGGGATGTGCCGGCAGCCAATGAAGTTCCGATTGCTGAAACTCTTGGCGCATTGGGTGATCTGGTCGCACAAGGTAAAATCCGTCATGTCGGTGTTTCAAACGAAACAGCTTGGGGACTCTCACAATTCCTTGCGGCTTCGCAGAATGGTCTTCCGCGGCTGGCATCCATTCAGAACGCCTACAATCTCATTAACCGGACGTTCGAAATTGGTCTGGCAGAGATGTGCCTGCGGGAAGATGTCGGGCTTCTGGCCTACTCTCCGCTGGCTCAGGGATATCTGACAGGGAAATATCTGAACGGAGCGCGCCCTGCGGGCGCACGCACTACGCTCTTTAACCGTGGTCAGCGTTACGAGAAGCCCGGTGTGGATGTTGCCATTGAGGCCTATCACACCTTGGCCCGTGAGGAAGGACTGGATCCGGTTCAGTTAGCTGTTGCTTTTGTGACGTCGCGTCCCTTCGTAACATCCAATATCATTGGGGCCACGAGCACGGATCAGCTTCAGACAATTCTGGATTCAACCCGTCTACAGATCACGCCTGAACTGGAAGCCAAGATCAACGCCATTCACCAGGTGCATTCAAACCCCGCTCCCTGAGTCTCAACGATGCAGGCATGAGATCATGCCTGCATCTATCAGTGGGCTGTGTGCGGCCCGAGCCGTCCAATGACGCGGAAAGCTGTCAGAACTGCAAACGTGCCAAAAATAACGACACCCAGAGACTGCCCAACGAGAATACCAATCGGGCCATAAGCTGAGCCGAACCACACAAACGGGATGGTTCCCAGTGTGGCGCGTCCCCAGTTGAAGCCGGTTGAATAGAAAGGGTGTCCAAGGTTGTTGAACGCCGTATTGGCGACAAATAGCAGCCCGACGAACATATAACTCAGGACCAGCCAGCAACAGAACAGGCGTACGATTTCCGCCCCAATGCCCTGAACGTTGAAAAGCTGGAGAATGACATTGTGCCCGGCAGCAAGAACAAACCAGGTGGTTCCAACACAGAGCGCTGTCAGCTTCAGTGCGGCCATGAGGGCTTCACGCACCCGATCAAATTGTTGGGCACCAAGGTTCTGCGCCATGATAGGTCCGACAGAACCTGTCAAAGCAAAAACCAATGAAAACGCAACAGGCACAATGCGGTCGATAGTTGCCTGTCCCGAAACAGCGTCCAGCCCAAACTGTGCCATGGCATGAGTTACGAACAGTGCGCCGGTTGGTGTGGCGAGATTGGTTGCAATCGCCGGGACAGCAATGCCGCCAATTTTTCGCATCGCAGGCTCAAAGGCTTCTTTCTTTGGCCATTCCAGCATGGCGTGCCCCCGAAGGTTCAGGAAGCCGCTCGCTGTAATGGCACATCGGGCCAGAATGGTGCTGATGGCTGCACCTTCCAGGCCGAGATGCAGCACAAAGATCATCAAGGGGTCCAGCAGAGCTGAAACAAGTGCACCTGTCAGGGTAATGCGCATGGACCGTTTGGCATCACCAACTGCGCGCAACAGAGCTGATAGAGCCATTCCCAGGCACACTAATGGAAGAGCTGGCGACACTATGTGCAGGAAGGTCGCCGCGTTTTCCAAAGCTGCTCCCTGAGCGCCAAGCAGCCTGAGAAGTGGCGTGGCAAATACCGCCGTGAGCGTGCCCAGAACGGCCGCGATGCCAACCATGACAGCAATGAAAGCAGATGCGAGACTTCGGGCCTCCGCATGCTGGCGAGCGCCGATCAGTCGACCAATACAGGCACCAAGTCCAATGGTCATGCCGATAGATACTGAAATCTGCAGAAAGCTCAGAGACGTCGCAAAAGCGATGGCGGCCGTCAGAGCAGAATCATGCAGGTGGGAGATGTAGAAGTAGTTCAGAAGATCGACAGCAAAAACTGCCATGAGGCCAATGGCCCCGGTTCCCGCCATGGTGATGACATGACGCATGATGCTGCCATGTACGAATCTCGCCGGTTTTATGGGAGAATCGTCAGGGATTCTGGGCTTGGATGGGTCATCTGATGGTACTGGCATGTCGGCATATACTGCCTCGTCCCGTGACAAAGAACCAGTGCCTGAAGTGCTTTGTTGGGAAGGTTTTCTGTCTGCCAGAAAGGAAAGGGAGCGTGGGAGGAAGAAGGAGGTTTTCCGCGAGTGTAAGGGTTTCGTTAACGCATGGTGTGGAACTGTCAGGTCAGATAACACCCGGGCGTGAGGCCCGAATCCCAGTTTCTGCCGGAGTCCGCCATGTCGATCATCAATTCTCTCAACACGGCTGTCAGTGGCCTCAATTCCCAGTCACATGCTTTCAGCGATCTCTCCAACAATATCGCGAATAGTCAAACGACAGGATATAAAGCTGCAACAACAAGCTTTGCCGATTATGTGACGAGCAATGATCTGGCAAGCGACGGGGAGTCACTGAGCGACAGTGTGGCTGCGACAACCAGGCAGCATACTGACAATCAGGGTATGGTTGTTTCTTCGACAAATACGCTGGCGCTCGCAATTTCAGGCAACGGATTCTTCAACGTTGTCCAACCCACAGGAAGCACGACATCCAGCACAGCGCCGACGTTCAGCAGCCAGCAGTTTTATACGCGAAATGGTGACTTCTCACAAAATAACCAGGGATATCTGGTCAACACTTCGGGTTATTATCTGGAAGGGTATCAGGTGGGTTCAGAGGGTGCTTTGAGTAGCACTCTGTCACCTATAAAAATCTCTGATTCCGTCGCATTTCAGCCGACCAAGAGCACAACTGTTTCTCTGTCTGCTGCAATTGGCAGCACCTCTGGGGCAGAAGGTACCAACACATCTACGGCAACAGCCTATGACAGTAAGGGAAATGCTCAGGAGGTGAGCCTGAACTGGAAACAGTCTTCCACGGATCCCTTGGTTTGGACTGTCAGTAATTCAGCAGATTCGAGCAATTCAGCCACAGTGAAGTTTAACAGTGATGGTTCTCTGGCGTCTGTAAATGGAGCGTCCCAGTCTACGGGTTCAGCGGCAACCTTTTCATATACGGGGCTGCCGCAGGATATGACCGTAAATCTGGGAACCATCGGGAGCACGTCCGGTGTGAGCCTGGCAACAGACAGCAGTAATTATAGCACCAATCCCACAATGACGACGGACAGCGTCACAAGCGGTACCTTCACGGGTCTGTCTATGCAAAGCGACGGGTCCGTGATGGCGACATTTGATAATGGGCTTTCTCAGCTCCTTGCAAAAATACCACTCTCAACATTCGCAGACCCTAATGGACTCTCTGCCCAAAACGGACAGGCATATACGGCAACGGCGTCATCTGGTGCACCGACAGTCAATGCAGTGAACACGAATGGGGCAGGGACGCTTAGCACCAGTTCCACTGAAAGCTCAACGACGGATCTGACCAGCGATCTTACCAAACTTATCGTCGCGCAGCAGGCTTATGGAGCCAATACAAAAATCGTGACCACTGCAAATCAGCTTCTGCAGACCACTTTGGCGATGATTCAGTAAGGCCGGGTGAAGGGAACTCTATATCATGGGGCTGACTGATTCACTTTCGATCGCCGTCTCTGGCTTGCAGGCCGTCCAGTATGGAATGTCTACGGCCTCCCAGAACGTCGCCAATGCGTCTACTGCAGGTTACATCAAAGAAGTCGCAAACGTTCAGTCTGTCGTAAATGACGGGACGGGTGGCGGCGTACGGCGCGCAACGACCAGTCTGGCTACAAACGCACATATCCAGACTGCTTTATATTCCCAGAATTCAGATGTTTCCCAATATACGACAACAAGCAACGCGCTTTCTGTCGTCACGGCTCTACAAGGTTCAACCTCTGCAGATTCTGGTAGCAGCGGGACACTTTCTGACCAGTTGGGAAATCTTCAGTCAGCCCTTATTTCTTTGACCAGCTCCGCGTCGAGTTCGACCACTCAAAGCACAGTTCTTTCGGCGGCCAATAGCTTTACCCAGTCGTTGAACACTCTTGCAGACACTGTGCAGGAGCAACGTCAGAACGCACAGGATGGTGTTGTCTCGTCAGTTTCGGATATCAATACCAACCTGACGACTATTGGCTCTTTGTCTACCAAGATCATGGCTCTTAAAGGGCAAGGGCTCGATACTGCGGATATTGAAAATCAGCGCTTTACGGCCTTGTCATCGCTCTCCAGTGAATTGGGTGTGAGTTGGAAGGTTTCCTCCAATGGAGACATGTCCATTACTACGCAAGACGGTGTCACGCTCCCTACACACAATACGTCTTCGGGTTCAGCAGATACCATTTCCAGCACCTGGCCTTTGACGACAGCCTCAGCGCAAATTTCAACCAGTATGAGCTATCCGGGTAACTCAGACGCTAATGCGATTCCGGCAATTACCCTGAACGGAAAAGATATTACTGGTCATCTGACCGGTGGAAGCCTCGGAGCCGATATAACGCTGCGAGATACCACGCTCCCAACGATGCAGGCCCAATTTGACTCTCTAGCCTATACTGTAGCCAGCCGCTTCGATGCGCAGGGCATGTCTTTATTTACAACATCAAGTGGCAATATTCCCTCTGCGTCCCAGACGTCCATTGTGCCTCAGGGAAGCGCTGGTTTTGCCCAGAATATTCAGGTTTCCCAGTCCTATCAGGACGATCCATCGCTTCTTGTATCTGGTGAGACCGCAAGTAGCAGTGTTGTCCAGAACATTCTGTCTTATGCGTTTGGAACCACTCAATCAGATGGCACAGGACAGGTAGCCGCCCCTACCAATAATTTAGGTGTGACGGGGAAATTGTCTACCGGATATAGTGGAAGTCAAAGTCTTGTGGCTCTTGCGACGTCTTTGACAGCCAACCAGGCTGCGACAGCTAATAATGCAAGTAGCAGTCTTTCTCTTGCACAAACAACGCAGACCAATCTCTCTTCAAGCCTGGCAGGAACATCAACTGTCTCTGTCGATACTGAAATGGCAAATATCGTTACATTACAGAACGCCTATTCAGCCAATGCGAAAGTTATTTCGTCCGTACAGTCCATGTTCACCGCCCTTTTAAACGCTGTTGGAAGCTGATTATGACTGGAATTACGGCATCGTTTGGTTATGGCGGATTATCGAATCAGCAGACGCGAAACTTGGCTTCGTTATCCCAGATAAAAGATAATCTTCAGGAACAAGCTTCTACGGGCGTAAAATCCAGCAACTACGCCCAGCTTGGGGAAACGCGTGCTCAGGCGCTAGCGCTCCAGCCTGCAATCACTCAGGTTTCGTCCTGGAACTCCAACGTGACCATGGCACAAAACAGATTAACGGTCACGCAGAGTACAGTCAGCCAAATTGCGACAATCGCAGATAATCTGAATGACACTCTTTCAACTCTTGTCGGGAATGTTTCCCCAACGGCCGTAAGTTCTGCCTCGGAAAAGGCTAAATCATATTTATCGTCTTTGGGTAATTTGTTGAACACGCAGGAGGGTGGGAGCTATATTTTTTCAGGGTTGCAGTCTTCCACTGCTCCCGTAAGCACCAGCTTAAGCAGTTCCAGCCTCGCATCTTCTATACAGGAGACTGTGAAAAGCATGGGAAATGGTAGTGCGTCAGATGTTCTGTCAGAGACGCTTTCTCTTGCAAAAGACACCAGCCAGAATCAGCCATTTTCCGCTGCACTTTCGACTGACCCGGTTACTGCTGCACAGCAGAAATTAAAAATCACCGTTGGAACTAATCAAACAGTTTCTGCAGGCATCGTGGCGACAGAGGGGAGTACATCGTCAGAAACGTCAACAGGCTCTCCGATCCGAGATCTCATGCGAAACCTGATGGTTGTTGCCTCTCTGAGTTCTGATGACGCAGGGACCACAGATTACACACAGTTGGTTCAAGGATTACAGACGACGAATACCGGTGTGACAGAAGGGCTATCCGATATCAGTGGTTCACTTGGAATACAGCAGAACACCTTGACCAGTCAGAGTACGATGCTGGCACAGATGAAAGCCGCTCTTACGACCCAGCTTGGAACGGCAAAGGATGCAGATCTGGCACAGGTTTCCGTCCAATTGAATGATACCAGCAATCAACTCCAGGCATCATATTCCATTATCGCAAATATGAAGGGTATGAC
This sequence comes from Gluconobacter sp. P1D12_c, assembly GCF_018812105.1. Lineage (NCBI taxonomy): Bacteria > Pseudomonadati > Pseudomonadota > Alphaproteobacteria > Acetobacterales > Acetobacteraceae > Gluconobacter > Gluconobacter sp. P1D12_c. The sequence goes on from NZ_JACSIQ010000006.1 coordinate 56,858, forward strand.
GCTTGCAAGTTATCTCTGACGTCTGTTGAAAAATTGACCCTGACGTCGCATATCTTCGTTACTTTCCTAAGAGGAGATTGATGACGATGAGTGCAACGCAAGGCCAGCCGGAACAGCATGAATTCAGTGCAGAGGTGGGGCGTCTGCTCGATCTTGTCGTGCATGCGCTTTATTCGGATCGAGAAATTTTTCTGCGTGAACTTGTTGCGAACGCAGCCGACGCAACAGACAAGCGCCGCTTTGAAGGGCTGACGAACTCTGCTCTTGCTCTTCCCGAAAATGCGTCAATTCGTATTGCCCCGGAAAAAGACAAGAAAGAGTTGGTCATTTCCGACGACGGTGTGGGAATGACGCATGATGAACTGGCTCAAAATCTAGGTACGATTGCCCGTTCAGGCACACGCGCTTTTGGTGAAAAACTGAATGCTGCCAAAGCTGAAGATCGCCCAAGTCTGATTGGTCAGTTTGGTGTCGGGTTCTACGCAGCGTTCATGGTTGCCGACAGGGTGGATGTAACGTCCCGCAAGGCTGGGGCAGACGAGGCCTGGACTTGGTCTTCAGATGGGAAGGGCGCTTTTACCCTCACGCCTTCCACTCGCTCTACGCCTGGCACTGACATTGTTCTGCACATGAAAAGTGATGCGGAAGACTTTCTGGACAGCTGGCGTCTTCGGTCAATTATTCGCAAATGGGCTGACCATATTTCCTGGCCAATCACTCTGCGTGAGGTCAATGAGGATGGAACAGTCGAAGAGAAAGCTGCCAACGAAGGAACAGCTTTGTGGCGCAAGCCTAAGGCCGAAATTGCCCCTGAACAGTACACGGAATTCTACAGGCACATTGCGCGTGCTTTTGATGAACCTTATGCAACAATGCATTGGCATGCAGAAGGTACGACAGAATTCACAGCCCTTCTGTTTCTTCCCAGCGCTCGACCCTTTGATTTCATGGAGCAGTCTCGGGAGAGCAAGATCCACCTTCATGTTCGCCGCATGTTCATCACAGATGAGGCAGATTTGCTTCCCAACTGGATGCGCTTTGTTCAGGGTGTAGTGGATACAGAAGATCTGCCGCTTAATGTGTCTCGTGAGATGTTACAGGCGACACCAGTTCTTGCTCGTATCCGCAAGGCGGTCACGAAACGCGTTCTGACGGAGATTAAAACCCGAGCCAAGGACGCAGATGCTGGATTTAATGCATTCTGGGAAAACTTTGGGGCGGTTCTCAAGGAAGGTTTGTGGGAAGATAGCGAGCACCGTCAGGAAATTGCCGGTTTCGCCCGTTTCCATACAACCCATGGTGACGATCTAACGACGCTTGATGACTATATCTCGCGTATGAAGGACGGACAGGACGTTATCTACTTCCTCACAGGTGACAACCTTGACGCTCTGAAGGCATCTGCACAGCTGGAAGGCTTCCATGCCCGGGGCTTGGAGGTTCTTCTTCTCTCTGATCCAGTAGATGCTTTCTGGCCAGAGCGGCTTCATTCATACAACGACAAAACTTTGCGGTCAGTCGTCTACTCTCATGGAGATCTTGAGAAGTTCTCGACAGACAATGAGGAAACAGTCGAGGCAGCTAACGTAGACACCTTGGTTCCTACGTTGAAAGAGGCTTTGGGCGATGCAGTGAAAGATGTCCGGAGTACGGTTCGCCTGACGAATAGTGCGGTCGTGATTACGTCTGAGGGAGGCCCGGACTTGGCCATGCAGCGGCTGATGCGCCGATCAGGACAGGCTCTTCCGGAAACGCTCCCAATTCTGGAAATTAACCCTCGCCATCCGCTGATTAAAGCCTTGGCTCAGCGCGTTGAAAAGAAGGAAAGCATTCAAGATCTTGCACGCGTGCTGTTGGATCTTGCGCGTGTTCAGGAGGGCGAGCCCCTACCAGATCCGACTGGGTTTGCTCGGTTGCTTGCAGGTTTGCTTGTCGGGGCTGCTACTGCCTAACAAGTCGCTTTTCGTCGATTTAAGAAAAAAAGCGGAAGAGTAATCTTCCGCTTTTTTTTGAGGATGCTGAGGTAGCGAACGAAACTCTAGCCGGCTAATTTTTTCTGACGAAGTTCTCGGGGCGAAAGACCAAACTTTTGACGGAAACGCCTTGAAAAATGAGCTGCATTTCTAAAGCCATGTTTTGCAGCGATTTCGGCAATGGCCATAGATGTGAATTCAGCCGATTGTAGGTCCTTATAAATTCTTTCCAGTCTCCTACTTAAAATCCAGCCTGAAACAGCTCCTGGTTCTCCATCAAAAAGCAAATAAAGCGCTCTGGAGGAAATACCGTAGGCATTGGCAATGCTTTTTGGGGTTAAATCAGGCTCATGCAATCGGCTTTCAATATAAGATCGGATATGTTTTTGACGGTGTTTACGTCGACCTGCAACGCTTAACTCCAGGCCGAGAGAATCCAAGAGTGTTGTAATTAAAAGATCTGTCAGGTGTTTGAATAAACGTGTTCGCGTTTGAGAAGGGCTGGCTTCCAAGGCACCATCAAGAATTAGTTCACAGCAGGTGAGAAGAAAGCGACCTGGGCCTGACTGGGTTTCAAAATGAACGACAGGAAGGCCAGATAGGACAGGAAGGTGATTAAGCAGACCGCTCTGTGTTACAGATATAAGAATACTGTCGTTAGTCAGAAGATTTTCGTGACCTAAAGCAGGCTTTTCAGAATGATAATTTCTATTGAACTGTTCACGGTTAATATACAGGTTTCCACCAGCATATCGTGAGATTGTAAAGAGAGCTCTTTCTTCATTGAAGTAGTGGAGAAAGCTCTCGATGGTTTCATGAGAGGCTCCTTGTCGTCTTTGGACGACCGGCTGCAGCCCTTGGGATGGAGTAGCAAGCGCCGCAAGCGGAATAATGCGAGCAGGCAGCTCTGGTGAAGGCCCTTTTTGGGTCATGGCAGAAACTCTATGGAGCCTCCAGAAGAAAACAGAATGGTCTGCTATAACGAAATTACTCAGTCATAGGAATGGAAATATAGAATTTCGTTATATGTCTGAGAAAAACCTTTAAAACAAAATATTAAAATATAATTTAAATTTTTTATTTTAAAGGTGAGTAATATGACCAAAATTTTTTGCAATATCTGCAATATGTGCATGGTGTGTGAAAAATAATATCTGAGTTCGTTTTGATATTGAAGAAAGAAGTTCTAATCCGGAAAGAGACCTTTCTTCGTCGAATGTTATAAAAAGATCATCTGCGATAAAGGGAAGCTGAATTCCACGATCGAGAGATTGTTCGACCGAGGCAAGTCGTAACGCCAGATAAAGTTGATCTCTTGTACCTTCACTCATGGAGTGTACGGGAACAAGAGAGGATTTGTCTGGAAGAAGGCCGGACAAGGTCAAATTGTCCGTTCCTGTATCTTCTAAAGCAATTCCTGCATATCGATGTCGTGTGAGGTGCGAAAACATGCTCCCTGCTTTCTCCAGTAAAGGACCATGAGTTTCCTGGCGCTGTTTTTCCACGAGACGGCGTAACATCAGGCTTTGAAGGCGAAGTGAAACATATCGCGCTGCACGATCGTTCAGCTCTGCTTCGATTTCCTGTATCCGCTCGGCAGTTTCGTGGGCACCGCCCTTATTTTCCAAGGATGTCAAAATTTGCCGAGCATCCCAGAGCCGCTTTTCAATTTCCGAGTGTTTTTGCTTTAGCATAAGACTTTGCTGCTCAAGTGCGTCAGATTCCCTTTCAAGGGTCTCAGGATCAGACTTCTTTGCTTCTAACAGAAGGGCCTCAAGAGCCCGGCCGTTACCCGCGGAAAGAATAATAGTATTCAGCTCATCACGGCGTTGAAGCAGAGTGGCGCGATGCCTAAGTTCTGCAGCGACATTATGGAGACCGTCACTGTATGAAATACCAAGTTTCATTAATATGGGAGCTAGGCTTTGCCGCAATGAGGCGAGCTTTATAGTTGTGGCTTCGAGAGTTTCCAGGAGTGTTGCTCTTTGGGTTATGAATTCTTGACGTTTGTGTTCAGCCTCTTCGGACTGTTGAAGTGAGGTGCATAAATTTTCCAACGAGTTCTTGTTATGCTTTTCAAGCATGGAATTGAGAGAAGTTTTAAATTCCAGAATATCCGCGTAATTTTTATGGTGTTCTTTCTTTTCGTTTTCCAAACGGATTTGTATTGATCGCGCCTCTTGCACATCAACAAGATCAATATGCCCGGCCCCAGCAGGATAATGGCAAGAGGCACAAGCTGTTTCCCATAAAACTTGCCATGCGGCCAAATTATGTTTGAGCGTCTCGAGTTGACGTTCTTCAGCTGCGATAGCAGTTTGCAGTCTTTCTTGGGCCTGTTTTTTTTCTAGTGCACTCCTTAAATGAGCCTCATATTCATCCTGAATATTTTGAGCATGCTGGAGGCAGAGAACAAAATTATCAGTCTGAGCCTCCTGTAGATAAGGTGATAACTGTTCTAGTGCAGAACGTTTTTGCTGCTGTTTTTTCTGAAAAGATTCTGCAATTTGTTCCTGATGCTTTGATTTGGAAAGAGCATCAATTCTAGCGTCACACCAGCTCAGAAACTCTTTAGGTGGAAGTGCGGGCAGTCCAAGATATTTTAACTTTTCAAACCAAGTGTTTTGGCGAGAAATTTGTTGTGATTTAACAAAGAGGATATTTTGCTCAGCCTGAGCAGCTTCAATTTTAATGCTGCTAATATGATGGCTAAGATCGTTCAGTCGAGCCGATTGCTCAGCATGAGCATGGCGCCGATCTGCAAGAATATCTGTATTTTTTAGCAGAATGAAAAATGCATTTAAAACAGATGGATCCGGATATTTCTCTGCTTGTAAAATACCCTGAATGTTGCACCAGGTCGCATCGCGGAGATCTCGTGCATTTGAAAGAGCTTCTGTGGAAACAGCATCTCCAGATTTTTCCAAAACATCGCGATCAAAGTTTTTCTTCGAAAGCGCTTCTTGGAGTTTTAGAAGAAGGCTATTTTCCTGAAGAAATTTCTCCTCAAGGTCACGCCATTTAAGATACTCTTCGTCAATAATCTCTTTTTCCAGAACAGGCAGACCATCCAGCGCCGCCCAACGGTTTTCAGCACTGGCTGACCAAGGAAGCAGACGATCAAATGCTGCATTAGTGTCGTGAATGGCTGTTTTCAGATCCTTCTTTAATTTTTCAATTTCATCATCAATTCCAGCCAGACCTCTTGCATAGTTCAGATTGGTTTTTAATCGCTCGAAATCGGCCGTAGAAACGGTTTTCCGCTCGTCAGAAGAAAAATTAGAAGATCGTATTAGATCAAACTCTTGGCGTAATTTTTTCAAACGATCTTTTATTTCATGCTCAAGGGTAAGATAATTTTCTCGCTCCTGAAGCTTTTTATTTAAGTCGTCCAGCGCGCCTGTATCAGGAAGGCGATTGGGCGTTGCGCAATGTCGTGCCCAAAACTGCTCCATCCAAATTTCGTCATTACGAATTCGATCTAACCTTAGTTTCGTATCGAATTCGATTTTATCTATAAAATCATTCTTATTGGTTAATGATAATATCTGGTTTGCATCATCTAAGATTTTGTTCCTGGGGGCGGACGCATTTATATGTGCCGATATCGACCCCAATTTTGATTTTGTTGCGGCTTCAATGGTTGTCTCTGTTTTTATTTCTGAAAGAATAACTTCAAAATTGTCGCATTCAGAGAAGGAAAATTCAGGAAGCCCTGATTGCGAAAGTTGTAATTGCAGATCCATAAGCTGAAGATAGGGAATGCTGATATTTCTGGCTCGAGAGTTTTCTCGCTGTCGCACGACAAGGCGTTGTTGTTCAGCATTACATTCAGAAAGAGCTTTCTCCTCTTTTTCCTGTATTTCGCGGGCAACAGTTAAATCATGAGGGAGGACTGCGGTATTTCTTAGAGTTTTATTCAGCTCTGAAAGGTCACGCTTTGCTTTCAGAATGGCAGATGTACTGCTTCCCTTTCGCCATTGAGAGTTCATTTCTTTTTCGAGAGAAGTTATCAGGCCGCCCAAACCGCCGACGCCCAGACCCGCGGAAAGAATTTGCAGGCCTGCATCGTCCTTAAGGCGGCGCATTTCTTCACCGCCTTCACGAAGGCGACGATGGTCAAGAGCCCATCCGGTTTCGAAGCTTTTAGCGTCCAGGTCTCCCATCCATTGTCTCAGCAGCTCGTCACTTTTAGGGGTGGCGTCATCGGAGGCGTAGAAGGTCTGTGTGCGGGCTCTACGGCGTATGCCCTCCAGTACCGCTCCATTGTGACTCACCTGTCCACCAACTCGTAGAAGGGGGGCCGCACTTATCCAGTCTGCACTGATGTGATGAGGGAATTGAAAGAGAAAGTCCCTGATAGCTGCAAGCATCGTGGATTTTCCGGCTTCATTGTGTCCATGAATGACGTGAAAATCCCCTTCCGATTTTGGGAAGGTAATAGTGCGGTCTTGAAAGCCGCCATATCTGAACAGGTCAAGACGATCAAACCGCATTAGCTTGCGCTCCCCATCAGTCGTGCGCGCAAGGCAGAACTTGCTTCTTCCAGCGGCCAACTATTTTCATCAGCCATCAAAGCACTTCTCTCGACACATCCAGGAAGCGCGGAGAAGAACATCTCAAAGTCATCAGAAAGCGTTGCTATAAACTCGGGATCGCTCATGAGCTCCGACAAAGCCGCATCTAGATCATGGAGTGTATTTGTAGAGGGCGGAGAGGTTGTCTTGTTCCGGAGCTTCTCCAACGCGATCTGGTTCTGACCGGTATCCAGAGAGACAGCAACACTCCTTAAATCGTCTTGCCAACAGGTGGATGCACAGAGGCTGTCATGCAGAGTGGTTGTTCCCGTTAGCGTCACACGTGCGATAACGGTAAGTCCGTCGGCCTGAGCCAGAGCTTGCTCCATACGGAGCCTCGCGGCATGCATGACGTCATCCAGGTCATGCATGTCAGCTGTATCTATGACGATATGGCTCCAGCGTATGACGTCACAGGCAACTGGTGTGACAGACTGAACGATGTTGTTTTCGACGCTGACGAGCATTGCGCCACAAGCGCCTGTCTCCCGAATGTGTCGACCTTGAAGAACCCCAGGGAACACGATCCATGGATGATGACAAACAATCTGCCGGGCGTGAACATGTCCCAGAGCCCAATAGTCATAGTGCTTCGACGCCAGCGTTTCGACGGAGCAGGGCGCATAGGTTTCATGTTCGCCGTAGCCCGAAAGGGAGGTATGGAGAACACCAATATTGAACCATCCGGAAACAGGTTCAGGGTATGTCGGCGTCATGTCTTTTCGAACGTGTCTGTCACGAAAGCTCTGACCGTGCAGGGCGACCTGGATGTCTTCCAGTCGTATGGTTTCAGGAGCATCGTAACTGAAGTGATCAATACCAGCCGGTCGAGGAAGCTCACGTGCGATGACGGACTGAGCGTCATGATTGCCCGAAAGAGTAATCACTCGAATTCCAGCATGCACGAGGCGACTAAGAGATTTCATCATGTAGAGGCCGGTACTGGCGTCCTGCCAGCTTCCATCGTACAGATCGCCCGCAAGGATCAGGAAATTGACCTTTTCCTCGATGGCAATATCGATGAGACGATCCAGGGCTCGTCGTGTTGCATTCCGGATTTCTTCCAGTGGAAGACCCTCATAACGGCTTAGTCCTTTAAGGGGGCTATCGAGATGGATGTCGGCGGCGTGGAGGAAGCGGAAGCTGGACATGCTGACACTCTAACGCGAGAGCTGAAACGAGCGAAGAGTGTTTTGGAAGATGGCCTTGACGAAGCGAGACAACCCACCTTATGCCGGATCGATGGATAGTTGGACAGCCTACGGTACTGCACCTCGTGAAGTGATTGCTGGAGGAGGACAACGGCCTGCTCCCAAGCATCAGTTCTCTCTTGTGACCACAGTACGTTGGGAAACACCCTATATTTTAGAGTGGCTTACCTATCATTTTTCGATAGGATTTGAGCACGTCTACATATACTGCAATGATGACGACCCAAAAGAACTCTATAACGAAGTTCTTCCTTTAACTGTTGGCCCAAACCCTAAAGTGACCTTTGTCCATTATGGGGTTGTCGGTGCCCAGTTTCAGATGTTTTTTCATTATTTACGCCACTACTCGACTGAAACAGAGTGGCATATGTTCCTGGATGTCGATGAGTTTTTGTGTCTGAGAGATTGCGACAACATCGAAAAATTCCTTGGAAAATTCCCGCAAAACGATGCTCTTTATTTCAACTGGTCATTTTTTGGCAATAATGGGCATAAAATTCGACCTAAAGGTTTCGTTCTAACCAATTATACTCGCCGCGAGAATGGAGCGACCCCATTTACGAAAATCCTCGTAAGGTCAGCGGCGGTTCCTTACCAGGTTATTTTTGAAAACCCGCATGAAGCAATTCACCATAATCTTCTCACGGTAGCACCGGATCTCAGAGCAACGAATGTTCTGGGAGAGACGATGCTTGGCTACTATGAAAATTTTCCAGAAAACGCGTGGACGTATCTTAAGGAAAACGAGCGAAATCATAGTATAATGGATATCGCTTTTATTGCTCATTATAATATAAAATCTGAGCAGGACTTTGAAATCCGTGCAAAGCGGAGTGTTGTCGGGAATTTCAGTGGTCAAAATACCTGGAAGTTAATGACGCAGTCAGAGCGCGAAAATTTCTTTTCGATGACAAATGCTGTTCATGACACTTATCTGGCTGATTACTGGAAGAAATTGTCTGATGCGGAGGTAACCTGCGTTTTCCCGATTTCAACGTGGCCGCTTGTGTCAGAAGGATGCTCCGCTACGCAGTCTTCAGCACTTTTGAACATCTCGCCCGAAGATGATGCCGAGGGCCCACTTTCAGGACAAATCGGTAATTTCCCTGCGCACCATACTACTGAAGAAAAAGACCCGTGGTGGCAGGTCGATCTTCAGGAAGAAGTAAGTGTTCACGAAGTGCGGTTGTTTAATCGACTTGATACTGCATTGGAGCGTGCAAACAATCTGAAAATCTCTGTTTCAGTTGATGGAGAGGCTTGGGTCGTAGTCCATCGTAAGGAAGACGGACAGATTTTCGGTGGTGCCGACGGAAGCCCCTACATTTGGGTGACCCCAGAAGGTATCCGGGCAAGATTTGTAAGGATTACAATCCTCGGTGAAAAAACATACCTGCATTTCAGTCAGATTCAGGTTTACGGTCTGCCTGACTGAAGAGGGCGACTATGTTTTTAGTGATTGGCGAGATACTGCGTCACGATAACTGGCAAATTCTGTTGTAGCTTGTCAGTCGAAGCTGTTTCCTCATTGCGAAGCCGCTCCAGAAGAGATAGGTCGCTGCTGAAACCCAAGCGGTCTGCAAGGATCGCCAGCATATTCAAAGATGCGATCTGATGAGCGCGGTAACTGACGTCGGTGAGCACGTTCTTGAGGAGATTACTTTCCTCTCCAGTGCTCAACAAACTGGAAACAGTGCTGAGAATGGAAGATACGGTCTCATGCGCTGCGGGCGTTTGCCGACCATGTCGGCTCAGAAGGACCGCGATGTCGCTGACATGTTTTCGACGCAGGATAAGGTCCTGTTCCATCTGGGCGCTCACACTTCCATAACGCTCGCAGAATGGAAGCTCTGAAAGAACGGTCTCGATAGCTTTGGTCTCGATTGCCAAGTGGTCTTGCAACCGCTCCAGATAAATATCCAGTGCAGTTGTTTCTGTAGACTTTGTTCTGCTAGCCATAGGCTTCCTCCAGCGCCAAGAAAATAAAAACAAGGCATTATATTTAATTAAAATATAGAATTTGTCAAATAAATACTGTAATATATGTGGGCTTATATGATTATGTTTTATATAAATAATAACAAAATTCTTCTAGTTTTCCATTGGATATAGATCTAATATTATCAAAATTCATGTTGAATTTTATTGATTCTAATAGAATATTATTCATGTATATCGATATATTTTCCCATTTATTGAATAATTGTGCTTCTCTAATGTTAAATAAAAAACCATTTTGAGAAATTTTCGAAAATTCGTAAATCGGAATAAATATATTTTTATTAACGGTGTTCATAAGAAATATATTAAATATTATTCTTGATACCCTTCCATTTCCGTCTTGAAATGGATGAATGCTAAGAAGCATTGATAATATGGTGCACGATGATAGCAGTGCACCATATTTTTCCTTATTTTTTATAACAAACAATAATTTCTCTATACCAAAATTTATATATTTCTGGTTGGGATAAGCTACAAAATTTCCATATCGATCTGGAGTTACTATTACTTCTTTTTCCCGAATAAAAACGGGATTTCCCAATAAATCAGAAGAGATTTCTTTTATATATTTTAAGAAACTCTCTACAGAGCGAATACTATTAAAGAACGAGCGTTTGTATTTTATGCACATTTTATATTCTTCAATAGAAGAGCGGCTGCACTTAATGCCGTCATTGCCTAGCGGCTGTAGTTTTCCAGATAATCTATGAAATAAAGCTTCCCTCGTTATCTTATTTGCAAAAAAAGAAAGATCATTTTTTATGTAAAAAAGTATTAAAATAACGTCTATTTTTGAATAATTAATTGTTAGATAAATAAATTTTTTCTGCTCTTCTTGTAAGGAAAGCATAGAGTCTGGAGTCGGCATTTGAGGTAGAGGCATTCTAATGCCCTTTTTTAATCCTGTTGGGCTTCTCCAAACAATATGCTCCATTTTTTTCACCATTTATGTTGTAATAAAGACCATGAATTTGCTACGCTCTGGGAAAGAGTATATAAATCTGATGTAGATCCTGCATATTGCGAGTGGAGACTATTTGCTGAAAATGTAGCAAGGTCTTGAGCATATGCTTGTACTGCATGGCCTAAGTCTGAAAATCCCCACGAAAAGCTATCTGAATTTCCTTGAATATATCCAACAACACTTACACCCGTAAGTTGATTTCCGTTATAATTTCCATCTGGAATAGGAATTACAATGGTTTCCGTGGATTTTCCTGAAGATTCACTATAATTCATTTTGTCGTCAATCAATTGCCCGTCAAAATAAACATTCTGAGGTGTGCTAACACCAGGCTTATTGCTGTACGTGGCGTCCGTATACATGAAGCCAACTTCCATTACCATGGTATTACCCGGGCTGTAAGCTTGAGCAAACTGAATTTGAGGGGCGTTTGATGATCCGCTATCAGGGCTCCCTAAATCAACAGGTCCGTCAGGAGGACTGAAACTATCTGAGAGTCCTGCAGTATCGGAGTATAGAGAAACTCCGAACGTTAGGATTTTATCAGAATCTGGAATATTGTTTCGCATCTGTTTCTCCTGTTAATTAAATTAACAGGAGAAACAGTCTGACTTGCCATATGAAAAGTCAAGAAAATAAGTATCGAATATGCGCGTAGTACATATCTGAAAATAGTATTTTATGTAGAAAATAGGGGACAGTCCTTATACCAGAGACTGGCATGAGGACTGTACGAAGCGATATCTGGTCGGAAGATCAGAAACCGGCGCTGACGCTCGCAATAGCAGAGAACGGAGCTGCGATGGCGTAGGTCGGAGTAGATCCGCTGATTTTCTTGCCGAAAATACCGGTTTGCTGAGTCGCGTTGGTCTGAATGCCCTTCACGAAGCCCAGATAAGCGTGGTCCGACAGATTGGAGAAGTTGATCCGAACGTTTGGAGCCTGAAGAAAACCAAGGTTCTGGAAGCGGTAACCAATGTTGGCGTTCATAAGAACATAGCCAGGAATGGACTGGTCATTCATGAACGTGGAATATTGGCGGGAAACATATTTCAGGTTGTAGCCACCAAACAGATGACCATCGTCGTAGTCGAGGTTAAAGCCTACCTGGAACTTCGGCGTTTCAGGGGCAAATTTGCCCTTGGTGTGTAGATAATCAATTCCGGTGCCGCTGCCTGCCTGGAGATTGCTACCAAGACGGGCATCAACGTATTCAAACGAGACGTATGGGCGGAAATAACGGAAGACGGGACGAGTTCCGATTTCAGCATCTACGCCGTTTGTCGTCTGACCGCCCGCATTGATATTAGTTGTGTAATAATTGTTACAAGCAGCGTCCATGCACTGGCTGGTGGACATCAGGCGGTTCGTGAAGTCGTAGTGGAAATAAGTGATCGAACCCATGATGGTCTTACCGGTATAACGGTAACCAACTTCTTCAGAAATGGAGATTTCCGGGTTCTGATTTGTGTTGGCATGCGTCGCGTAACCGGAACCCGTGTAATAAGCACCCGCATCGTACAGGGAGTAGTTGGTCGGCATGCGGAAGTTCGTGGCGCCGGAAACGAAGATCTGGTTTTCCGGATTGATCTGATAGCGGATCGCTACAGTTGGCAACGGCTCAGCATAGGTCTTGCTGGTGTTTCGGCCAGTGGAGGTGTCCGGCAGCATATTGGTGCCGCTACGCAGAACAATGGCGTATTTGAATCCAGCATCAATTGTCAGCTTGTTGTTCAGCAACGACAATGTGTCACCAATAAACATGGTGTGCACGCGTGTCTGCGTGAGGGTATTGCGGTACATGTAAGTCTGTCCGTTACCCAAGACAACGTTTGCTGAACTACCCCAGATATCCCACGGATTTCCATCTGCACCGACGCCGGTGTAGGGACCTTGCTGAGCCTGCTTGGCGTATTCAAACCAGTAACCAACCATCAGGCGGTTTTGACCGGTGGTCAGTGTCAGCTTCGTAACTGCACCCGGACGATAGGTTTTCGTAATGGACGGATTGTAAAGAACGCGCTTGCTGGTCACGCCGTTCAGGCTGCCTGTTGTAGCCTGCGATCCGTAAGACAGTTTGTTCATGTCCGTCAGATATGCGCTACCACCGCTACCATCACCGTACCAGAAATACGGGGTTTCCGTCAGAACAAGGTTGTCTGCCAGTTTGAAGGTAGATGGGGCACTTGCATAAATGTTGGTGAACGGGTTCTGGTGCAGCTTGTAATATGATGTGCCGCTGTCAGAAGCATTGGGATTGTAAGTGGAATTCCACACCGTATTGGAGATGCTCTGGCCGGCTGCATTCTTGCCAGGTGCGACGTAACGGTCCTTGACCCCGCGGCCGTAGGCATCCCAGGATGCTTTGCTCACGCTAGGCGTCAGATAGTTGTATAGACGGTTGCCAACGATTGCGAGAGAGACGCGGTTACCGTCGCCCCAGTCATTCACAATCTTGGTTTCTGCGTGCAGCTTGCGGTTTGTTGCGTCGCTGTTGTTGACGCCTTCCGTGGCATAAGAGCCGGAGAAGTAGGCACGCAGATTGGTGTTACCAATCTTGCCCGTGTCGAGACGCAGGAAGCCACGGGTATAATCGTAGGAACCATAGCTGACGCCCAGACGGCCGCCTGCTTTCATCTGAGGATCGATCATGTACATGTCGACCACACCGCCCGTTGAGCTGATATGCGGGCTGTCGAGATCTGCCGAACCCTGTGCGACGCGAACCGTACGCAGGTTTTCGGAGTCCACGATTTCCTGAGAATAGACTGCGAAGTTTCCGATATCGTTAATCGGGAAGCCTTCAAGTGTGAAACCGATCTGTGACTGGTCCAGACCACGCATGCTCATGGAGCTGCCTGTCAGACCTGCCGGATCAGTCGAAGAGACGTTCGCACCCGGCAGCAGGGCAATCAGCTGCATCGGGTCAGCGCCCGGAACCTGCTTCTCGATGAAGTCACGTGAGACAGCCGACACAGACTTTGCGCTGTCCTGCTTCTCCATCAGACCGCCGCCAACGGCACGACGTGTTACGCCGTCGAAAGAATGCCGACCGCTGACAGAGACATGCTCTTCATGCACGTCCGTCGGAGCAGTATTACCCATCATGGATGGGGCGGCTATTTCCGTCTTCGGATGAGCCTTTTGATTTGGATGTTTCGTATCTGAAACAGGCGCTGCAAATGCTGGCAATGTGCCAAATGCGATCAGCGCTGAGGTCGAGAGGAGGCGTGTAAGGCGCATCGTCTGTGGGGTCTTTCTCGGCCAGGTGGGTTTGGTTCGGCCGAGAAAGACCATGGTTTGCAGTGATCTTCAATCAGATCATGTAAGTCACACTATGACATTTAGGGTGTATGGTAATTTCGCAACAACACAGTCTTTCCGGGGCTATTTATAGAGCGATAGCTGTATGCTTTGTGACAGTTTAGAGAAAAGGGTCCTATTTTTCCCTTTGTCTATTCTTGGCGTTACGGGCGCAGCGCTTCATCCTGCTGGTAGAGCTTGCGGATTCTGCGAGCTTGTAGTGCCGTAACTTCGATTGCGTGCGGGTTCTGATTCAGGTGTGGGATGACGTGGCCCCGCATGGCTGGAACGAGTTCGGGCAGTTGCGCAATTTGTTCCATAGGAAACAGGTTATCCACCTCAAGCTGTCCGTCCTTTCCGCAAATGTACCAGGCCTGCGGGCGGAAGACGTGGTCTACGTCATATGGGGATGACTGGCTTTCCACGTGTGTGATGGCATCGTCCAGCGTGTGGAATGAGCGGTAAAGTGCATTTACAGAAGGGTGGATTTTGACTGTCGAAGTGCCGCCTTTTCTTGCGAACGCCCAGGCGGAAACAAATCGCTCTACCGGATCACGCCAAATGGCAAAGCTCGGCAGTTCCTTGGACAGCTCCGGTGTGACGTGGCGATAGTATCGAAACGTCTGATGCATCATGGAACAGCCGTAAAGCTGGTTACAGATGGATGTTCCGCCATTTTTGGGAACATGAATAAACAGTGCACCAGCACTTCGAATACATTCCAGACGTTTCAAGCGCTTTTTGCCCAAGGGCAGGTGCAGATGAAGTTCAGCAGCCCGTTCGTGAATATCATTGAATTGCTGAACGCGGAAAAGTCGGCAGAGAAGTGATTGTGGAATGCCGTCTGGTACAGGCCTGAGTACCGACGATTCAGGAATTTTTTCCTGAACCAGGGTCGAGTATGACGGCATATTCTGTAGCTCCGGTTTTCAAACTGGGGCCACACTGGTCTACGAACCCAAGGGGGTCAAAGACCACCTCGTGACAAAAAGAAACCTCTTTAACAGCTTTGACATGAAGCTCAGGAATGAGGCTTTGAATGCGTTTCCAAGCCTATGCGTTTTCCATAATGACGCGCCAGAAGCGTGCAGGTGAAAAGCTGGATCTGGTGATAGATCATGAGGGGCAGAACAATGATGCCTACCGAGGCAGAGGGAAAGATAACGCTTGCCATCGGAACACCAGAGGCCAGCGATTTTTTTGAACCACAGAACTGAAGCGCGATGCTGTTTTCCGTGGACTGGTTCATGCCCTTGCCCATGAAGTGCGAGGCCACCAGCACCAGCGCGAGCATGAGGCTGTCCAGCAGCGCCACCTCAAGCAAATGAAGCGGTGAAACGCGGTGCCAGATGCCTTCGACAACGGCTGAACTGAACGCGGTGTAGACGACCACGACGATGGAGCCACGATCTGTGAACGAGATCAGGAATTTGTGGCGTTTGACAATCGGGCCAATCCATTTCTGAAGGATCTGTCCGAGAATGAACGGAAGAAGCAGTTCCTTGGCAACGTCCAGAACGCTCTCAAGGGGTGAATGACCTGCACCAACGTGACCAAGGACAATGCCTGTCAGAAGAGGGGTCAATGCAATGCCTGCAATATTCGACACAGTGGCTGCGCAGATGGCCGCAGGAACATTGCCGCGTGCAATCGAAGTCAGGGCAATTGAGGACTGAACGGTTGAAGGCAGGCAGCAAAGAAAAAGAATGCCAGCCCACAGATCTTCCCCGAACAGAGCATTCGGGAACAAATTGCGGAAGAGCAGATGCAGCCCGATGCCAAGAAGCGGGAAGAGAGCAAATGTGCAGAGCAGCACTGTTCCCTGAAGACGCCAGTCGCGCACGCTTTCGATAATGGCATGGCGTTCAAGTTTGGCCCCCTGGAAGAAGAACATCAGGGTGATGAGAACCGTGACGACCTGCTGCAGGATATGTTGCATTTCCCCGCGGCAGGGCAGGACGGAGGCCAGGACGATCGCGCAGATCAGGGCTATCAGGAAAGGGTCTAAGCGCTTCATGACGTCCTTATGTGCGTATTCGCAACGGACATGCAATGTCCTTCCTCTTTTTGAAGACGGGCGCTTTCCTGAAAGGCTTCCGGGCTAAGCATCCTCCTGTATGGTGGAGGTATGACAGATCGAAACGACAGGCCCGAACTCGGGCGCCGCACGGCTCTGGCCAGCATTCTAGCCGCAGGAGCTGCTGTCGGCAGTAGCCGGATTGCCAGAGCCGCCGAGGAAACGCCGATGTCTGCAATGACTCCTCATCACGATGAACCCAGCAATTCCCATCAGGAGCCGGGCAATCATCCGGGGATAGCAAGCCAGCCCGTTGTCAGAACGCAGAGTGACTATCTCTATCGCCCCACGGTTCATTTCTCGCCACAGACCGGCTTCATGAATGATCCCAATGGTCTGATTTTCGACGGGCAGACGTATCATCTCTATTACCAGTACGACCCCTTTGCACCCTATGCAGGTCAGGTGCACTGGGGGCATGCAACCAGTACGGATTTATACACGTGGCAAGATCAACCTATCGCGATTGATCAGACAGCTGCTGGCGAAGCGTATTCAGGATGCGTGGTTCTGGACCGGAATAATGATTCTGGTCTTTTTCCGCAGAAGGAAAACTCCCCTACGCAAGGGGACACTCCACCTGCTCCCAAGACGGCAACACAGGCTGCAGTTGAGGCTTTGGCTCCCGGCTTGACCAAGGCCACATCGGATGTGCCATTTTCGCCGGAAAACATGGACGTTCTTGGTCCGGGGACGAATGCTCCCTTCGGGCATGTCTTTGATCCACCGACAACAGCTGAACTTCCGCCAGCGGCTCCTTCGGTGCCGCCGTTACCATCCATGCCGGGTGGTCTGGTCGCTCTTTACACGCGTGCTACACCCCAGAAGCAGACGCAGTATCTGGCATGGAGTCCGGATGGCGGTAAGCGCTTTATCGACTACGAGCACAACCCCGTTCTGGATATCGGGCTGAACTCTTTCCGCGATCCGAAAGTGTTCTGGCACCAACCCAGTGGAAAGTGGGTCATGGTCGTCGTGAAGGCTCGGGCTCACAGGGTGGCCTTCTACGGATCGATTGATTTGAAACACTGGATGCATCTCAGTGATTTCGGGCCAGCAGGTCTGTTCGGCGTGGATTATGAATGTCCCAATCTTATTGAATTGCAGGTTGAGGATGAGGGGAAAACGTCCCGTTGGGTTCTGTTCGTTTCAGTCAATCCCGGTGGCCCCCAGGGCGGAAGTGTCACGCAGTATTTTGTAGGTGACTTCGACGGTGAGCGCTTCATCCCCGAGAATACGGTCATAGGTCTGACGGACTTCGCCAAAGACAGCTACGCCATGCAGGTTTATGAAAACATGCCGGGCAACGAGGCCGTCTATTTCGCCTGGTTTGGGAACTGGCAGTATTGCGAAGAGGTTCCGAACAGAAGCTGGCGCGGTCTTATGACCCTTCCGCGAACCTTGTCGCTCAGGCGGGACGATATGAACTGGCTACGGTTGGTGCAGCGTCCTCGAGGACTGGAAACGCTGAGAGGCGAGCAGATTCCCTTTCGGGTTGACCGTATTGCTGCTCAGAGCGGCGTTCAGGTCTCCATCCCCACAGGGCAGGCCATTGAACTCTCCCTGACGGTAACGGTGGATGAGCGCAGAAACCCTCAACCTGATGGCAACAAGGGACGAGCGGGTCGCTTCCTGATTGTCTTCTCCAACGGGCAGGGAGAGTCTCTGTCTATCGGGTTTGACGCATTTTCAGCTCAGCTCTGGCTGGATCGCGGAGATCTGCATGGTTTTTCGCAGCCATTTTTCACGGAGAGGTTTTCCACGCCACTGACAGCAAACAGCCGACGGTTCTCGCTGAAACTGGTTCTGGATGCGTGTGCGCTCGAAATCTTCATCAATGATGGCTTGTCGGTCGGGACAGCTCTGGTGTTTCCTGCAAGTCCCTTGGATACACTCAGTCTTCAGGCAACAAACGCTGGTGCAACCATCGAAAATCTCAGTCTGTATCCTCTGCGGAAAACTATGGATCGTCCGACCGCCGTATGATCGCAAACAGCCAAGGCTTCTGAACCGCGATACACGGCAGGCAGAGAAAGAGTAACAATGCATTTTACCCAGACCTTTGATGCGCACTCCTTTCTGGATACGTTCGGAAGCTATCTGGCTGCTTTTGTATTTGGGACGCTGATCGGGGCGGAACGTCAGTTCCGCCAACGGACCGCTGGATTGCGCACCAATGCACTGGTTGCGATTGGTGCGTCTGCTTTCGTAGATCTCGCAGAGCGTATTGGCGGAGATGTCTCGGCCATTCGCGTGATTGCCTATGTGGTATCAGGGGTTGGATTTCTTGGCGCCGGCGTCATCATGAAGGATGGCCCCAATGTGCGGGGCCTGAATACTGCGGCAACACTCTGGTGCTCGGCCGCTATTGGCGCGTGCACAGGGTGCGACATGATTGCAGAAGCAGCTCTGCTGACCGTCTTTATTTTGGGTGCCAATACGGTGTTGCGAGTTCTGGTGAAATGGATTGATCGGCGCCTGCCGCCACAAATTGATGCGGTGGACCAGGAATGACGGCCCTGTGCATGGGCCTCAGCGCAGCTCAGACGCACCAAGACGATTAAGCCTTAATCCAGACAGGCTATTTTATTTTCTGGAAAAAATGGTGCCCAAGACCGGGATCGAACCAGTGACACTGCGATTTTCAGTCGCATGCTCTACCAACTGAGCTACTTGGGCACCGGGCTTAAGGTGAGACACCCGCTGCGGAAACGGGGTTTAGCTGATGATTCGCTCGGGATCAACCCTCAGTATGAGGATATTCTTCAGAGTCTTCTTCATTATCCTGCCTGAAAGATGGAACGCGGTAGTTACCGTTGAACCAGCGCCCCAGATCAATGTCTGCACAGTGCTGTGAGCAGAAGGGCCGAAAAGCCGCTTCCGTTGGGCGATTGCAGATAGGGCAGGTGGCACTCATGACAGGCTCCAGCTTGCGGGGGATGCGTTTGGATCCATGACCAGCTCCAGAGGAGCGGCCCGGCGGGAAGTAAAGTCACTCAGGGCTTCCGGATCGTTCTCCAGAGCCCTGACGAGAGAAATGGATGCTGTCAGAGTGCGACCCTTGCGGTCTTCTCGCAAAATGGTGCGGAGCACTGACAGCGCTCTCCCATGTGGGGAGGACAAAAGTTCATGCAAGGGAGGTCTGCGCCGCGGGCGAGTGATTTCCAGAAGACCGGAAGGTGTGGCTCCGAGCACTTGCGACTTCAACGGATCATCCAACAGGGCATCGCGCAGGAAGCTGACGAGGGCAGGTCTCTTGCGGGTTTTAACGCCTGCGGGATCAACCAGCAGAGTGCCTGACAGATTGCGGAGGCGTATCTGTCGCGCCAGGGCCGGAAAGCTTGCAACGTTTCCCTTGAAGTCAGGAGCGCTGGCGCTGTCCAGGTCTATGGCGATCAGGGCTGGGGTGGGAAAGATACTGGCCGTCAGTTGGCCAAGATCTGCAAATTCGGAGCCAAGTTCGTCAAAGTCGCTTTCCAGCGTGTCGTCAAAAGCCTGCTGGCATCGCTGAAACCGGGGGCGCAGTCGGGCCGGAAGGCGCGCGGCAATACCTGGCGCATCAACGTACAGAGGGGCGTCAGGATAGCGGTCTGCCAGCTCTTCCAGTGGTGAAGGGCCGCATGCCAGAAGCGTCGGCGCAACAGGCATATCTGGTACAGGCTCTGCCTTACGCAGGCGCAGGCCCTTTCCATTCTGTGCGGAGCGGCTGACGCGGACGGAGACCAGCTCTCCTTGAACCAGCGCACCCCGGCAGGACAGAAAGCCATTGTCTCCGTTGTGGAGTGTGACAAAAGCCCCGCCTAGTGCAGGAGCGACCGTTTGGATGCGCGCAATATGCCAGTCATCAAACCCATCCGGAAGGCCGGGACGCCAAATGGCAGCATCGAGAAGGGTTTCATGATCCGTAACCGCAATCCGCACATCGCCCGGAGAGCAGGCGGCGCGGATCTCGATCACGCGATCCACCCACCCTGACGACGGGGCTGCCCGCGCAGAAGCTGTGCGGTTTCGAACAGTGGAAGACCCACAACAGCAGAGTAGCTGCCGCCAATCTGCCGGATATGAGCTGCGGCAGCCCCTTGGATGGCGTAGCCGCCAGCCTTGCCTTGCCAGTCTCCGTTGGCGATCAGTGCGTCGATCTGTCTGTCAGTCAGTCGGTGGAACGTGACGGCCGTTTCCACAAGGCGCTCATTGGCTACACCGTCCGGCCAGGCAGAGGTGGGACGCAGAGCCACTGCGGTCAGCACTTTGTGGTTCCGGCCTGAAAGCAGCCGCAGACACGCGCGTGCAGTCTGTTCATCCTCCGCCTTGGGAAGAATGCGTCGTCCAACCGCAACGACAGTATCGGCACCGATCACCAGAGCTGCATCCAGACGCTGTGCTGCTGCATGGTCTGCTTTCGCGCGGGCAAGACGCTGTACCAGCGCACGGGGAAGTTCTCCGGGGCGCGGTTCCTCATCCACATCTGTGCTGATGACATCATCAGGCACGATTCCAATCTGCTTCAGAAGAGCCAGACGTCGAGGAGAGGCAGACGCCAGAACAAGCGCCGGGCGATCTGTCATGCCGTTTTCAGGCAGGGGAGACTGGGAAAGGGGCATACGCCGCAGTCTCTTACTTGAAGCGGAACGTAATCCGGCCTTTGGACAGGTCGTATGGGGTCATTTCAACGTTTACGCGGTCACCAGCGAGAACGCGGATACGGTTCTTGCGCATCTTGCCGCTCGTATGGGCGAGAATGGTGTGCTCGTTGTCGAGCGTGACACGGAACATGGCGTTGGGCAGCAGTTCCATGACGGTGCCGGTGAACTCGATAAGGTCTTCTTTGGACATGGGAATCCTTGCTTCAGGGACAGGGTAAAGGTCTGCGGATGGCAGTGGCCCCGATCGGAGCCTGAAAATCCAGTTCCGCTATGTGCGGACTGTCCAGCAAAAGGTCAAGCTTAACGCGGTTTTTCTGATGTTTTTGGCCGAAATGATTGTGGACTTTTCACAAGACGCACCGATTGTCCACGGCACCGGGTACGAAAATGGCAGAAATGGTCTGTTTCCTTGGTAATATGAAGCAAAAGCAGGAAAGCTTCTGACAACTCTGCGCCTTGGGCAAGGAAATGCGTGGCGAAAAGGTATGAGGGCGAGCGAGCGGGTGCCTTCGATTGTCTGGGCTTTGATCCTTGCCGTGCTCATGGGGCTGGGACAGGGCGTGCACCTTGTCCCGCTGGATAATCTAAGCCGTTTTCCAGTTTTCCAGGATGGAATCCAGGCTGTCGCTGGACAGCGGTATTTTCTGGACGATGCATGGCAGTGGCCTTTGCTGGACACACGCTTGCTCTTGGCACCTCGTGGTGCCAGCGTAGCAATGACAGACAGTACACCGTTACTGTTGTTGGTGTTCAAACCGTTCGTGGTCCTGCTTCCCGCCGGATTTGTACCTTACAGGCTCTGGCTGGTGTTCTGTTTCGTCATACAGCCGGTCTCTATGGTTCTGGCGCTGCTCGCGGCAGGTGAGCGGCGTTTTATGGCATTGATGTCCGGAGCAATCCTGGCTCTCTGCATGCCATTTTTTCTGGGACGTATCATTCATCTCAGTTTGATGGGGCAATTCCTTCTTCTGTTGGCATTTGCGTTTTATTTTTCTCTGGTCCGAGGGGAAAAGTTGGCTTTAGGACTAACGCCAGTCTTTCTCGTGATCTGCCTGCTCATTCATCCCATCCTGATGCTGCTGGCGTCTGGAACCGTTGCGGCAGCAGCTCTGACGCTTCTGTGTCGGAGGGCTAAGGCGTGGCGTGAGGTAGCCTGTTCATGCGGGGCTGGAATTGTATTGGTCCTGATCGTCAGCGAGGTGCTGGGATATTTCCGGTATGCTCAAGGCGCTGGCGGGTATGGCCTGTTCTCCATGAACCTGCTGTCACCCTTCTGGCCCATGCATTCTAATCTGCTGGCGTTTATTCCTGCGCTGCATTACGGCATGGAGACCCAGTCTTTTGAGGGCTATTCCTATCTCGGTGCAGGGCTTCTTTTGCTTTTGCTCTGTGATGTGGTCTTTTGCAGGCGCGAACTTCTGAGCGTGATGTGGCGGCATGCCGGACTGTCGATTTTCCTTGGAATTATGACGCTCTACGCTGTTTCCAACAAGGGATATGCAGGACCATACCCGCTTTGGCACATAGCCCTGTCGCCCCCTTTGGCAGACGTTTTTCGTGCGAGTGGACGATGCTTCTGGCCTGTAGGATATGGCCTGCTGATCGCGGCAATCCGTTTATCCCGCTTTATACCGAGAAGGGTCGGAGGCAGCCTGCTGATGGTCTGTGCCTTGCTGCAATTTCTGGATACCCGCTCGTTACGCGCGCAGGCACACGATCTGTGGAAGGCCGATTTTCCTGTTACGGGCGTTACCAGGTCTCTGACAGGTTTGATTGGGGACGCGCAGCAGATAGCGCTCTATCCCGTGGCAGGCTGTGGATTGGATCTCTACGGCCCGGATGCCGACCGGATTATGACTGTTTTTCGGCTGTCTGCCGAGCAGAACCGGCCGATCAATACGTTCTACCTGTCCCGCCCGCCCAAAGATTTTGCATGTGGCAGAGAAAAGCCCCAAGCCGACCAGGAGGAGGGGACGCTCGAAATTTATGTGGGCGGATTGCAGCCTGCAGCCAATCGGCACTGTCAGGATTTAGACGGCCTGAAGATTTGCCCGCCCTCGTAAGGGCGGGCGAACACTTAGTTTTTGATCTGGCCCAGACGTAGGGAAAGGCTCAGAGCATGAGCATCCAGCCCTTCCGCCTGTGCAAGAGCAACACCAGCGGGGCCAATCTTTTCAAGTCCGGCTTCATCCGCCTCGATGGTCGTTGTGCGTTTGATGAAGTCGAACACAGAAAGCCCTGATGCGAAACGGGCCGTGCGGCTTGTGGGCAGAACGTGGTTGGGGCCGCCAACGTAATCGCCTACGGCTTCCGGGCAGTAGCGGCCCATAAAGATGGCCCCCGCATGGCGGATTTTTGCACTGAAGGAACGCGGTTCGTCGAGCAGCACTTCAAGATGTTCAGGAGCAAGCTGGTTCACAATCCGGGCGGCTTCATCCAGATCCCGAACGACAATGACTGCACCATGGTCTTCCCAGCTTTTGGCGGCGATAGCGGTACGGGGAAGGGTTTCCAGTTCTGTCTGGACAGCCGCCGTTACTGCATCTGCAAACGCGGCATCCGTGGTGATGAGAATGGCCTGTGCCTGTTCATCATGTTCAGCCTGCGCCAGCAGATCGACTGCTGCCAGACGGGGATCATTATTCCCATCGGCCACAACGACAACTTCCGAAGGCCCGGCGATGCTGTCGATGCCCACATGACCAAAGACCTGTCGCTTGGCCTCTGCCACGAACGCATTGCCGGGGCCGACGATCCGGTCCACCGGAGCAATCAGTTCTGTTCCATACGCCATGGCGCCCACAGCCTGTGCGCCGCCGATCCGGTAAATTTCTTCCACGCCGCAGAGACGGGCCGCTGCCAGAACAAGAGGGTTCAGCATCCCATCGGGAGATGGAACACACATGGTCACGCGCGGCACTCCGGCGACGCGCGCGGGAAGGGCATTCATCAGAACCGAGGATGGATAAGCGGCTTTTCCGCCGGGCACATAAAGACCCACGGCATCTAGAGCCGTCCAGCGCATGCCAAGCCGGATTCCTTCGTCGTCCGTGAAATCCAGATCCTTTGGCATCTGTGCAGCATGGAACGCTTCAATGCGCCGGGCAGCGGTTTTGAGAGCATCCATCAGGTCTGACGGGACAAGATCTGCCTGCGTGGCAATTTCTTCCGCGCTGATGCGTAGTTTTTCAGCAGGCAGAGTCAGGCGGTCAAAGCGGGCTGTATAGTCACAGAGCGCCTCATCTCCGCGCTGACGAACATCAGCCAGGATGGCCCGGACAGGCTCCGCAACGCTGCGTTCTTCGCTGCTGCGATCTGCTAGAAGGTTCGCAAGATCCTGTTCAAAACTGGCGCTCAGGGTGTCGAGACGTTTCATTTTGACGCTCCCTCAGTGTTGAGGGCTGCACGGAATCGCTCGATCAATGCGCCAATCTCTTCAGGGCGCGTCTTGAGCGCGACGCGATTGACGATCAGGCGGCTTGTGACGTGCGCAATGGTTTCGGTTTCCATAAGGCCGTTGGCGCGGAGAGTGGAGCCCGTATCCACCAGATCTACAATCACGCTCGCCAGATCCAGGGTCGGCGCAAGCTCCATGGCACCGTTCAGATGCACGATTTCTGCATTCACGGCACGAGACGCGAAGTGACGCCGTGCAATGGTCGGATACTTCGTGGCGACACGCAGGCGTGACTGGGACGCTGCCGGATCTTCAGTGACGGTTTTGGGGCGCGCCACGGAAATTCGGCAGCCACCAATCCCGAGATCAAGCGGAGCGTAAATATCCGGATAGTCGAATTCCATCAGGACATCTGCGCCACAGACACCGATATGCGCTCCACCATACGCTACGAAAGTTGCGACGTCGAAAGAACGGACGCGCACAACATCCAGATTTGGATAAGAGGTGCCAAATCGCAGCCGACGGCTGCTTTCCTGAAGGCAGTCCGCATCGGGTTCGATGCCTGTTCGTGTCAGAACGGGGGCTAACGCCTTGAGAATCCGCCCTTTTGGAAGGGCAAGGATCAGCGGAGAACCGCTTCGGTCAGAAGTGTCCGTTCCGGTCTGAGGCGCTGTCATGGGGCGTCTGTCCTTGCTGTCCGCAGCCAATGAAAAGAGAACAGCAGCGCATATCACGAAGCGGCGGTCTTCCAAAATTTCTTGACAGGGAGGATGTATATCGATGCATCTTGTATGCATGTCTGCAAACATAGAGACATTGCTGTTTCCGACCCCCCTTTCTGCTGCGAGTGGCCTGCCCCTGCGCGCACAGATGCGGGAGCGTATCCTGACAGCAATAGGGTCTGGTCTGCTTTCTCCCGGAGACCAGCTTCCTACGATGCGGGCGTTGTCAGTTCATCTTCGGGTTGATCTCAACACTGTGCAGCGTGCTTACGCGGAACTGGAGCGGCTGGGTGCCATCGAGACGTATCGGGCGCGAGGCAGTTTTGTGAGCCAGCATCCTCCATCGGCCGATATTGATCGAAAGAGGGGAGAGCTCATGGATCTCGCGGCGGCAACAATTGCCCGGAGCCATGCCTTGGGGCTCGATCCAGACGCGCTCCTCCGGGCCATGCAGCACCTCCTTGAAGCGTCTTCGCCCACAATTGCGCCAGATACCGGCGCCGGAAAGGCATAGTCATGATTTCGTATCCAACACTTCCGTCGTCCGTGTCGCGGCGCAGCAATGGCCTTCCTGTCAATTCGGTGTCTATTGCACTGGCTCTCGGGTGTATTCTGGCCGGTGGGGGCTTACAGGCTCTGACCTTTAACCTCGCCTTCTCGATCATCGGCGTGGTGCTGGGCGTTCTCGTCCTTCTGTCTTTGAAGATGTGCAATTCGTGGCAGCGTGCTCTGGTCTTGCGAGCCGGTAAAATTCAGGGTTTGCGGGGACCTGGGCTGTTTCTCATCATCCCTTTTGTAGATCAGGTCACCGAAGTGGTTGATCAGCGGATCAGGACAGTTCCGGTGCATACGCGGCAAACCCTGACGCGTGATACGACGCCGGTGGATGTGGATGCTGTTGTTTTCTGGATGGTTCATGATCCACTCCGCGCCATCACGGAGCTGGATGACTACGAGGGGTCCGTGTCCATGGTGGCTTTGACGACCCTGCGTGAGGTGGTCAGCAGCTCTGATCTTGCCGTATTGCTGGAGGATCGTCGCAGAATTGATGACCAGCTTCGGGATCTGATTGAGGTCAAGACGCGCGAATGGGGAGTTACGGTGCAGGCCGTTGAGATCCGTGATGTTCAGCTGCCAGATAATTTACAGGATGCGATGAGCCGTCAGGCGCAGGCAGAACGGGAACGCGCAGCGCGTGTTACGCTCGCCAGTGCCGAACGTGCTGTTGCTGTGGAGCTGGCGGCTGCAGCCAAAACGTATGAAGCCTCACCGATTGCCCTGCAGATTCTTCAGATCAACCGCGTTTTCGAGATGAACAAAAACCGTGGAACGACCATTCTGATGCCGACCACCATGGCCGACGCGATGGGAAGTGCAACGGCTTTCGCTGCGGCCGTGCAGGCCGCAACACAAACGGACTCTGAAGCCCCATCAGCCTGAATTACGTCAGAACATGGCTTTTGATTAAAGGCTCCAGCCAGTCCACGAATGTTGTCACACGATCACCAGCGGAGTGCCTGTGTGGATATAGAATGGTCATGGGCAGAGCCTCTGCGCACCATTCAGGCATCACGTTGACGAGCTCTCCAGCCTGGATATGATGCTGCACGTCGTAGGCCGGAATCTGGATCAGACCCAGCCCGGCCAGGCAGCAGGCAATGAGGGCTTCAGCATTATCAACCGTCACACGACTGGGTGGTGAAGCGGTTCTGGTCTCTCCCCCTTCCTGCCATTCCCAGTCTTCCGGTCGGCCAGTGACGGGAGACGCATAACGCACCACGTAATGATCGTTCAGGGCATCGGGGTGGGCAGGGCAGCCAAACTGGTCAAGATAGGCCGCACTCGCGACGTTAATCAGATTGAGTTCTCCGATCCTGCGACTGATGAGACCGGAATCCTGCAACGGCCCTACACGCAGAACGCAATCCGCTCTGTCTTCCACCAGATTGATGGCTCTGTCCGTGACGCCAAGATCAACGGACAAGCCAGGGTGACGGGATAAAAAATCGGGTAAGGCGGGGGCAACAATGAGACGTCCGATCCTGCCCGGCATATTGATCCTTATGACACCACTGAGGCCGTCACGGTCTTTCCGGAACAGCGTTTCAATGTCCTCCACCTCTCCGATAACGCGCAAGCAGCGCTTGTAAAAAGCCAGTCCGTCCTGAGTGGGAGAGACCGCGCGCGTGGTTCTGGCGAGCAAACGCGTTCCTGCGCGCGTTTCCAGATCACGAATGGCTGTGGAGATGGTCGAACGTGGCATGTTCAGCATGTCAGCCGTGCGTGTGAAACTGGAGGTTTCAACGACTCTGGTGAAAATGCGGAAGAGGTCGATCCGGTCCAAAAAAATCTCCGCAGAGCAGGGCCCTGAGTTTGTTCGTGATTCCTGACAGGTGTCGTCAGGAATACAGCCTTTGTTGTGTTTCGTCAGACGGTAGCCTGCTCGTTCCATTTCAAAAAGGGCGGAGACCGGATCATGACAGATCACAGTATCAAAGGAAAAACGGTTCTTATTGCTGGGGGCGCCAAGAACCTTGGCGGCCTAATCGCTCGGGATCTTGCGGCTCATGGGGCTCGGGCCATCGCCATTCACTACAACAGTGCAGCGACAAAACCCGCTGCGGACGAAACGGTCGCGGCTCTCAGAGCTCAGGGCGTGGAGGCCGTCGCCTTTCAGCAGGACCTGAGAACTGCTGATGGCAACACCAAGCTGTTTGCTGACACTGTGGCTGCGGTTGGTCGGCCGGATATTGCGATCAATACGGTTGGCAAGGTGCTCAAGAAGCCGATGGCAGAGACGTCTGAGCAAGAGTTCGACGAGATGTTCGACGTGAACACGAAGTCGGCTTTTTTCTTCATCAAAGAAGCTGGAGAACATCTCAACGACAACGGCAAGATTCTGACGCTCGTTACGTCACTTCTGGGAGCTTACACGCCGTTCTACGCCACCTATGCGGGAAGCAAAGCGGCTGTCGAGCATTTCACACGGGCTGCTTCCAAAGAATACGGTGCACGAGGTATTTCCGTGAATGCGATTGGTCCCGGGCCAATGGATACGCCCTTCTTTTATGGGCAGGAAGGTACGGATGCCGTCGCATATCACAAGACGGCGGCTGCCCTGTCTGCTCTGAGCAAGACCGGCCTGACCGATATTGAGGATGTTGTCCCGTTTGTCCGGACGCTCGTGTCTGATGGCTGGTGGATGACGGGTCAGACCATTCTTGTGAACGGTGGATACACGACCAAGTAAGAAGAAAGGGCTGCCAGGGTTTTCTCCCTGGCAGCCCTTTGCAGGCTCAGAATGTCGCGTTGATACGGCCGTAGTAGTAGCCGCCGTTGATCGGCACCTGTGCAGAGTTGGAGTCATAAACAGCGGCACCGTAGGAGCTCAGCTCTTCCGGAAGCTTGCGGGGACGAACGTTGAAGACGTTGTTACCGCCAACAGCCACATGCCAGTGCTCGTTGAAGCGATAGCCGACTTCAAGATCGGTCAGCCAGCGCGGAGTGTTCTTGAACTGACCAAAGCAGGTGTTGGAGTAACGAAGGGCGGCCCCGCCGGCAGCAGCGCAGGTGGCCGAGGTTGGCGTCCAGTCCTGATAGGTCATCATGCTGGTGGTCTCGCCGTAACGCGTCTGCCGCACGTTGATGTCCCATTTCCCAACCGTGTAGTACGCGTTGAGGATGATCTTGCTCCGCGGGTAGCCCGTCGTGAGATAACCAATTGTCTGCGCATTGAGCAGCGGGTTTCCGTTCGTATCGCTGGCAACATGATGCATGCGGGTACGGTTCAGATCCAGCGCCATGCTGAGGGCGAGATTACCGTAGCGATGCAGGTGGAACGTGTAGTCAGCCTTGATGTCGAGCCCCTGGGTTCGTGTACTTGCTACGTTTGCAAAATAATAGGCAGAAACGTTTTCGACATCAAATGAATTGACTGGTAGAGCGTACCCCATGGCCTGAATGGCATCGACAGCCGCCTGACCCTTGGTGGTTCCACCCTGAGAAATACGGTTACGCAGATTGATCTGATACACATCTGCTTCGACGTGGAAGCCCTTAACGGGTTCTACGACTACGCCGCCGCTGGAACTTACTGAGTATTCTGGCTTAAGCGGGCTGGCGCCGAGAATACTTGCAGCACTGGAGCTGACAGGCAGAAGGCCACTGGCGCTGGTCGGGCTCACACTCATGGTGCTGTAGTGCTGCTCGGCGAGGGTCGGAGCACGGAAGCCCGTGCTGATCGTGCCGCGGAATGCCAGCCAAGGCGTTGCGTCGTAGCGTGTGGAGACCTTGCCGTTCTGGGCATTCCCAACGTCTGTGTAATGCTCGAAGCGGCCTGCGAAATCCAGATCCCAGTGCTTCAGAGGGTGGAAATCGCCATCAATATATGCGGCCCAGATGTTTCGGCTCCAGGAGCCTGCATTCTGTGGTCGCAGGCCAGCATAACCCTGCGTGCCACCAACTTCGTAAGAAGCGGGTTCACCAGCGACGATGTCATACATTTCGAGGCGATGTTCACCTCCAAAGGCAAGAACCATCGGGACGGTGTTGAAGATGTTGATCTTCCGGCGGAAATCCAGATTGTTGGTCCACTGGGCATTACGGTAGTTCAGCGCGCGCACAGTCGTGGGAGACCAGCCACACCCGGTGGAGGAATAATTGGCGACGTTGCCGTTGTTGCAGGTAGAGCCCAGCATACCGGTGTTGGCCGTGTTCTTGTTGCTGATCTTGTCCTGATCCGCACCGTAAACCGTGCTCAGATCCCAGTCGAAGCCATAGAAATCATGCCCTTTGAGGCCGAGTTCACCGGCATAATCGTCTTCATCAATGACTTCGAGGGGAGAGAAGCCGGAGGGATAAAGCGTCGGGGCAATGCTGGGAACGCGGTAATTCTGAATGGCCTCGGCATGACGATGGGCGTAGGTCACCTGCCCATACAGATCGATTTTCTCAGTAATCGGTTTCCCGAAATCAATCCCCAGATTTTCGCGGGTTTCTTCTGGGGTGCTCATGATTTTGTTGGAATTTTTCGGCACGTTTACAGCGTTGGCGACAACACCCGTGTAGTAGCCATTGGTGTTCGCGCCCGTGGGCCAGCTTCCGAGAAGGCGATGGTCATTCGCGCCAGCGACAAAGTGATCTGTGTGATAAACCTGCCCACTGATGTGCATATAGCCATCATGCCCAAGCTTCAGACCGCCATCAGCATTGAGCTGGTACTGCCAGCCGTCGCCGTTATAGGCGTTTGCGCCGGTCTGGGCTGACATGTTCAGGCCGTGATTCTGCTTTTTGGTGATGATGTTCACCACACCGGCAATCGCATCCGAGCCATACATGGCTGCTGCGCCATCTTCCAGAACTTCGATGTGGTCGATCATGTTCGCCGGGATCATGTTCAGATCGACTGGCGTTGAACCAAACTGCGGCCCGGCGTTCTGAACAATGTTGGCTGTGACGTGGCGGCGCTTGCCATCAATCAGGATCAGTACCTGGTTTGGGTTCAGGCCACGCATCCGGATTGAGGACGTGAGAGCAGCGGTATCGCTCCCCTTTGCAGAAACGTTGATCGAAGCATAGGTGCGCGTCAGGGCATCAGCCAGATTCATCTGGCCAGACCGACGAAGCGTTGCTGCGGATACGACTGTTACCGGGCTTGAACTGTCGCGAGCCCTTTTATTACTCGCATGTGTGCCCGTAACGATCATGCTCTCATTGCCGCCTTCAGCAGCGCGATGTTGCACAGCCTGTCGCTTCACTATCGTGGGCGTTGTCGCTGCCTGAGGCGTGGCATGATGATGGATGGTTTTGGGATGAGTACTCGCCGTTGCCGGAGGTGTTGCGGCAAAGGCATGGGTTCCGACAGTGGACGCCAGGAGAGACGTTGTTGCGAAAAAAAAGAGACGCCTTGATGACATACCGTCGACTCCCAATAAGCTACGGTCTTCTGCAGCACCAACGCTGCTGTCATTATTCATAACGAATTCGTTACGTCTGGCTACGCAAATTCTGATACCGAAATGTTTTGTCATTCTGAAAAAGAAATGAAGACCACAGTCAGGAAATTGTGGCCTTCTCGAAAATTCAGTTTTTGAAGATATCAGGCGGTCTTGTTGAAAGCCGCTACAATATTGGAGAGATTTCTCTGCCGCCTGGTCGCTAGCCGTGCTGCCGTCAGGACTGATCT
The DNA here is from genome assembly GCF_018812105.1 of Gluconobacter sp. P1D12_c. Lineage (NCBI taxonomy): Bacteria > Pseudomonadati > Pseudomonadota > Alphaproteobacteria > Acetobacterales > Acetobacteraceae > Gluconobacter > Gluconobacter sp. P1D12_c. Next base: position 87,916 of record NZ_JACSIQ010000006.1, read on the forward strand.
GGCCTGAGAAATAGCTGTGTCCAGATCAGAATTAACGATCGTATGATCGAATTCCGCCCAGTGAGAAATTTCATCCAGAGCGGCTTTCATGCGCTTTGCAATTTCTGCCGGATCATCAGAAGCCCGTTTGTGAAGTCTGCGTTCCAGCTCTTCCAACGATGGCGGCAGAACAAACAGGCTTACTACGTCCGCGGGAAGGGCGGCTCTCAGCTGGCGATGACCCTGCCAGTCAATGTCAAAGACCATGTCGTGACCGGCTTCCAGTGCTTCCTCAACAGGTGCACGCGGCGTGCCATAGCCACGGCCAAAAACTTCTGCCCATTCCAGAAGCTCTCCGGCGTCTGCCATCGTGCGAAAGGCCTCGATATCCCGGAAGTGATAATGAACACCTTCAACTTCACCGGGACGCGGCCCACGGGTCGTCACGGAAACAGAGTGCTTCAACGAGGGCTCTGACGCACGCAGAGCGTTTGCAATCGTGGATTTACCCGCACCGGAGGGGGCTGAAATCACCAGGCAGACACCGCGTCGGGGCTGTTGGATCATGAGGGTCTCCTTGATGTTTCCTGAGGCAGGACAATGTCGCTGCCTCTAGCCTGAAAACCCCTTGTCTGACCAGATGTTCCTCAGGTTTCCGATTGAAGCTGTGCTGTTATTGCGCTGCTGAGAGACCGTCTGCGGGATCCGCCGAGGATGTGGCCAAGGGGGGCCAGAACTTCGATATGATCACAGATGATCTTGAAAACGGCGAGCATCGGGACAGACAGGAAAGCACCGGAAATGCCCCACATCCAGTCCCAGAACAGAAGTGACCCCATAACGAACACCGGATTCAGCGTGAAACGCCGTGCGAGAAGCATGGGGGTGATGGTTTCCCCTTCCAGCACGTGAATCAGCAGGTAAATGGAGGGGGGGACCAGCGCATAAAGCAGGGACGGGAAGGTAAAGAGCCCGACAACGAAATAGACGACCATTCCGGTCAAGGGGCCGATGATCGGGATGTAGTTGAGCAGAAAAGCCAGCACGCCCCAAAGCAGGGGATTGGGCATGCCGGTTGCCCAGCACTGGATCATGTTCGCGAGCCCCACCAGCAGGTTCATCATTGTGATGGTTGCGAGGTAAAGCGAGACATTTCGTTCAATCTGGGTCGTGATCTGAACCAGTCGGCGCTTCTTTCGGAATGTGGGCATGATTTCCACAATCCGACGCAGCAGTGTGTCTCCTTCCGTCATGAGGAAGAAGAGCATCAGCAGCATGGAGAAGAAGCCGCCTGCAATTTCTCTGGTGCCTGCCAGAACGGACGTCCCGAGGCGGCTCAGAGCATTTTCTCCCCCGATCGGGGCTGCTACAGCGTGCGAGCCAGAGGGTCTGTAGCCGCCAAACATGCCGGAAAGGCGTGTATAATCCCGTTCCATGACTTCAATTGGCCCCCGCATAACCGCCAGTTTGCTTTGAAGAGCGGGCAGTGTCTGTGGGGCACGGGAAATCCATCCGGCCGCCGGGACAGAAATTGTTGTCGCAATTCCACCGACCACACCGAACATGGCAACGATGAGCAACAGCGCAGCCAGATGTTTTGGCAGATGCAGTCTCTGCCGAAGGAAGCGCATCGGCGAGATCATCATCAGGTTGACGACCAGCGCGAACACAAAGGGCAAAAGGATGGGAGCGGTGAAATACAGCGAGTAAAACACAGCCAGAATCGTCAGGATCAGGACGCAGATGTCCCTGACATTCAGATGTTGACGTAATATGTTACGGTCGAGCGTCGGATCTGGCAGCTCATCTCCTTCCCGCGGACCGGGTCGACTTGGGCCCGATGCCTCCTCTTCCGGCGGAGGAGAGCCCTTCTGGGAGGAAACTGCGGAAGGCTCTGTCGGACAGCCGGACATGTTTGACGCCTGAAGCGGGGAGGGGTGACGTCAGGGTAAAAGCCCTGACAGAGGACACAGTTGCGTGTTCTGCCCAAAAACCCTCTTGAACTCCAGTGGGAAGAGGTAACTAAATAATGATCAGAGCTGGTAGGGGTCTGCCCTGCTGGCGAACCTGGAGCTAGGAGAACAGCCATGGCTTGGAACACGCCGAAAGTTACCGAAATTCCGCTAGGCGCAGAAATCAACTCGTACGTCTGCGGCGAGAAGAAGTAATCATCTTTTCCCTTTCGGGGAAAAATGGCGGCCGCCTCCCACAGAGGCGGCCGTTTTCTGTTCATGCTTCCCAGACGGTTTTCTGAAAAATGATTGATGTCATCGTGCTCGGCTCCGCGGCCGGCGGTGGTTTCCCCCAATGGAACTCCGCAGCGCCGGGTTGTGTAGCCGCCCGCACGCGACAGGGCGCACGCCCTCGCACTCAGGCCTCCATTGCCGTGAGTGCTGATGGAGAACACTGGTTTGTTCTCAACGCTTCCCCTGATCTCCGGCAGCAGATTATCGAGACTCCGGCCCTTCACCATCAGGGTAGTCTGCGCGGGACGCCGATCCAGAGCGTCCTTCTCACCTGTGGTGAAATCGACGCCATTACGGGTCTGCTGACCCTGCGCGAACGTGAGCCTTTCACGCTCATGGGGAGTGACTCCACACTGGAGCAACTGGCGGCCAATCCGATCTTCGGTGCGCTCGATCCTGCGATTGTCCCGCGCGTTCCTCTGATGCTTGATGCGCCTACAGCTTTGAAGCTGAAGGATGGCAGCCAGTCCGGCCTGACGCTGACGGCCTTCGCGGTTCCGGGGAAGGCCCCGCTTTACGCTGAGGCTGAAGGGTCGCGGCCTGATGAAACTTTGGGCGTTTCGATCACGGATGGGTCGCAGACGGTTCTGTTCATCCCGGGCTGCGCCCACATTACACCAGAAATTATCGAACGTGCCTCTCAAGCGGATCTGCTGTTTTTTGACGGTACCCTATGGCGCGATGATGAAATGATCCGTGCAGGACTGAGCCCCAAGACAGGTCAGCGTATGGGGCACGTCTCTGTCCGGGATAGTGGTGGCCCGGTGGAGTGTTTCGCGTCCTGCTCAAAACCGCGTAAAGTCTTGATTCACATCAACAACTCGAACCCGGTTCTGATGGAAGACAGTCCGGAACGCAAAGACGTCGAGAACGCGGGGTGGACCGTGTCCGAAGACGGCATGACTTTCAGACTGGAAACACCATGACACTCCTGACTCCTGACCAGCTCGAAGCTCGCCTCCGCCAGATTGGTGCTGAGCGCTATCACAACCGTCATCCGTTCCACCGCAAGTTGCATGACGGGCTTCTGACGAAGCAGCAGGTGCAGGCGTGGGCCCTGAATCGCTACTATTATCAGGCGAGGATCCCGGCCAAGGACGCCACGCTCCTTGCTCGCCTCCCGACCGCTGAGCTGCGCCGCGAATGGCGTCGTCGCATCGAAGATCATGACGGTACAGAGCCGGGAACAGGTGGTGTCGCGCGCTGGCTCGTACTCACGGATGGTCTGGGTCTTGATCGGGACTATGTGGAGAGCACGGACGGCCTGCTTCCTGCTACACGCTTTGCCGTGGATGCGTATGTGAATTTCGTACGAGACCAGTCCATTCTGGCAGCTATCGCGTCCTCACTGACCGAGCTGTTTTCCCCCACGATCATCAGCGAACGTGTCTCGGGGATGTTGCGGCACTACGACTTCATTTCTGAAGAAACGCTGGCCTATTTCACGCCACGCCTCACGCAGGCTCCTCGGGACTCCGATTTCGCGCTGGCCTATGTCCGGGAAAACGCCCGTACACCGGAACAACAGCGTGAAGTTTTGGGTGCTCTGGAGTTCAAGTGCTCCGTTCTGTGGTCCATGCTGGATGCGTTGGATTACGCGTATGTTGAAGGGCATATCCCGCCGGGCGCTTTCGTCCCATGAGTGTGACGGAAGAGACCGTCCTGTCCTTTGCGCGTGGTCATCGGTTGCAACATGACCGTGTTCGGGACGTCTGGCTTGTTCAGGCTCCCGAAAAGGCTTTCATTATCGAAGGCGCCGCCCCACATATCCTGGGTCTTGTGGACGGGGAGCGGACTGTTGGCTCTATTGTAGAGAAGCTGACTGAACAGTTCTCCGCCCCGCGCGAAGTCATCTCCACGGATGTTCTCGCGCTTCTTTCTGATCTGACGGAAAAGGGCGTTCTGCGCGCATGACCTTGCCCCAGCCACCGATGAGCCTTCTGGCTGAATTGACCCATCGTTGTCCGCTTGCCTGTCCCTATTGCTCCAATCCGCTGGATCTGGAACGCAAGGCGGCAGAGCTGGATACGGCTGGATGGAGACGGGTGCTTGAACAGGCAGCGGAGATGGGCGTCCTGCAGGTTCACTTCTCGGGCGGTGAGCCAATGGCCCGGCCAGATCTGGTCGAACTGGTGACGCTGGCGCGCAAGCTGAATCTTTATACAAACCTCATCACGTCCGGCGTCCTGTTGGACGAAGCCAAACTTGATGCGCTGGATAAGGCCGGGCTGGATCATATCCAGCTTTCTTTCCAGGATGTGACGGAAGAGGGCGCCGAACGCATTGGTGGTCTGAAAGGCGCGCAGCCTCGCAAGCTTAAAGCCGCCCGGTTGATTCAGGCGTCCGGGATTCCCATGACGTTGAACTTTGTTGTCCACCGGGAAAATGTCGCGCGCATTCCGCAAATGTTTGAGTTGGCACGTCAGCTTGGGGCTGGCCGCGTCGAAATTGCTCATACCCAGTATTATGGCTGGGGCCTCAAAAACCGCGATGCGCTGCTTCCCAGCAGAGAACAGCTCGAAGAGTCCACGCGTGCTGTAGAAGCCGAGCGTGAGAAGGGAGGTCTGGCCATTGATTACGTCACGCCAGATTATCATGCAGACCGTCCCAAGCCCTGCATGGGCGGCTGGGGGCAGCGGTTCGTAAACATCTCTCCGTCTGGTCGCGTTCTTCCCTGCCATGCTGCGGAAATCATCCCGAATGTGACCTTCCCGAACGTCCGGGATGAATCACTGGCCGAGATCTGGAACAATTCCCACCTGTTCAACATGTTCCGCGGAACGGAGTGGATGCCGGAAGCCTGCAGGGCCTGTGACCGTAAGGAGATCGACTGGGGAGGCTGTCGTTGTCAGGCGCTGGCTCTGACAGGGAATGCCGCCAACATGGACCCGGTTTGCAGCCGCTCACCATTTCATGACATCGTCGAGAAGGCGGTGGAGCAGGCAGAAACGCCTGAACTGGTTTACCGCCGCTTCTGAAGTTTTGTACCGAGTTTCCCATGCCCGTTCCGGACATTGACCAGTTTCACGCTATCTCCATTAGTGCGCTTGCTCACAAGCTTGCGGCGGAGGGGCGCAGCATCATCCATATGGAATTTGGTCAGCCCTCCACTGGTGCGCCGAAGGAAGCCATTGAACGGGCACAGCATATTCTGGCGACAGATCCCATGGGATACTGGGAAAGCCAGCCGCTCAAAGAGCGTATTGCCCGGCATTATCAGGAGATCTACGGCGTCACGGTTCAGCCAGAGCAGGTTATCCTAACCTGCGGCGCCTCCCCGGCGCTTGTCCTGGCTTTGACGAGTTGTTTTGTGCCTGGGCAGCGTATTGCGCTCGCGCGACCAGGTTATGTTGCTTACCGCAATACGCTTCGCACACTTCACATGATGGCGGTGGAGATTCCTTGCGGAGAAGCTGAACGCTTCCAGTTGACGGCAAAAGCCGTGGCCGAACTGGAGCCTGCTCCAGACGGTCTTATTATCGCCAGTCCTGCCAATCCAACGGGAACAATTCTGCCAGACAGTGAATTGCAGGCTATCATTGATGTCTGCAAGGCCCGTGGAATCCGGATTGTATCAGACGAGATTTATCATGGTTTGAGCTACGGGGAGCCCGCCCATAGTGTTCTGGAACATGATCCACACGCGCTGGTGGTCAACAGCTTTTCAAAATACTTCAGTATGGCTCCGTGGCGGCTGGGGTGGCTGATTGTGCCATCCGACAAGATAGATGCTGCCCGGGCGCGCATGGGAAATCTTTTCCTCACACCATCGGCGCTGAGTCAGCATGCAGGACTGGTCGCTTTTGACTGTCGGCAGGAGCTTGATAGCCATATTGAGACGTATCGGCGAAACCGCGATCTGCTTCTTGAAGCTCTGCCCGCGCTTGGCCTGACACATATCGCACCACCGGATGGTGCATTCTATATTTACGCGGATATTGGGCATCTCACAGAGGATAGTCTGTCGTTCTGTCGTAAACTCCTTCTGGAAACGGGGGTCACGACGGCGCCTGGTGTAGATTTCGATCCTGTTGATGGGAATCATTTCATACGTTTCAGTTTTGCGCTCTCAACTGATTTGATTGAAGAAGCAATTTGCAGGCTAAAAACCTGGTTTGACGTACCGAGCGCTTAAGGTAGGTGTTGAATCTGGTACTAATTGAGTGTTTTTTAATAATTAATTTTGCAGGTCTTGAAAATACTTAAGCCTGGGTTAAAATTGGCGAGACAGTGAGAAACCCTTCATGCTGTCGTCTGTCTAAGTGGGAGTATGAGACATGAAGGTTGCAGTATGTCTGGTTGTAAAAAACGAACAAACAGAAATTATTTATTGGGCCGCTTGGTATAAGGCGTTAGGTTTTGATACTTTAATTGTTTATGACGACTTCTCAGGCGATGCAACGGAAGAAGTAATTCTTTCCATGCAGGGCGGAATTGATATTCGCTATATGAGAAATGCCGTTAACCGTGACATTCATAATGTGCGTCAGGTTCGTGCTTATAATGATGCCGTCATTAGATATGGTCATGAGTTTGACTGGATTGCGTTTTTCGATGCAGACGAATATCTCGATCTGTATGGGGAAAATATAAAATCTTATCTGTCAGAACAAGGCGATGCATCGCTTGTTGCTTTTAATTGGTGTTGTGTTGGAACAAACGGATATGTTAGCCGACCAGAAGGCGTTCCATTTCTGAATTACACCCGAACGGGCAATAATGAGCTTTTCTGGAACCGGCATACCAAGGTTATATTCCGTCCTGATCGGTTGTCGAGGCCGGTTTATCAGGTTCATAATGTTGATGTTCACGGCGTCAGTGTAGATAGTGAAGGTCTACCGGTTGAATGGGAATCTCCGAGCGGTGGTTTCACCCGGAATACGCCGACGTGGAAAGGTGCGCGCCTGATACACTATCAATCCAGGTCGTTGGAGCATTATATTAACCGGGATCGCCATCTGGAAGACGTGCGCAGAGATGTGAACGATCCGCTTCATACTGTAGTGAAAAATCCAGAATATAATGCAATTGAGAGCACTCTATCTGTCGATTATATTCGTGATTTCTATAAATGGATGGAGCATATTGTTGCGCAGCAGACACATACGATTGCACGTGTTCTACGCTCTACCTCATCCTGCTTCCTAACTCAGCTTGAGAGCATCCTTTCACCACCGAATGTTCCGGTGTTTCAGCCTGCCTATAAGGCAGAAGCTCATGAAATTGCTCATAACTGGATTTCATTTCATACGGTTCCAGGAAAAATACTGAGCGAACACTTCGATGGTCGAAGTTCTTTCGTCGCTTTTCATATTGAAAACCATTTTGGTCACAGACTGACGTCTGTCGAAGGCAGGCTGTCTACAGATTCTGAAAATGGACTGCCTTTGCTCGGAATCTATTGTGAAGGAAGTGAATATGTTCACTTATTCACTTCAAATGGGGAAGCATTAAGGGTCGATGGGGACCCTCGTGTCTCTAAAGTACTCACCTATAAGGTATGGAATAACGAAGATGGTTCCATTTCCATTTCCCATCCAAGAACCCATAGATATTTAGGTTTTGCCCCGGACGGAACATATAACATTCGTAAAATCCGTGCGCTTGCATGGGAAAGCTTCAATTTGAAGCTTATGGACATCGCTGAATGCCCACAGTTTGTGCGCGATGCAGGTGTTTACCTTGGACGTATCACCAGTCTCGAAGACTTAAAGCGTTCCTGTGAAACCGCAGAGCAAGTTGATAGCTTGCTTATCAATGCTCTTACAGCGCTTGATGACGTCTCCAAGTCAGCAGTTTCTTTCTTGAGCCGCGGCATCCTCGGCGAACATCTTCTCTGACGTGCCTCAAAGCGTCCGTCCTCAGAGATTTCTGAGGATGGGAAAAGCTTGTATGGTTTTCTGAAAATCTCTCCAGAGGCCCGGTTTGTGGGAACTCTGGAAAGGTTTTTTTTATGCTGTAAATTGTCGTGGCTTAAAGGGGAGCGTAGATCGCGCCCAGATAGTCAGGTGTGCCACTCACACGGTCCAGGTGTGGGTAACGCAGGCCATCATGATACGGGATGGAAATCGTGCTGATGTGCTCGCCAGATTTTACAACAAGCCTGATCGGCTGTTTCGGGTCTTTCTGTGCATCTGCAATCGCATGACGCAAACGGTCCCCTGTGTAAGCCATATCATTGACAGCCAGGATCGTTTCTCCCGAGGCCAGACCTGCTTTGTATGCCGGGCTCATCCAGTGGACGCGTGCTGTCTTGGCATCACGTGTGACGCTCATCCCAAGCGAGAACGTCAGATCCACACTATGGCGAACGGCCTCCGATGCTTTGATGAATGATGTTGGCTTGTCTGTGTAAACAAGCTTGTAACCACCGTTTGTCAGGCCATCCAGCGGAGCATGTGGTCGGATGGTGTCCAGACGATCATGCAGGAATTTAGCCCAGTCATATGGCTGGATGCTGTTCAGGGTCGAAGCCACTTCATCGAACTGATAGGGGCTGACGATAAAGCTTCCATTATTCGTGCCGAAAAAGGCCTTCGCGAAATCGTTCAGAGATTTCTGTCCGTTGGAAAGCTTGCGGATCAGCGTATCTGCATCGAGCCAGACAAGCTGACCTTCCACATAGTAGTCTTCAGAACGCTGCCAGTCGCGCCATGACAGAGGGGCACGTTGAGCAATAACGGGGTCATTGGTGGTGTCTTCCAGCGGGCGCCACAGACGGCCTGTCTGGTTTTCGTAGGTCGCTGCCATATAGGCAAGCGCTTCGAAGCCCTGATCCTTCGTCACAAGCCCTGAACGGGCTGCAAGAACGTTCCCCCAATACTGGGTCTGGCCTTCATACACCCAGAGCAGGGATCCGCGTTGTGGAACATTGAAGTTCGGAGCCCACATATCAGCCGGGCGACGATACTTTCCGTTCCAGGAGTGCGTGTACTCATGCGCAAGAAGATCACGTTCAGGGAACGTCTTGTCCCATTCCGTGAAATATCCCGGAGCAGCAGCATTCTCGCTGGATTGATGATGCTCCAGCCCGATCATGCCCAACTCTTCCGTCAGAGCGAGCAGGAAGTCGTAATGGTCATAATGATGGGAGCCGAAAAGAGCCGTAGCCTGTTTGACGAGGTTCTTATGGGCTTCAATTTGCTGCGGCGTTGCATTCAGGGAGTCTGCATCGTCTGCAACAACATTAAGCGCGACAGGCACATGATCCGGCCCGGTCAGATCAAACTTACGGAAATACCGGCCCGCATAAATCGGGGAGTCGACCAGCGTATTATAGGTCGTTGCATTGAAGTGGGTTTCATCGCCATAGGCAGCGGCGCGCAGAGCGGAGCCAATCTGCCATCCATGCGGCACCAGAACGCTTGGTTTGACCGTAATATCCCGCGTGAAATACCCAGCCGGATATAGAGAAACCTGATCCCACTGAACATTGACGATGGATGGCGTCATGACGACACGGCCCTGACCCGGCGTAACCGGAGACAGAAGCTGGAAATGAACGTCGAGTGTGGGGGTCGTGGCTGAAACGGGAATATGAAACGCAGCGATATTGACCGTGTCGCGCTTCCAGGGAATCGTCTTGCCACCTGATTGGATTTTCAGGCTGGCAAGCTGCTCAATGACGCCTGTTGGGGAATGATCGCCCGGAATCCACATGGGATACAGCAGGATCAGTTCGCCTTTCTCTACAGCTTCTTTCGGAACGGGAACCGTTTCATGGATGGACATGACGTGATGGACCGTATCTGTCGCATCAACAGCAACCGTCAGAGCGCCGGGAAAGGGCTTGTCCTGCGGGTCTGGGATGGCGGCAGGCAGAGGGAGCGGCTCTGGCTGAGGCTGGGCAAAGGCTGGGGCAACCAGGCTGCTGAATGCAGTCAATGCCACCAGAAAGCGCATACGCATCATAAGAAAGGTTCCGATTTGTAAATCAAAGTCCTTCCTGCCCTAATTGTCCCTGCGCTTGCGCACAAGGGGCAAACACCTTGCCCGCGTCAGATACGCAGAAAGACTATTGAGCTATTTCCGGCAGACATGCGCGGATTGTCCATCCTGTGACCTCTGGTGTCAGATGCAGAGGAACGGCATTTGGCAAACGGACATTGACTGGCAGGCTCATTCCTGCGCGAAGGCTTCTGAACAATGCGCCATGCGCGACAAAGAGAGGGGTTCCGTCAGCTTGCAGCGCTCGGTTAACAGCCCCTACAGCGCGTGCCTGGAGTGTAGCGAAGCTTTCAGCGCCTTCGGGCGTATAGCCGTCTTCGATCCATGGATCGTACCATTCCCCCATGGGCTGCCCTTCCTGCACTCCGAAGCAGACTTCCTTGAGCTCCGGATCGATAATCAAAGGAAGGTCAGGGCCTCCACTGTCTCGAATGGCATCGCGCGTGTATTCCGCAGTGACAAGAGCGCGAGATAAGGGAGAAGCGATAATCCGATCGAAGGGATTTTCTCCCTTCCGGAACATATCCGCGAAAATCTGTCCTGCTCGGACGGCCTGTGCGAGCCCCGTAGAATTCAGGGGGATGTCTGTTCGGCCCTGGGAGAGACCTCTGAGGTTCCAATCCGTTTCACCGTGCCGGAGATACCAGTAAGGCTTGGTCAGGATCTTCGGCATGGATGAAACCTCCAGAGATGGGAAAGCTTAGTCGAAGAGAGAGGAAACCGAGCTTTCGTCTGCAACAGCGCTCATGGCGCGAGCCAGAAGATTAGCAGTCGTAATCTGGCGAATGTTTGGCGTATCGAGCAGCGCCTGGGTAGCGGGGATGCTGTCCGTCAGGGTCAGCATGTTCAAGGGACTGTTTTTCACGCGCTCGCAGGCATTACCAGTCAGAACGCCGTGAGTGACATAAGCTTCCACGCCTTCTGCGCCCCGGCTCATGAGAGCATTGGCCGCGTTACAGAGCGATCCGCCACTGTCCACAATGTCGTCTACCAGCACACAATACCGTCCCGAGACATCGCCAATCACGTTCATGACTTCTGACACGCCTGCGCGTTCACGGCGCTTGTCGATGATGGCCAGGTCAACGTTCAGACGCTGTGCAAGCTGACGTGCGCGAACAACGCCGCCAACATCAGGAGACACGATCATGAGTTCCCGGTCCGGAAGGCGCGTTTTGAGGTCCCGCACGAAGAGCGGAGCCGCGTACAGGTTGTCCGTCGGAATATCGAAGAACCCCTGGATTTGCATGGCGTGCAGATCCATCGTCAGGATACGGTTGGCGCCGGCTTCCGTCAGAAGGTTGGCAACCAGCTTCGCGCTGATCGGTGTACGCGGGCCGGACTTACGATCCTGTCGGGCATATCCGAAATACGGCATGACAGCCGTTACCCGGCGGGCAGATCCACGACGCAGTGCGTCCAGCATCACCAGCAGTTCCATCAGGTGATCGTTTGTCGGCATGCAGGTGCTCTGCACCACGAAAACGTCTTCACCACGGACGTTTTCCTGAATTTCGACAAAGACTTCGCCATCCGCGAAGCGCTTGACCACGGTTTTGCACACGGGCAGCCGTAGTTCACTCGCCACCGCACGAGCCAGCGGCAGATTACTGTTGCAGGCAACGATCTTCATGAAACGGCCTCGTCTGGTATCCGTCAGGGGGAGAATTGCGCGCTTTCTAACAGCGCACCCCCCTGCTGTCATCAGTTCTGAGCCATTCTTTGCGCGGAAGTTGGGCTTGATGTGCTGACCGATGCAAGCGAAACACATTCAAGAACTGTCTGCGCGGCCTGATGGAGGCTGCTTCAAGCTTCAGGAAAGGTCGGAATATGGCCCTGAAAGACTGTACGGGTTTTGTTGGCCGGAGACTTCTGATTCAGGACCTCCCAAGTCAGCGGGATGTCAGGAATGCTGTCTTTGTCCCGCCTGGAACGGCCCCGCAGTGGGGACTTTTCGAACCTTCGGGCCGAAGCGTTCCTGAGGCGATGCTCTATACGGGCGCGGGCTCACTCCATACACCTCTCTGCTCCCAGGATTACCCTGACCTCCCGGATTGCCCAGCCCTGAGCGACAAGTTCGATTATTTTTTCCTTGGAAACATTAATCCGTCCTACCTCTATTTTTTTGCCAACGTATTGTCCCGCCTGTGGAGTCTTCCTCCCTACGCACGCTCACGGCTGAAGCTCGTTTTCAGCAGCCCGCAGCCTCTCGCTCAGTTGATGGCACAAAGCTATTTTCGGACGATCGTGACGGCGCTTGATCTGACTGAAGATCACTTCATGCAGGTTCTGTCACCTGCGCGCTTTCCACGGATAACGGTTGCAGCGGCTGCATTTGAAGAGCTGTCACTCGTTCATGATGTCTTCGCAGATCTGGCTCACAGCATCGGGCGAAAGATTTTACCCGAAGGTGCGCAGGATCACCCGGGACGCGTTCTCTTTTTCTCGCAGGAGAAACTCTCTCAGGGCAACGTCAGGGTAGAAAATGAGTCCGTTCTAACGGCGGCATTGAGAGCAAAAGGAATAGGGACTGTTTATCCCAGCCAAATGACTTTCCGGGATCAGCTCAAGCTCTGGGCCTCAAATCCCCTCGTGATTGGTTATAATGATGCCTGTCTTCATACGAGCATCTTTTTCCCACAGCGAAGGGTTGTGACGCTGGCACATAGCCCGGATATGTGGGCGAACCAGTGTCTGGTCGATAAGGCGAACAACAATCAGGCCCGCTATCTGTACGATAGTTCTGGCCTGGAGCCTGTCGGGGCTGGAGGTGGTTTCCAAATGAACTACCGTATCCCTGACCCGGAGAAACTCGCAGATGAACTGGCGGATTTCACCTTGGGCTAACCGGAACGAGACGCTGGAAAGATGCGGTCGAGCGCTGTTTCATTTTGAAACAATTGGGCCATACAAACGTCTTCTCGCGGATGAACTTTCCTCCGCGAATAGCGTTTCGATATCGAACGCTTCTTCAAGGAGTTATACCCAATGTCCATCAAGTCCGTCGCCCGTGTTGCACTTTCCCTGACGCTACTGTCTGGTGCCGCCGTTTCTCTCTCGGCCTGCAACACTGTTCGGGGTGCTGGTCAGGACGTCAGCTCCGTGGGCCACAATGTGTCTCGCGGTGCGAACGCAACGCAGGACGCCATTCAGCGTCACACGGATGCTTCCACGCACTGATTGCTGTCTCTCTTTAGAGAGAACAGTAAAAAAAGCCGTCAGAGTCCTCTCTGGCGGCTTTTTCTATGGGGCTTAAGAAAACCTACAAGATCACGAAATATGACACATAAGCAGTTTTCACGTCTCTTTGTGTTCGATTCCACTTGTAATCTGTGATTTCCCGGTCTCATATTCCTGACTGAACAGACGTTCTCGGGGCGGGGTGAAACTCCCCACCGGCGGTATTGAAGGGATTTCGGTCCCTCCTAAGCCCGCGAGCGCCTTCTTATCCATGGATAGGAAGGGTCAAGCAGATCCGGTGAGACTCCGGAGCCGACGGTCATAGTCCGGATGAGAGAGAACGCAGCACTTGCCCGATTGCTCGGGTGGGAGGAGCGTGCATCTTCGCACTTTTCTACCGCGAGCATCGGCTGAGGGCGGCGTGCGCCCTGCGAACGTCCCGAATAATGGGACCGTGACCGCAGCCTTGTTGAAACAAACCACCTTTTCCAGCGCAGCGAGCGCAAGCCAGGTCCGAGCAGGATTTCGCTTGGCCCTTGACCATGCGGCCGACACGTTGGGAGCAACCTCTCCCAATCCGTCTGTCGGATGTGCACTGCTCGATGCAGAAGGTCGTGTTCTCACCGTCGGCGTTCATCCGAGGGTCGGGCAGCCTCATGCGGAGGCAATGGCTCTTGCACAGGCTCGCGATGCCGGCGTTCTGGGCGATGTGCGCACCGCGATTGTGACGCTTGAGCCCTGCAATCACACGGGGCGTACACCTCCCTGCAGTGAAGCGCTCCGCAATAGTCCCGTCGAGCATGTCTGGATCGGCGTTGCTGACCCTAATCCGCAGGCTGCAGGCGGCGCAGAGCGGCTGCGGGAGATGCCGAACGGGCGCAGCGTGACATTCCTTTCGGATGTTCCGGAAATGGCTGATCTTGAGCGCGATTGCCGTGCCCTTCTGGCGCCTTTCCTGAGCCGCGTCGTTCGTCATCGTCCGTGGATCAGCGTCAAGCAGGCTCTGGATTCACATGGTACGATGATTCCGCCGATGGGACAGACGACGTTCACGTCCGAAGCCTCACTGACGCTGGCTCATCGTCTCCGCCGAGCTACCGATGCCATCATCACGGGCGTCGGGACCGTGCTGGCTGACAAGCCGCGCTTTACGGTGCGTCGGGTAGCAGATCACGCGGATCGCGGCCCACGCCTTCTTGTGGTGTGTGATCGGCAGGGGCGTCTGCCCGCAGACTGGAAAAACGGGATGGAACAGGCCGGGTTCACGGTTCTGGTCAGTCCTGACCTTCTCTCTGTCCCTGCCATGCTGGCCGAGCGCGGCGTGAACTGGGCCATGGTTGAAGCCGGTCCATCTCTTCTGAAAACAGTGTCCGACGCTGGTCTATGGGACGACTGGCTGACCATCCGCAAAGACGGCGACACTGATCACATCGAACTTCAATCGCGGGACGAGAGCCCGCTACGACTGCTGAGGGAAAGCGCATGTTCTCTGGAATCATAGAGCGTCTGGGTACTGTCAAAGCCGTATCCCTCCGTGACAAGGCCATGGACCTGACCGTCGAGACGGGCTTTCTGGATCTTGAGCTAGGCGAAAGCGTCGCAGTGAATGGCGTCTGTCTGACGGTTGAGACGTTTGATGCGGCTGGCGTGGCAACATTCCATCTGAGCGGCGAAACTCTCTCCCGGACGCCTCTGGAGCAGCTCAAAGCCGGTTCCCGCGTTAATCTGGAACGTGCGGTCGCAGCCAATACCCGATTGTCCGGGCATATCGTGCAGGGACATGTCGATAATGTTGCGACGTTTGCCAGTGTCGAAAAATCCGGAGACTCTTACGCCCTCCGCATTTTCGTCCCACAGGCCCTGCGCCAGTATGTCGTGGAAAAAGGCTCCATCACGTTCGATGGGATCAGCCTGACGGTTAACGAACTGCATGATGATGTTGTTCGGGGAAACCAGTCCGGATTTGAGGTTGGTCTGACAATCATCCCTCATACCTGGGACCATACGAACCTCTCGTCCCTCACAGTCGGAACACGCATGAACGTGGAGGTCGATGTACTCTCCAAGTACGTCGAAAACCTGCTGCGCTTCTCGCCTACACTTGGAAAGGTTGCGTCATGAAGCCATCCCTGAAAGCTGCCATTGAAGCCATTCGCGCAGGTGGCATGGTCGTCATGGTTGATGACGAGAACCGTGAAAATGAGGGCGATCTGGTTATGGCGGCGCAGTTCGCTACACCGGAAGCCATCAATTTCATGGTGCGTGAAGCGCGGGGTCTGGTTTGCCTTCCTTTGGAAGCTGAGCAGGTGGACCGTCTTGGTCTACCACCTATGGTCAGCCGCAACCGTGACCCGCGGGGCACGGCCTTCACAGTCTCCATTGAGGCGGCTACAGGCGTAACCACTGGCATTTCGGCCGCAGACCGTGCCCGGACAATCGTTGTTGCTGCGAGCCCTGACGCCACAGCAGCCGATGTCATCTCGCCGGGCCACATCTTTCCTCTGCGCGCGCATCCAGAGGGTGTGATTGCCCGTAACGGTCACACGGAAGGGTCGATCGATATTGCGCGCCTCGCTGGCCTCGAGCCTGCGGGCGTGATCTGCGAAATCATGGCGGACGACGGGAGCATGATGCGCCTGCCCGAACTACGCCGCTTCGCTGCAAAGCATGGAATGCCAGTCGTCAGTATTGCGGACTTGCAGGAGTGGTGCCGCGAGCACGGGCGTGGCTCCGTGAATGATGCTCAACTGATCAGCACACCAGTCCCTACTACCGGTGAAATGGTGGCTGTATCTGCTCTTCCCAGCATTTTCGGCGGCCATGATCTGAAGATCCATGCTTTCCGGGCCGTAGACGGTGTCGAACACGTGGCCCTCGTGAAGGGAGATCCTTCTCAGGGAATCCCGCTGGTTCGACTGCACTCAGAATGTGTCACGGGTGACGCATTGGGTTCTTTGCGGTGCGATTGCGGCGCTCAGCTTCGGGAGGCTCTTGAGCGGATCTCGGCCTCTGAATGTGGCGTGCTGGTTTATATGCGCGGTCATGAAGGCCGGGGCATTGGCCTTGCCAACAAGATCCGGGCCTATGAGCTTCAGGATGGCGGCATGGACACAGTAGAGGCAAACGAGGCTCTGGGCCTGCCCGCGGATGCCCGTGAATGGGATGCAGCCGCTGACCTGCTCCGGCATCTGGGCGTCACCTCCCTTCGCCTTCTGACGAACAATCCGGACAAGGAATCCAATCTTGTTCGGTTCGGTTTTGATGTGCAGTCCCGCGAGCGGCTGGAAATTGAAGCCAACCCTTTTAACCGGGCCTATCTCGCCACCAAGCGGACGCGGATGGGCCATTTTCTCCAGGAACAGCCCGCATGAGCAAGCATATCCCCGTCGCCCCTGACCTGCGCCTTTCTCCAGCCCCCAAAATGGCGATCATCGTCAGCCGTTTTAACACTGGTATCACAGGTGGCCTGAAGAATGGGGCGCTCGAATGGATGGAAGAGCGCGGCATCACGGATGTGGACGTCTATGATGCTCCTGGTGCATTTGAGCTGCCGCTTCTTGCTCAGAGACTGGCCAAATCGGGCAAATATGAAGGCGTGATCTGCCTCGGCTGCGTCATAAAGGGAGACACCGCCCATTTTGAGTTTATCTCGCTGGGTGCGACCATCGGTATCATGCAGGCACAACTCGCAACGGAAGTGCCGATCGCGTTTGGTATCCTGACAACTTACACCGAAGCACAGGCTGTTGCCCGTTCACACGAAGATGCTGAGAACAAAGGCCGTGAAGCTGCTGCGGCCTGCGTAGAAAGCGTAGCTTTCCTTCGGAACGTGCCGGTTTCAGCCTAAAACCAGCTTTTTATATCCTGGGCCTTGGGTGAGTGATCCCTTGGCCCGGTATTTTCAATTTCAAATAAATCCCCAGAGAAGTCCGGGAACATGTCTATGAAGTTTCTCGCGATCACTTGGTGACAGAAGAGCAATCATCTTCAGGAAAAGATAGACGCTTGGAGCGTCTTTTTCATTCCGTAGCCAAGTGATCAAAGAATCAAACGTCATCTTTCCAGATGTTGGTAAAGATGCCGTTATTCTCTGCCAGTTATAAGTGACATTAAATTCAGGCCTGAGTAACACTTCTTCCCAGTCCTTTGCCTGCCTGCGATTGGCTTCTACCCGTCCGATACCATTATGAGGAAGAATGAAGCAGAGATATTCGCCAGAAAGAGTTGTTTTCAGCGCTGTTCCTTCAGGCTTGTCCTGTATACTTTTCGAAATCTGATAGGTCAGTTCACTGAAAACTCTATCATCGCCAAAAATTTTTAGAACTCGGTTATGCTCGACATGCACGCCATCTCGTACGAAGAACGTAATCAAATCGGGTGTATCAGGGAAAATCGCACCATATACAGGTAAAAAATTACGTTCGGACATCCCCGCAGGAGAAGCGTGGCAGACATCTCCCGTACTGGCATCAACACAGAGCTGTGTCTCAAAATATGCAGAGTGAATGCTGAAAACGCGGGATTCCAGTATTTCACCCTCGTAATCTGAAATTGCTACTGTAGGGGGATATTGCTTTCTCAAATCGTCAATAGCGCGCGCGACCATATTTCGATTAATGCTGACCTGAATCGGGCGGATTTTTGGAATAAACCGAAGAGGCTCAAAGTCCTCAACATCATTGCGATCAAAATGGTCCCAGTAGCCGAGGCTATCACTGAGATCAGCATTCAGGCGACGTTTGATGCGCTGGATGTAGTGTTCCATGCTGCGGCAGATGTAATGCAGGACAAAAGCATCTTCCCAGTCGATTTCCTGCACGGCATTTGCTGAAGGAACATATTTGCCATTAGGTCTGACATAGCGTTCTGCCGGGACGTCAAACCAATGTGGGTTATGATACGTGTCGCCCATGCATTCCGGTCTGACAAAGCTTTTGACGAGAACATTGTCACCCAACTCTGGCGTCGAATGCTGAGTGAAGGCTTCGACTGTCATTTTACGGGGGCGGACGACCCGTCCGGAGCTCCCTTGAATACGCCAGCTTAACGCGAGCCCATCGGCATGGGGGAAGCGTTCAAGGAATTCTGGAAGGCTGTCTGCGTGACGAAAGTAAACATATTCATCGCCGTCCAGAAACCCGAGCCAAGCATAATGCCCTTTGGCCATTTCGGCAGCCTGCATAAAGCAGTTGCGCTGACGCCAGTAGAAATCGGGTTCTGCTACCGGGTCGGTTTGAAAAGCACGAATATTAAAGGACTTGGCCGCAGCCTGAATGATTTCCCATGTTCCGTCTGTGGAGTGATCATCAAAAATGAATAGGGTCTTCACTCCCAGGCCAAGGTGCCAGGCAATCCATCCTGCAATGTCAGAAAATTCATTCTTGACGAAAAGGGCGATAGCTACAGATGACGGCACCATAGGAAAAAGCACTCCTCAGCTTGAGAGACCCGGCGCTGCAAAAATAAGGCAACCAGATGCTGTCTGTCTGCATACCCGAGACTCTCCTCGTAGGGGAAGCCCTATAGGGATGTCTTTATCCAGTAGAAAACAGGAGGATAAAGACACATGACCCAAGATTAGTAAGAGACTTTTTGTGTGCGCGAATAAAAAAAATAGTTAAACCCGCTCACAATACAAATATTTAAAAAACTAAAATGAACTTAACGCAACTCTCTTCCATGAATTGTCTGCAACACAGACATAATGGTAGTTTTCATCATCAGAAAATTCTCCCGCCTGACAGGGTGCTGAGCTGGAAGCTGGGGTTCTCAACGCTTCTTTATAAGACGTAGCTACTACATCCTTGAGTGTTGTTGTGCCACTGCTCACAGTCAAACCATTACCTACTGCCAAGGAGCCGGTTGTCGACGTATTAGCCCAGCTATCGACCGTGAGGCACGCAGTTCCTGAAGATGTCATATCAAACGATGCAGCATTAGATCCGCACAAAGCCAGACCATTTTTGGCCCAGCCAGGATTGAAGGCAATCGCTGCTTCAAATGTACCGTCTATGTTAAATGAGGAAGATGACTGGCGTGGACCAAACCAATAGGAAACATCCATACCATTTGCGGCTGTTCCACCCGTATTAGCATTATTGGTCTCTGAAAGAGTATCAGTTTGAGACCAAAGTTTGACGCTCTCCAGGTACCCAATGTTTGCTGTCGGCTCCTGCCAGTACTCAGCAATCATTTTTTTTGCGCCAACAACAGCGGCTGAACCGATCCGGGAGCCAACTTTATAAGCGTCTCCATCGAAATCTATTCCGTCAGAGCCCAGCCATGTCCGAATACCTTCTGGCCAAAGGCCTGCGACGGCAAGACCATAGCTATCCTGGCTTACCTTATTGTCGAATCCGGCCCCGATGGTCAGGCCATGCATGGTCGCGCCGTAGTCTGGCCCATGATACCAGTTATCGAGTTCTTCATCGCATTTGCGAGAAGGGCCCAGCCGTTTCATCGCTTCACCATCTGTTCCAGATTTAACGATGACTTCACAGCTAGTATTTCGTGTGAAGTGTTTGATGTACGTTCCAAACTCAATAAAAGGATGTGTAAATTCAGCATATTGGGTTTGATCCAGCGCATCTACTCGATCTGCGGCTGAGGTTGTGTTTTGAGTGCCAACCTGCGGCACATGCCCATTATCAACCGCAGAACCACTGATGGGCTGCCATTGTCCGGTCATCGTAAACTGGGTGAATGTTCCAGTACTATCAGAATCATTTTTCCATGATTCCAGCGTGCCCCCGTAGAACTGTTGGTCTTGATTACGATGTTCCTGCACACCATCCAGCGACACGCCTGAATAGATTGTCGGTCCAGCTACAATATTGGTCATAACATGCATGTGGTAATGCATGTAGTCGGTGTAGCTTGCAGGCAGGGCCGGCCGAATAATCGCTCCAGATGTTGTAAACGTCACACTGTGAGGCGTTCCATTTTCATCAGGAAAATCTGCACCAGCAATATACCAAGGCGGATTGTTGGTTGCGAGTTCGTATTCCGTGACGGCGTCCCAGCCTCCTGCACCGCAGTTAGCGCCCGTTCCCGGGGCATAGGTCATGACTGAAGAATGAACACATCCCCCATTATCGCCAACGCCATATGGAAGGGCATAGAACTTACTGAAAACGCTATCGTACAGGCGATGCCCACCAAACATGGCCATTTGATCGGCCATATTGTTCATGGAAACACCAACAGTAATTCGTGGTCCTGCGAGATGGGATGGAGCATCGCCCTGCCAGCCATTACTCGTCAGATTTAGGGGAATACTCCCCTGATTCCCTTCAGATAAACCTGCTTGTGTCAAAATTTGTGAAGCTGTGTTTACCCCAGCCGTAACCTGAGCCTGATCATTCAGGCCAGCAATGCCTGACTGTACGTTGATTTTTGCTGTAGTCAGGACACTTGAGGGAAGTTGGTCTGCTATACTGCATGCAACAGGAGTGCCATCGGCATTTGTTCCGCAGACTTGGGCAATAACAGTTGTGGAATGCCACGCCCCGTCTTTGCCTTTATATGTAGGGACAACTGGATAGCCCTGCGAATTTACACCTGTCCCCACGGTAACAGGGGCAATAGAGCCTGTATGTGTCTTGTAATAAAGTGGAACATCCCCGGCAAAAGAAGGGGAATATCCGATCACTCCAGAAAGAAGTGACAAAACAGCAATAAGGAAACCCGGTTTCCTTGGAAAATTTAAATCCATATTGAAACCATTTATTTTAAGGAAAATATTATACAGGAATACACTATTCCTATAATGCCCTAATTAATGCATTTTTTATTCAAAAAGTCAATTAGAAGCTGATGTCAGGACATCAGAGGTTCCTGTGCCTCACGTGCTTCAAACGTTTTCCCGATCGGAAAATAGGGAGTATTCCTGAATCGAAGGTGGTGGAGATGCAGTAAGACGTCATGCTGCGTGCCACGGCATCTCGTCTAAAATTTATGATGACAGGACGAGAGAGACCAAGAAGAATATGTTGGCAAAACAATGCCGTACTGGCTCTGAATTTAGTTACCATGACAGCGTCTCAGCCTCAAAAGTCAAAGACGCTGTCATGGTAAAAGATGATTTTGGCACAAAAAATTACCAGGGCAGCAGAGACTTTCCGAGAGCTTTCTGTGCTTCAGGAGTCATCCCCAGGTCATTACGGTTCCACCAGCCGCCGCCGAGGGACTGGAACAGACCCACACTATCAGAAAATCTTGCGCCCTGTGCCTGAACATAGGCCAATCGCGCCTGAGCATGAGACTGCTGGGCTTGAAGCACCATCAGCTCACTGACGTCTCCCAAGCGAAGCTGAGCCTGAGCAATCTTCAGACTTTTTCCTGTAGCATTATAGGCGCTCTCATTCGCCATCAACGCATCAGCATCAAAGTCCAGTGCATGAAGGCTGTCCGCGACGTCCTGAATGGCACTCAAAACTGTGGCCTTATAGGTCTCGTTGGCCTGTAGCAGGTTATCACGTGCCTGCCGCTCGGCATGCAGCAGGGAGCCGCCTTGGAAGATTGGCTGCATGACAGTTGCAGCGATCGTCCAGTTTCCATATCCGGGTTTGAAGAAGTCGCTCATGGTCCCGACGGCTTGCCCCGGAAGGGCACTGAGCTGCACGTTGGGCAACCGGTTGGCGATCGCAACACCAATCTGCGCACTTGCAGACTGGATCTGTGCCTGTGCCGCCCGAATATCCGGTCGTTGATTCAAAAGATCTGAGGGCAGGGAGACTGGCAATGTCTGCGGAAGCGTAAACTGTTCCAGCCTGAAGGTCGGCAGCGGAGTATTGGGTGCCACCCCAACCAAAACAGCTAACTGATCCCGGGTTTGAGCCAACTGAAGATTCAGAGAGGGAAGGGTAGCTTCAAGCTGTGCCACCGAAGCAAGCTGCGCCACCATGTCCTGCTCGGAAGCATCTCCGAACTTTTGTCGGGCCGTAATCAGCTTGAGAGCCGATTTCTGGCTGGCAATTAGATCCTGTGTCGCTTCGATCTGCGCACGAAGCGTGGCCTCATCAATTGTAGCGCTCACCAGATCGGAGATCAGGGTAAGGGCAGTAGCTTCAAGCTGAAATTTCTGAATTTCGGCCTGCGCGCCCGCGGCCTCAATGGCCCGCCGTGTTCCACCCCAGAGATCCGGAACATATCCGATCGTCAGCTGAGCGGTATGAACATTATACAGCCAGGTATTGTTGTTCGGAACCGGAGAGTAGACGCGTGAGGTCTTATTGCGAGTAGGATTAAAGGAAGCCGAGACCGTTGGATAGAGCCCAGCCCCTTCAATCCGCCGTTGCTCCCATGCAGACTTTAACCCTGTCTGCATCGCTTTCATGGACTGGTTGTTGGCCAGAGCCTGCTCAACAAGCGTATTGAGCTGCGGGTTGCGGAAGACTTCCCACCACTTTCCAGGAACGTCCACGCCACTTTGGAAGTGTTGAGCCACTCCTGTCCCGCTTTGGGAATTGCCAGCCGTCCTGGCGAGCGGCGTAGCTTGATAGTTCACATCTTTTGGAAGGTCCGGACGATGAAAATCCGGACCGACTGCACAGGCCGATATCAGAACTGACCCCAGAAGGGCGGTCGTATTTTTAAGAACCCGCTTCATGTCGGGGCTCCATTCTCTTCAGACGGTCGCGGACGACGGGCATCCCGACGCTCCACCCACATTTCAAGCTCACTGAAATAGACGGGCAATGCAAAGAGGGTCAGCAGTGTGGCAATCCCAAGCCCACCTACAACGACTGTTGCAAGCCCACGCTGCACGTCCGTGCCAACGCCGGTTGCCAGTGCTGCCGGAAGCATGCCGGCGCTTGCAACGGTGGCCGTCATCAGAACCGGACGGAAACGCTCACCAGCACCAATGATTGTGGCATCCCGTACAGAACGGCCTTCGGCGCGATGTCGGTTGATGCTTGAGATCATGATGATGCCGTTCTGCACCGCCACACCGAAAAGGGCGATAAAGCCCACAGCTGTAGCGATATTCAGGGTCTCTCCACGCACATGCAGCGCAATCAGGCCACCCAGCGTCGCGAGCGGAACAACGCTCAGAATAAGCAGTGCCTGGCGAATTTTACCGAACTCGATGAACAGCAGCACCAGCATCATGGCAAACATGACGGCCAGAGCAACGGCAAGACGCTTCTGCGCGCGTTCCTGCTGCTGGAATGTGCCTGCCCATTCCAAAGTGTACTTCTGCTTGTCGTAATGCACAGACTGTTCAATGCGGGCCTGAGCATCAGCAAGATACTGTGACAGCGGGCGTTCGCCATTATCGACACGGATAGTGATCTGACGATGGCTGAGCTCATGGGCAATATTGCTTTCACCCATGCGCAGGTTTACGCGGGCCACCTGAGACAGTGGAACGTAAGCCCCCTGCGCCGTCAGGAGGGGGAACTGCGACAGGCTTTGCAGGTCCTGTGCATCCTTTCGAGGGATACGCAGTGTAGCATTGTAGAAGCGGTCATCCTCATACACCGTGGAAATTGGTGCATCACCGATCGCATAGGACACAGCATCTGAAATATCAGAAATGTTGATGCCATAGCGAGCTGCCGCCAGTCGGTCAGCCGTAACATCAATCTGCGGAATGCGCGGTTCCTGGAAAATGGAAGCTTCCGTTGTTCCCGGAACCTGATGCAGCACATTGACAATCTGCTGGCCAACGCGACGCAGCTCTTCGAAGTCATTTCCATAAACGCGAAGCACGAGCGGGCTATGCGCACCACCAACCAGATCGCTCATGTTGTCTTCGATCGGCTGACTGATGCCAAATTCGATGCCCGGAATTTTCAACAATCGTGCATGCAGACGCTGAACAAACTGGGCTTTCGTCTCACCTGATGGCCACTGATCATAGGATTTCAGGCCAACCGGCATCTCAATATGAGACGGCGTCCAAGGATCAGTACCGTCGTCGGAGCGACCAAGCTGTGTGATGGCGTAGGAGGTTTCTGGAAATTCCCGGACGGCGCTTCGAAGTTCATTGGCGATCTGCTCGCCTTTTTCCATCGAAATTCCGGTCGGCATCTGCACCTGCAACCATAGGGCGCCTTCATCGAGATCGGGAAGGAACTCTCTGCCAATGCTGATTCCCAGAAACACGACGGCCACGAGGGCACCAAGACCAGCGCCATAAGCAATCAGCGGACGATCAATGAAATGGCCAAGCCAGTGAATATAGCGCCCATGCAGCCACTCCAGCGGGCGATTATGCCAGATATGCCGTGGTTTGCGCAGCGCCAGAAAGCTGAGAGACGGAATCAGCGCCAGAGCACACAGGAGGGCACCCAGCAGAGCGAAGCTGACAGTATAAGCCATCGGCCGGAACAGCTTCCCTTCACTTCCTTCAAAAGCAAAGAGCGGGCTGTAAGCGAGGATAATGACGAGCGTTGAGGAGAAGATGGCATGACCTGCCCGCTTCGCGACGGTCAGTACTTCCTGGGAATTCAGAGCTTCGGTCGGTCGTTCTTCTCTAACACGCAGGATCGTCTCGGTAATGACGATGGCACCATCGACAATCACACCAAAATCGACCGCACCCAGCGAGAACAAGTTCGCCGACATGCCGAGGAAATGCATCAGGGTGAAGACAACTGACAGCGCCAGTGGAATGGTAATGGCCGTGACAATGGCACTGCGGGGGCTTCCCAGAAATAGCGTCAGGATTACGCCTACAAGGAGAATACCCTCAATCATGGTCTCCGTGACCTTGTGGGTCGTGGAGAGAACCAGATTGTCGCGATCAATATAGGGAACGACGCGGATGTGCTGAGGGGCGAGCTGTGTCTGAAGCTTCGCAACCGTCTGGTGCAGGTTTTCCAGCACTATAGACGGATTCTCACCACTCAGCATGGTGACCACGCCCTCGATGGTATCGGGGTTATGGTCCTTGCCCAGAATGCCCTCGCGGACCTGATGCCCGAACTGGATGGTTCCCAGATCACGCACCAGAACAGGCACGCCATCGCGCTGGGCAACCACAATATTCCCCATGTCCTCCAGGGAGTGGATCATGCCTACACCGCGGACGATATAGGACTGCTCGCCTCGCGTGACCCGACCACCACCTGCGTTAATATTGTTGTTCCGGATCGCGGACAGAATATCTTCTAGGCCGATGTGATAGCGGAACAGGGAGGAAGGCTTGAGAACGAGCTGATATTCTCGCGTGAAGCCACCGAAATTATTGACGCTTACAACACCAGGAACGTGCAAAATTGCCGGAATAACCGTCCATTTCTGAACGTCCGACAGTTGCATCAGGTTCTTGTCGTCTGATTCCAGCGTATAGCGATAGATTTCGCCCGTCGGGCCAGAAATTGGTCCCAGAGAAGGCTGTGCACCGTTGGAAAGCGGGTTGCTGGCAAGAATGGTTTCAACCTGCTGCCGGGCCCAGAACACATCCGTCCCATCCCGGAAAATCAACGTGATGAGGGAGAGCCCAAAGGTGCTGGTGGAGCGGCTGTCCGAAACACCAGGAACGCTGGCAAGCATGCGCTCCAGTGGAATCGTGACCTGCTGCTCCATTTCCTCCGCGGCCAGACCAGACTGCTGGGTCGTCACGAAAACGCTGACAGACCCAAGGTCCGGATAGGCTTCAACAGGCAGGATACGCCACGCAATGCTTCCCATGACGGCAAGCAAAACGGCGGCAAAGAAGACGATGTTCCGGCGCACAAAGCACCAAGAGATAAAACGTTCGATCATGATGGCTGGCCCGTCCGGTCAGTCGTCGTTCAGCAGGATGGCGCCGCTGGTCACAACACGCTCACCTGCTGACAAGCCGGAGAGAACAAGCACATCGTCACCTTCATCATAATTGATGGTGACTTCACGCCTACGAAAAGTGCCCGGAGCAACCTCAACGAAAACTGAAACCTGATCGTTGTTCATCAGCAGCGCGGATTTCGGTACCCGAACAACATCGTTTTCCGAAACACCCAGATTGGCCGAAGCGAACATGCCGGGACGTAGCAAGCCTTCCGTATTCGGGCAGACAACATAAACGTTGAGCCGCCGGGTATCAGGCTTCAATGCAGGGTCTCGTGTTGCAACCGGACCGGAACATGTCTTGCCGGGAAGGGCAGGGAACGTGACATCCAGCGTCGCGCCACCCGTGATGTCAGACATGCGGCTTTCCGGAACAGCAGCAGCGACCCACACGGAAGAGAGATCCAGCAGCGTCATCTGAATGGCCGTTGAGTCCGTAATGTTCTGTCCCACAGCCATGTTGGTTGCTGAGACGACACCATCTACGGGCGAGACAAGCGGCACCTGCCCCTGCGCAGCGTAATCAGAGCGGGCGCCCAGAACCTGCAGGCGCTGATGTGTTCTCAGAGCTTCCGCTTCTGCCTGAGCCAGATCATTGCGTGCAGATTCAAGATCTTTAACGGCATTTCCGCCCGCAGCCAGAACGCCGCGTGCACGGTCATAGGCACGCTTGGAGAAATCCAGTGCAGCACGCGCACGACGATCGTCAGCCCAGGCCTGATCCAGATCGCTGGCTGCAATTGTCGCCAGCACCTGCCCACGTGAAACATGCTGGCCGAGCTGAACGGCGACACTCATGATCCGGCCCGTTGCTGGCGCCAGCACATTGACCTGATGATCAGGCAGAGCAACGACCTGCGCCGGCAGGGTCACTCCAGCTGTATCATGCGACAGGGAAACCGGAGCGACCACAAGGCGTTTCTGCAAAGGGCTGCCATCCCGCAAGACGAGACTACCATTCTGCCGTGCAAACATCGGTTGCTCGGGGGTAGCCGCGTGAGGCGGAGCGAAGAAATAGGTTCTCAAGAAAAGAACAAGGAAAACCAGACCCAGCAGGCCGAGAGCCAGAGCGCTGGCGCGCGCAACACGCATACTTTTTGAAAACCCCGTATCTGCCAGACGACCAATGCCGCAAATGCGGCAGAAGCATAAACCGCCCTGCTATTCCTGAACCCCGACGATTTCATGGCAATCGCTACGTGACATAATCATCGGTCAGCATCACTAGAAGCTGAAAACTCGGATTTTCTAAAGGCTTCCCGCAACATATTGCAAAAATTTTATCGTTTTGACCCAAAAATTACATAAAAAAAGCAGCTCACCCCGTGAAGGATGAACTGCTTTTTAGATCTTGAACCGCAGGAACGGATCAGAAGCGGTATTCGATGCCAGCGGCAACCGTGGTCGGGTTCAGGCTGTCACGAGCGTGAATGTATGGGCCAGAAGCCCCGCCGCGCTCGTTGATGAATGCAGGAACAGACAGCCACATCTGCTTGGCGTCAAAGTTGAAGAACCAGTTGCCTACGAGCTGGTAATCGAAACCGATGTTGGCGGCCGGACCAACCGTGGTGCGCAGATCAAGCTTCTGAACCGCTCCGCCTGCCGGGCTGATGTTGTGGAAGAATGCCAGTGTCAGCCCCACACCTGCATAAGGGTTGAAGCGCTTGTGCGGGCGGAAGTGCCAGGCCAGCGTCAGTGTCGGCGGCAGGACCCACGTGCTACCCAGATCAACCTTGCCGAGAGCTGTGTCTTCAGCGGCAAGCTCATGACGTGTGCTGGCTGCGATCAGATCCAGAGAGATATGATCCGTAAAGAAATACTCAAACGTGAATTCAGGAGCGACCTGGTTGGTTGCCTTGACGCGACCACCGATCACCTTCACGCGGGACGATGTATCCTGCGGAAGAACACCAAGAGCAGACAGACGGATCAGGAAGTCGCCCTTGCCCAGGCCGATCTTCGTGTTCGCACAGGTCTCGAACAGGCCGCAGTGCCCGGATGACGGCGGGACAATGTTGACCTGTGGCACAGGGGCTGCCGTCATGGGAGCGGAAACAGTGGCCTGAGGAGCAACGACAGGAGCTGTCGTCTGAGCGAAGGCAGGAGATGCCACCAGGCCTAGGGCAGCGACCAGCGCAAGAGCTGAAGTCTTCATATTAAAGGGTTTCCATCAACAATAGTTGACCTCACAAAGCACTCCTCCCCCTGCCTCACCTTGACCTGGATCAAGTCTGGGGAATTATGTGCTATGGGTGTGGCGGCACAGCAAATGTTACAGGCCGGGAGAGTTCCAATCATCATGACATCAACGCGTATCCCGGACGAAATCCACGATCGCTGCGCTCATTGCATTGGTCGCGAACACAGTATCTGTAATGCGATTGACGATTGTGATCTTGCTATACTTGCCAGTGAGTCTTCAAAAATGACTGTTCCGGATGGACGGTCATTTATAGAGGAGGGCGAACCAGCCCACGATTTTTTTGTTGTGACTGGTGGCCGTGTCAAACTGTTCACACTTCTTCCGGACGGGCGTCGTCAGATTACCGGTTTTGCTGAAGGCGGAGATTTCCTGGGGCTTGCTGCATCTACGAGCTATGCATTTGGTGCAGAGGCGCTCGGCACTGCGGTTCTGTGTCGTTTTCCCCATGCGTCCATGCAGCGACTCACAAGTCGCTTTCCCAATCTGGAGCATCGACTGCGGCAGGAAGCGTCGCGTGAACTGACCCTGATGCAGGCACGCATGACCCTGCTTGGCCGAAAAACGGCACGCGAGCGTCTTGCCACATTCCTGATGGAGCGCGCGCGCCTGCTCTCCGCGCCAGTGCCGGAGCCTCATGCGCCGATTGAGCTTGATCTGCCAATGCCGCGAACCGATATCGCTGATTATCTCGGATTGACTATTGAAACAGTCAGCCGTGTTCTGAGTGCCTTTAAACGAGAAGGTCTCATAAGCATTCGTGGCATCACTCACATTACAATCATGCAACCTGACCGCATTGCAGCAATTGCGGAAGGCCTCGAATAAAGATTGATTTGTCGGGAAGCCACATTCCCGCCATGAAATGCTGATGTCTTCCCGCAAGACGACTACAGGAGATTTCATGACAAACCGTATTTTCTTTCGTTCGCTTCTTGCTGTCAGCCTGCTGACCGGTTCTGTTTCAGCGGTTTCCAGCGCTTACGCTGCTGACCCGGCTGCTGCTACGCAGAGCACACAGAACGATTTTCTCGGTAACCTTTCCCAGAAAGAAGACAATCTTAACAACCGCGTAAAGAATTACCAGACGCAGTCGGCTGCTTCCCAGGCTGAGCGCACACAGAAGATTCAGGCTCTCAAGAGCCAGTACACGAATGCTCCGGCTAACGAAAAAGCCAACATTCAGAACAAGATCAACAACGAGCGTGACAAGCTGAACACGGCTCGTACCGCCCAGACGGAAAAGGTTCAGAAGCTGCGCAATGCGCCGCAGGAGCAGAAGAACCGTCTGAATGCGCTTGGCAAGAAGAGCCGTAGCGATGCGACGAACTTCCTGAATGGCGGTCTCTGAGACAGCCTCACCAGCCGGAGTAATCCGGCTGGTATCTTGTTAGGTTACAGAGAGCGAAACGCTTTCATAGCACGGTCCCGACCGGCCTGAAGCTCGACAATCGGACGTGGGTACGTCTTTCCCAGAATGACGCCAGCGTGGCGCAGTTCATCTTCCCGCGCATTCCAGGGCTCGAGCAGTGCCTTTCCTGAGAGCTTCTTCAGCTCAGGCACCCATTGACGGATATAATCGCCGTCTGGATCAAATTTCACACCCTGTCTGGTCGGATTAAAAATCCGGAAGAACGGCGCGGCATCAATGCCCGTTCCCGCAACCCACTGCCAGTTCATGGCATTGCTTGCCCAATCCGCGTCTACCAAAGTGTCACGGAACCAGGCTTCCCCTTCACGCCAGTCAATCAGCAGATGCTTCGTCAAAAATGACCCGACGATCATTCTCGCCCGATTATGCATCCATCCCGTCACCCAAAGCTGTCGCATGCCAGCGTCCACAACTGGAATGCCAGTAAATCCCTGTTGCCATGCTTTCAAATCTGTCTGGCTCGTGCGCCACGACATGGATGAAAACTTCGGATTCAGGCTGGTTTCAGGCAGAAGAGGCTGATGGAATAGGGTGTATTTCGCGAACTCTCGCCACCCGATTTCGGAGAGAAAAATCCTCGCGCCTTCTTCGGAAGCCCCTTTACGCTGAATCGCGGCCCAGACCTGCCGCGGAGAGACTGCCCCGGACGCCAGATAAGGGGACAGGCGCGAAGTTCCTTCACGCCCTAGCTCGTCCCGACCGGTTCCATAACGGGTACAGTCATGCTTCAGGAAGTCCTCCAAGTGCTCCTGTCCCTCCGTTTCTCCCGGTTCCCAGTGAGACCGCAAGCCGGCGGCCCAGTCAGGCTGGGTAGGAAGGAGAGCCTGCTCATCGAGCCGATGATCGGAAAGCAGAGTGCTCTCAACAGAGTAGAACGACAGGTGGGACGGCGCATCTACAGGATCAGGAACATCCTGAAGTTGAAACGCTTTCCAGAAAGCTGTGAAAACACGGTAGAATTTTTCTTCTTTCGTGCGAACCCGCTCAGGATCCAGCAGGACAGTGCCCCACTCTGCCGTCACGGAGACACCGTTTTGACTGAGCGCATCAGCAATACGGTCATCCTGTTCACGTTCTTTGGCATGAAGCCGGTGATGCCAGAAAACACAGTTAGCATCGGTTTCTTTTGCAAGCGCAGGGATCAGTGTTTCTGCGGAGCCATGAAGCGTCAGGAGCGATCCATGGTGTTGAGTCAGAGATTTTCTTAGCTCGGCCAGTGCGCCATGCAGCCACCACCGGGATGCCGCTCCCAGACGGTGGAGTGCAGGTGTCTCATCATCAAGAATGTAAACACAGATCAGCGGGCGCCCGGTTTCCACAGCAGCCTGTAGGGCGGGGTGATCGGCAAGGCGAAGGTCATCCCTGAACCAGACGATGATAGGGGATTCTTTAGTCTGTGACGCGCGGGCAAGCATTCGGCTCTCTTTCCGAGGGCATGAAGGACAGAGGATGAAAACCTCGAAAACAGGGCTCACAGAATGCGTGAGCTGAAATTAAGCGTGCTTTGCGTCAGATGGTTTCACTGTTTGTGTCGACGCGGGCAGCGGCTTGTGCTCCCGGCCGGAATAATTGGTGATGATGGTCCGTACAGCGCCTGCGGCTTCTTCAGCAGCCATGATCGCCGTGTCGCCCCACGCATTATCCAGCGAATGAGCTGGAACATCGTGAAGCTGTGTTGCTGCCCCGGCTTCCTTTCCGTCTGGTGTGACGACATGCCAGACGATTTCGATGTGCTGCATCAAAGTTTTATCGACTGTCCCTGCAGTTGTGACCTTCACGACGCCCTGAACCGTAAAATCCGCGTTCTTGGCGTTGGTCTGCACAGAGTTTGTTTTGTCAGGCAGCGAGGCATAGAACGCCCGGGCTAGAGAGGTATTTCCGTCGCCGGGCGCTCCTTTAACGCCTTCAAAATAAATATGAGCAGCTCGGCGCATAAGGCTGTGGGGGTCCTGCTGCATCATATCCGCTTGGATACCTGTCAGGAGATTGGCCAGTTCCGGAGCCTCCTGCATGGCGGCGCCTTTAATGGCCAACGGATCTCCCGCACTCCAGCCTGCCATATCAACCGGTGCGCCATCGCCTTCAGCGCGGGCTTTCCCCTCAGGCGTCATGATGACGTAGTGCGGTACAACGGCTCCGTTGCGCGTGCTTGCGCTCAGTTTCAGCCACCAGTCCCCAGGCTTTTTCGGCTGGGCAATAGCCGGCACCGACTGTGCCACCATGGCTTCCGCAACGTCATGAGCCCAAAGCTTCGCAGCATCATCGGACAACAGGGACTCAGAAGATGTCGGAACGGCCAGTCGGGCAGGAGGCAGGTTTGCCGTTGCGAGCTGCCGGGCCTGTTGTCCCGGGTCCGAGAAAGGGCGGGGCATGCTGAAGCAGCCAGCCAGACAGAGGGGCAGCAGAACAGGCAGGAAACGGCGCATCAGGGCTCCGGAACAGTGATAAAGAGACCGGCGAAGTGTAAGGGATCACTTCGCCGATGTCGAAACTGCGGATCAGCGGCGGATCAGAATGTAATTGATCGTCACATCGATATCGAAGTGGTCGCCCTTCATGTCCGGCGGCACTGGCGGCAGTTTTGCCCCCTGGAACATGCCCGTGGTGGCAGCATCCAGTGAGTAGGAGCCGGACTGGCCCGTCAGCCGGACTGTTTTGACGTGCCCGAATCTGTCCAGAACAACATGGACAGAAGACGGACCATCCTCTCCGGCGCGGGCGGCATCTTCCGGATAATACATGTGAGACCGGATCCAGCGATCAATCTCGCTGCCGTAATCTTCACTGACGCCCTTCACGCTGGTGCGTGTCTGATAAGGCGCGTTAATGGCGCCGTTCATGCTGAGCGGCCCCAGCGACATGTCAATCGGTCCGCCCGATCCCGCTGCGCGTCCACGGCGATGGCGATAGGGCGATGGCTGTTCACCGAAGGACAGATCCATCGGATGGGCGAACGGATTGTTGTTCTGTGACCGGTTAGAGCGATGGGCACGATGACTGTGCGACGCCGTCTGTGTGCTTCTCTGGCTGGGTGCGGCGCCCGGCGTAACCTGCTGAGACGGTGTGGTCTTGGGAAGCTCTGACGACGATTCTTCGGGCACGGGCGGGGCCGACGGCGTTTCAGGCGTCGGTACGGCAGGTGTCGGTGCAGATTGCTGCTGCTCTGGCTGCTGCTGCTCCTGCTGGGTTTCTTCCTGACTCTGTGCAGGCGGCGGTGGCGGAGCGCCCCCCTGATCGTTGGCGCGCGGTCCCTGCATGCTGCTTTTTGAGGGAGGCTGGTCAAAGACCATCTCAACCTGTGGTTGCTCACTTCCTGCAGGTGAACCATGCACGCCCTGATGCTGGGTAAGCAGCAAAGCGAGCACTGCCGCATGAAGGCCAGCAGAAATGCAGAACGGAACAGTCGGCCCCGGTTCCACAATGGTCTGTGGACGCATCATGGGCGTCAGGACGGGACGAACCGGGCTTTTCGCAGGTGGGACATAATCCTTCAGCCGGGACCGGAATCCCTTCGGTGACTGAAGATGTGCATTCACAGGGCGTAAGGACGCAGCGAACAGCTTTGGCTCGCGACGCTCCACCTTGCCATTGGCAGACGGCATTTTCCCGCTCATACGTTGCGGGCCTGCTCAAAAGAGGAAAGGTGGCGGCAAGTCATCGCCAGGCTTTATGCACCAGGGCGGGCGGGTTCGTCATCCGGCAGGCTGGTATCCGGTCTGGGGGTGGGCATTGCGTCTGTCACTATCATGGCAGTAATGGGCAGTTCACGAAAGAGACAAAGCACCATGTTCCTGGCAGGAAAGACAGCTTCATGACAGACAGTCTCATATCGTGTCTTTCCGTTGATCCGGATGTTGCAGCCGCAGTCCGCAGGATTGGTCCATGTCGCCTTCAGGGAAGAGGCGATCAGGAGCCATATGACGCCCTCCTCCGTGCCATCGCCGGGCAGCAGCTTCATGGTGTGGCTGCGCGCCGTATCTTCGGGCGGCTATGCCTTCTTGGCCCTGAGGCGTCCGAGGATGGCACGCCTCCAGCACCTGATGCCCTTCTTGCTTTGTCTGAAGATGCTCTGCGTGCCTGCGGCCTGTCCGCCAGCAAGCAGAACGCCATGCGGGGCGTTGCGCAGGCTCGCTTGGATGGACTTGTGCCAAGCCGACAAGACGCGGAGTCACTGGAAGACGAGGATCTGATCCAGCGGCTCATAACCCTTCGTGGTGTCGGACGATGGACCGTTGAGATGCTGCTAATGCTGACGTTGAACCGGCCCGATGTGATGCCGGTGGATGACTTTGGCGTCCGGGAAGGCTGGCGCCGGATTAAAGGGCTGGACATTGCTCCGAAGCCCAAAGCCCTGAAAATTGAAACGCTCCCCTTTTCCCCATATCGCTCCGCGCTTGCCTGGTATTGCTGGCGCGTGGCGGAAGAAGGACGAAAAACTGCTCCCAACGTGTTGACGGGTTAGTCTGGGGAGTCGGCTGGTGCGTTAAGGAACGCCATCATTTCAGCAATGAAAGGGCGGGGCTGCTCCGCATGCAGCCAGTGACCTGCGCCCTCCAGAGTTTGTATCCGGGCATGAGGAAACAGTGCCATGATCAGGGGGTGGTGCTCCGGCCTGACATAGTCGGAATTGCCACCACGAAGGAACAGAGCAGGCCCTTCATAAGGAATAGCCTGAATTTCAGGCCAATCTTCGATCAGACGTATCCCGTGCGTAATGTTATCAAACCCAATGGCCCAGCCCGGCGTACCGTCTAGGCGAACATTCTGAGCCATCAGTTCCGCGACGGCTCTGCTGCCTGTGACGGGTTCCAGCAAGTCCAGCGCACCACTCCGGGTCAGGTCTGGCGGAAACGTGATGGCATCCAGCCGGGCAATCATGTCGCCATGGCCCTGCTGGGTCCGCGCGGGGGCCATGTCAGCGACCATCAGGCGGACTACACGGTCTGGCTCTGCCAGAGCGAGCATCATGGCAACCTTCCCACCCATGGAATGTCCGACGACCGAAAAGGAAGCGACCCCGAGATCATCAAGGGTTTCCAGCACATCCTGCGCCATGGCGGCGTAGGTGACAGGGCCATGCGGACTGTCTCCATGATTGCGAAGGTCCAGGGCGATCGTGCGAAATGTCTGGGCTGCCTCACGCTGAAGAAAACCAAGATTACGGGCGCGTCCAAACAGTCCATGCAGGAAAACGACCGTTTCCTGTCCGTCCCCGCGTTCGATGGCGTTGAGTTTCATGCATGATCCTTCCATGACAGCGGTTGATCGCAAGCAGCGTTCCAGCCAAACAGAACTACACCTGCCGCCGGGGAGACCTCTTGTCCACCAGTCCCACCCGTAACGAATTGCGTTTTCGCGTGCGTCGCCATCTGCGCGAGCTCCTTCGTCACCCCACTCAGGCCCCCGTGACGCTGCGTGCGATGGTGCGCGCTGACGAGATCTGGCTGACTGTTCTGGCTGCCGTGGTCGGGGGACTGTCCGGGCTGTGTGTAGTGATTGTTACAACCGTCACCCTCTTCCTCCATAGCGAACTATTCGGTCGCGGGAACACTGTGGACGGTCACCTTTCCGGCCTGACATGGCTCCCTCCATGGCGTCTTCTCCTCGTCCTGACACTGGGCGGCCTTGTCCTTGGAATATTCGGTGCGGTGGTTGCAAAAGTCATGCCACGCCGTCCGGTCGATCCCATTGAAGCCAATGCTCTGCATGGTGGTCGCATGTCTGTGCGAGACAGCACCATCGTTGCGCTTCAAACGATCCTGTCCAATGGCATAGGGGGCTCCATCGGCCTCGAAGCAGGCTTTACACAGATTGCCTCTGCTCTTGGGTCCCGCATTGGCCAGTCTTTCCGGGTCCGTCGTGAAGATTTACGCGTTCTGGTGGGCGCGGCTGCTGGCGCGGCGATCGGTGCGGCATTCAACGCGCCCGTGGCGGGAGCCTTTTACGCCTTTGAACTCGTAATCGGCTCTTACTCTCTCGTCAGTCTGTCACCCGTCGCTGTTGCTGCTCTTGCCGGTGTGGGTGTGGCGCATCTGTTCGGTCATATGCCTGCCGCGGTTGTGATTGCAGATCCGGGGACCCTGACGTGGGATGGGAGTGTCAGTGTTGTTGTCATCAGCATTCTGTCTGCTCTGACCGCCATCGGCGTCATGTATTGTGTGACCCAGACCGAGGTTCTGTTTCGCAGACTCCCTGGCCCTGTGTGGCTGAAACCTGCTGTCGGCGGACTGATGGTTGGTGGATTAGCAGTCATTCACCCATCAGTCCTGTCGGCGGGACATGACGCCATGCGAGTGGTTTTTGCGGGATGGATTACGCCCCGTCTGGCTCTCGGCCTGCTGATACTGAAAGCGCTGGCCTCCTGCATTTCCATCGGTTCCGGATTTCGCGGGGGGCTGTTCTTTGCATCTCTGTACCTCGGTAGCCTTGCCGGGACAGTGTATGGCGCGCTGCTTGAATGGATCGGCTTGGCGCCAGTGTCCCTGACGGCTTGTGCTCTGATTGGAATGAGCGCCATGGCCGTGGCCATCATTGGTAGCCCCATGACCATGGTGTGCCTGCTTCTGGAACTGACAGGCAGTATTTCCATGAGTGGTGCAACATTCGTAGCCGCTGTTCTGTCGCTCCTCACAGTGAGACGTCTGTTCGGCTACAGCTTCGCCACATGGCGCTTTCATCTGCGCGGTGAATCCATTCGCTCTGCCGTGGATATCGGGTGGATGCGCTCTCTGAACGTTCGGCGCATGATGCGCGGACAGGTGCGAACCATCTCGTCTGACACCCCCCTGAACCGGGCACAGGCTCTTTTTCCGTTGGGCTCCGCGCAGAGAATTGTCTTGCTGGATCGGGATAGCCGCTATGTGGGAATGGTTAATGTGGCAGAGCTTCAAGCCGTTCCCGCGGCCTCAACGCCTGTGCAGAGCCTCGCCCATTTCGAAAACGCCATGTTGACGCCTTTGCTGACAGTTCGGGAAGCCGTGGAACTGTTCGAACGGGCAGAAGCCGACGCTCTCGTAGTCGTGGAAGATCTTCAATCCCGTCAGGTCGTTGGGATCCTGACGGAACAGCACGCTCTGCGTCGCTATGCCGAAGAGCTTGAGCGCAGTCGCCGAACACTGGCCGGCGAAGAGGGGTCAGCCGTGTGACGGTTCACCCTTGGCATCGACGTCTATGCGCCTCAAAATGACAATCCATTCACAGGAGAACACTCATGTCCAACACCCCTGAAGATCGTCTCGCCGCCCTTGAAATCACACTGCCGGAAGCTGCGGCACCGGTTGCCAACTACGTCACGACTGTCCTGACAGGCAATCTGCTGGTCGTCTCGGGTCAGCTTCCTCTCGTGGATGGCAAGCTGCTCATTACCGGCAAGCTGGGCGACGAAGTCTCCAATCATGCAGGTGTAGCCTGTGCACGCGCATGCCTTATCAACGTCATTTCCCAGGCCAAGGCCGCTCTGGGCGGTGATCTGTCCCGCATCAAGCGGGTTGTGCGTCTCGGCGGTTTCATTGCCTGCACACCGGAATTCACGGAACATGCTGTTGTCATGAACGGTGCGTCCGATCTCGCGGTTGAAGTTTTCGGAGATGCAGGTCGTCATGCCCGCTCTACAATTGGCGTTCCAAGCCTGCCAGTGAATGCACCGGTTGAAGTGGAAGCCCTGTTCGAAGTCGTCTGATTTCACCGGACTGGATGGGCTTCCTGCCCATCCAACTTCATGGACAGGACAGCAAAACGTTGTCTTTTCTATGCCTGATCAACACGTTTGCCCTATGGGTTATGTACGTTTGCAGGATCAGCCGTCATGAGCGCCTCTACTCCCCCACCATCAGAAGCGACTGACTGGACGCTGACGCTTCATGCGTCCATCCATGAAATCGGCCCGGTTGAATGGGATGCCTGCGCCGGCGACGAAAATCCGTTTGTATCTTTCGGATTTCTTTCAGCTTTGGAAGACAGTGGATCCGTCGCGGATCGAACCGGATGGC
The DNA here is from genome assembly GCF_018812105.1 of Gluconobacter sp. P1D12_c. Classification (NCBI taxonomy): domain Bacteria; kingdom Pseudomonadati; phylum Pseudomonadota; class Alphaproteobacteria; order Acetobacterales; family Acetobacteraceae; genus Gluconobacter; species Gluconobacter sp. P1D12_c. Next base: position 125,668 of record NZ_JACSIQ010000006.1, read on the forward strand.
TTGTCAGGCATGCTGCACTACGCGCTCCCAATGGAACGATTGCAGCGCTCGCTCCTCTCTATGGAAAAGCCCATTCCATGGGTGAATATGTCTTCGATCAGTCCTGGGCCCGGGCCTATGAGGCTGCTGGAGGGCACTATTATCCCAAGTTTCAGTGCGCGGTTCCGTTTTCTCCAGTCCCCGGTCCCCGCCTTCTTATCCGGCCTGATCAGGTGGAACCACAGGCCGTCGCACGAGCGCTGGCATCGGCTTTAATGCAAGCAGCCGGGCAACTAGGCCTGTCCTCCGTACATGCGACATTTTGCGATGATGCCTCGATGGAGGCATTTGAGAGCGCCGGATACCTCAAGCGCCTAGGTATTCAGTATCATTGGCAAAATCAGGGATACGCGTCTTTCGAGGATTTCCTGAATGCCCTGTCATCCCGTAAGCGCAAGGCCATTCGCAAGGAACGTAAAGCGGCCCAGACCGCGGGCCTTACATTCGTGACAAGGCAAGGCGCAGACATTTCCGCTGAGGACTGGAAAGCCTTCTATCGCTTCTATCAGTCTACGGTCGATAGAAAATGGGGGAGTGCTTACCTGTCTGAAAGCTTTTTCCCGATGCTTTCAGAGCGCTTGGGCAATAGTGTCGTCCTGATGCTCGCGCAGCATGAAGGTCGCCCTGTGGCTGGGGCCCTGAATCTGATGGGGAAAGATACTCTCTTCGGGCGCAACTGGGGATGTGACGGAGAGTGGCCCTTCCTCCATTTTGAGCTGTGCTACTATCAGGCCATCGATTTCGCCATTGCCCATGGGTTGACCCGTGTGGAAGCTGGCGCGCAGGGGGAACACAAGATCCAGCGCGGCTATCTGCCAGCTCTTACGCGCTCGGCGCACGCCTTTTTGGATCCGGGACTGGGGAGAGCTGTTGCGGCCTTTCTGGAGGAAGAGCGGAGCGCTCTTCTGTATGAAGCCGAGGCCCTGGCAGCAGGCTCTCCATACCGTCAGGACGACTCGTCCTGACGGGGGCAGTTAACGATTGGGAAAGGGTCTGACAGTTAAGCTTCCTCCATGACAGTGGAATGCCGGAGCTTCAGCCGTGGAGAACAGCACCTATATTGCCCTTTCGCGCATGGATGCCCAGCAACGCGCTATGTCTGTGGTGGCAGACAACATGTCCAATGCTTCCACGGTTGGTTACAAACGCGAAAACGTTCTGTTCAGTGACTACCTTTCCCGGCAGCACGGAAGTACCCAGCCCACAGGCGCTCAGACCCAGGCCTATACTCAGGATCGCGCGACCTATCGTGACTTTCAGCAGGGCGACATGCAGCAGACGGGAAACCCGCTCGATCTTGCCTTGGGTGGAGAGGGGTATTTCCAGGTGCAAACCGACAACGGTGTGCGACTGACACGCGCGGGCCGTTTTGAAAAGCAGCAGGACGGAACGGTAGTTGACGAAAGTGGTAACGCCCTTCTGGACCGGGAAGGGCAGCCCATCGTGCTGCCAGCAACGGATCATCAACTCACCATTTCTTCCGATGGTGTCATAACCACTGAAACCGGTGAAGCCGGGCAGATCGGTATCGTCACTGCACGGGACAACAACACCCTCCAGGCTGAGGGCAGTCATCTTCTCCGATCAGACCAGCCAACTGATGCCGTGGACAGACCTTCGATCCTGCAAGGCATGGTCGAGGGCAGTAATGTGCAGATGATGTCCGAGGTCACGAAGATGATGGATATCCAGCGCAATTTCGATTTCATGGCGCAGTTCGTCAACGCCGAGGCGACACGTCAGCAGAACGCCATCGATAAAATCGTTCAGGTTTCCGCCTGACAGACGTCCTGACGGGACAAGGATTAAAGCCACATGCGCGCACTCGATATCGCTGGAACGGGCATGCAGGCCCAACAGACCAACGTGGAGACCATTTCGAACAACATCGCGAACATGAGTACGACCGGATACAAACGGTCCCGTGCTGAGTTCCAGGATCTCATCTACCAGAATATCCGCCGGGTCGGCACGAGTTCGTCTGATACAGGCACGACTGTGCCTGCCGGAGCGCAGGTTGGTCTGGGCGTGAAAACAGCCGCTATTTACCGCATCAACGATCAGGGTAGTCTTGAACAGACCAGTAACTCTCTGGATCTAGCCGTGCAGGGCAAGGGATACTTCCAGATCCAGCTACCCTCCGGACAGTTGGCTTACACGCGAGACGGCACATTCTCGATGGACAATACGGGATCGCTCGTCACAGCAGATGGCTACCAGCTAAGCCCGACCATCACGATCCCCAATAACGCCCAGAGTGTCAGCATTGATCAGTCCGGGCAGGTCAGCGTAACCGTCGCCGGGCAGAACAATTCAACAGTTGTCGGTCAACTCCAGCTTGCGACCTTCACGAATGAAAATGGCCTGGACGCGATGGGCCAGAACCTGTTCACGCCCACCACGGCCTCTGGCGATGCAATGCTCGGAACCCCGAATACAACGGGTTATGGCAGTGTCATGCAAGGCTATGTTGAGAACTCCAACGTCAATGTTGTGACGGAAATTACAGATCTCATTACGGCGCAGCGCGCATACGAAATGAACAGCAAGGTCATTACGTCAGCAGACGACATGATGCAGACGCTCAACAACCTTGGTGGCCGCTAAGCGTGAAAGGAGGGTGGTGGCAAGTCGGACTGCTGGTGTTTTCAGCTGTAGCAACGGGTTCCGTCCATGCGGCTGCGCTCCGTACGAATATAATTATCGATCATGCTCGTGTTCATCTTTCCGATCTGTTTTCAGGCCTGACGTCAGCGCAGGACGCCGATATCGGAGACGCTCCTGCACTTGGCGCAAGCTATGTTGTAGGTGGCCCGCAACTGACAGCGATTGCTGCACAGTTTGGTGTGGATTGGCCAGATGCATCCCCTTTGGTCTCCACGACGGTGACGCGGGCAACACGCTCAATCGGGGAAGATGATATTTTACCGGTTTTGCGTCAGGGGCTGGATTTGCCTCAGGACGCTCATGTTGAAATTACCCTGAGTGGTTTTCGGTCTGTGTCAGTTCCTGCGCAGGATCAGGCGGCTCCAGTTCTTCTGCATCTGGAGCGTCCACCACGAGGGGGTGGCCATTTCAATGCCCGGATGGAGGTTCCAGCCACATCGGGTGGGAAAGTAACATCCTTTTTGGTGAATGGCTCCGTGACCATGGAGGTCCGGGCCGTGACGCTTCGTCATGGGTTTCATCCTGGGCAGCCTGTGTTGCCTGAAGATGTGAGTGTTACGTTGGTCCGGTCATCCGATGTGCCTGAAGACGCGTTGCAGACCGTTGCTGATGCAGTAGGCCTAGAAGCAAGAGGCAGTCTGTCTGCGGGACAGGTTCTGGCGTCTTCGCAACTTGTGCACCCTCAATTAGTGCGTCGGGGATCACCCGTGGTTTTGTCCTACACCTTGCCGGGAGTTCGCCTGACGGTGTCAGGAAACGTTCTGGAGGCAGGAGGCAAAGGCGATACTGTTCATATTTACAACGCCAACAGCCACATGGTTCTGACGGGGCGGGTTATGGGACGAACCGAAGTAGAGGTCATCCCGGACATTGCTCCTCTTTCAGCGGACAGCCGAAACCGTCCTGCAGCAGTGAACTTGCCGACGTTATAAAAAAGCCTGAAACGCAGTGGCATTTCAGGCTTCAAAATGAAAAGTAGTCCGCTCGTCTGGCTTAACTCTGGTTCTGCACACTGTTGGGCATAGCGCGGTGCTGGAAGAGCTTTCCAATGCGGAGCATCATTCGCCGGACCCATTTTCCAATCGCATCCATCCAGAGATAGACGATCGGGGTGGTATAAAGCGTGAGCAACTGACTTACGATCATGCCTCCGAGTACAGAGACGCCTAGTGGGGCACGCATCTCGCTCCCGTAACCATGTCCGATGATAAGCGGCACAGCACCAAGGGCCGCCGCTAGAGAGGTCATGAGAATTGGGCGGAAACGCGTGATGGATGCTTTGAAAATGGCATCCTTGGGCGACAATCCATCATGGCGCTCTGCATGAATGGCAAAGTCGATCACCAGAATAGCGTTCTTTTTCACAATGCCTGTCAGCAGGATGATGCCGATAACAGCAACAACGCTGAAGGGCATTCCAAAGCACCATAGCCCTATGATGGCGCCAATGCCGGCAGAGGGCAGCGTGGAGAGAATGGTAATGGGATGAATCAGGCTCTCATACAGAATGCCAAGCACAATATACATGACGGCAATGGCTGCTGCGAACGCCAGCAGTGCATTGATCATGACTTTGGTTGTATCGCCCGCTGTCCCCGTGAACTCGCCCAGAACACCTTCTGGAGCATGGGTGCTTTTCAGTGTGTCCTGAATGAGCTGCACGCCCTGAGCATAGGTAACGCCGGGCGCCAGATCGAATGAAATGGCCGTTGAATAATACCCCGAACGATGGGTGACATCGAGCGGCTGCTGTTTCCAGAGAATTGAGGCCACGTTTTCAAGCGGAATCATCTTTTCTGTCGAAGACGATACAGCAGCGCCGCTGGAACTGTTGCCGGAAATCTGGTTGGCCAGTGAGTTCTGAATAGATGCCGTCGCAAGAGCTGCAAACGTGCTTTCAGTCCCGCTGGTGGAGGCTTTGGCTCTAATCAGGTTGGACGCCACACCGCCCGCCGCTGTGCCAGCAGAAGTTGAAATCCAGACCTGATGCAGCATGTTGGGATCAGTTCGATACTGCGGCCCCAGAACCATGACGACCCGGTGTGTCGTCAGGGGAAGGTGGATCGTGGAGACGATGGTCTGGCCGTAGGAATCATACAGAACATTCTGGATCAGCTGCGGTGTGATTCCATACCGTGCTTCCGTATCGCGATGGACCGTGACGTAGGCCGCGATGGACTGGCTTTCCGTTGCGGAAGAAAGGTTGACCAACTGCCCGGATGCACGCAGCGCTCCTAGCATTTTAGGGAGATAGCCTGTCAGGCTGGCAATATCTTCGCTGCGTAAAACATATCGATAAGCACCCGTATTTTTCTGGCTGCTTCCCCCTTGGCTATTGCCGCCGACATTCCAGAACATCACGTCTGCTCCCGGTTCAACAGGAACAGCCTTGCGAATACGGGCCAGCACTGTTGCTACCGGAGCGCGCTCGCTTTTTTCCTTTAAATGCAGGTAGAGCTGGCCGGAGTTTTTATCGTTACTGAAAATGGTCGTGGACGTTACGTCCGGGTCCCGCTGCACGATTGCACCGACAGCACGCAGTCTGCGGTCAATTTCATCAAAGGACATGGTCGCATCGCCCTGGATGCGACTGCCAATCAGGGAAATATCCTGCTCGGGGATAAATTCCTTGGGCATGACGATGACTGAACCCACGAGCAGGATAAAGCTCAGGGGAAGGGTCAGACCCATAAGGATCGTGTGCCGCAGGCACCAGTGCATGGAACGGGCGTAAAGACGCACGAGGCCATCCAGACCCGCTTCAGTAAAGCGCACGATGGCGCCTGTAAGACCCTTACGGGGAGCGGTCCCATGATCAATTTCAAGCATGCGGGCGCACATCATGGGTGTCAGGGTGAGGGACAGCCACATTGAAATCACGATGGCGGAAATCATCGTCATGCAGAACTCGAACATGATCGAGCCCGCAGTTCCCGGCAAAAACAGCAGAGGAATAAACACAGCTACAAGCGAGGCACTGATGGACAGGACCGTGAAACCGATTTCCGACGAGCCAACAATGCTGGCTTCGTAATGATCCATCCCGTCTTCAATGTGCCGCGCAATGTTCTCAAGCACCACAATGGCATCATCGACAACGAACCCGACAGCGATCGTCAGGGACATCAGAGATAGAACATCCAGAGTAAAGTTAAAGTAGGCCATTGCGGCCAGCGTGCCGGACAGGGCAATCGGCACTGTGACGGCCGGGATGACAGTGGTCATGACCCTGCGGAAGAAAAGCAGGATCACCAACACTACCAGAACAACGGAAATGATGAGTGCTTCTCTGGCATCCTCAAGGGCGGCCCGGACGGAGCGAGATGTATCGAGGCCAACAGTCAGTTTGACGCTGCCCGGCAGACCCTCTCGCAGTTTGTCCAGATTAGCGTTGATCCCATCAACGATCGCCACGGTGTTGGCGTGGGGCTGGCCGGAAACAATGAGCGTAATGGCCCGGTGACCATTGATGTAGCTCGTTTGATAGACGTCCTGCACACCATCATAGACGTTTGCGACGTCCTTGAGACGAACGGGATACAGGCCGTTCCGGTAGCCGACAATCAGATCCCTGTATTCGCTTGCTTTGACGGCCTGATCGTTGGTCGACAGCAGCATGCGTGTGCCATGACTGTCGATAAAACCCTTTGGAGTGAAGGCATTGGCAGAGGCGAGGGCCGAGCGGATATTCTCAAGTCCGATGCCCCATTTATACATAGGTCCCGGATTAAGCTCCACGCGAACGGCCGGGTTCGATGAGCCAACGACCTCGACGCGGCCTACCCCTTTGACCTTGGCCAGATAAGGTTTGACCTGAATATTGGCCACATCATAAAGCTCGGCCTGTGTCAGCTGGTCTGTCGTGACACTGAGCAGGTAAACCGGGAAACCACTGCCATCCAGTTTGAAGGCCTGCGGATCATCGTCGAGCGTGCCGGTGGGAAGATCGCTGCGGGCAGCCCGAAGAGCGGCCTGTACGTCTCGCAGGGCACCGTCGATGTTCCGGGAAGACGAGAACTCAATGAAAATCTGCGCCTGACCTTGGCTCGTGTCAGATTCAATGCTCTTCACATCGGCAATGGAGCCAAGACGCCGCTCCAGCGGGGTCGTGACAGAGGTTGCCATCTGCTGTGGGTCCGCACCCGGCTGTGATGCCACGACCATGATGTTGGTTGTGGTGGCATCAGGCATCGTCGCAACAGGCAGAAGAGGATAGCAGATGACGCCGGCCATGAAGATGGCAAGAGACATCAGGATTGTTGCGACGGGGCGGTCAATGAAAAAGCGGCAGAAATTCATGCCGACAGCTTATCCCCGATTATGGTCTTTTGGTCATTACTATTAGGACACGAAAAGTCATTTTCGTACCGTGAGACTGGTCAGTAATCGGGCATTCCGCCCGGTTGGGCAGAGGGCTGCCTGCAGTAGTAAAGTTCAGCCAGACGCGGGGGTAAAAGGTCTGTCAGACGCGCTCCTAACCCAAGCCAGAAGGGAAACACAATTCGCCTCTGACCGCGCAGGGTTCCACGTAAAATGCGACGGACCGCCTCGTCCGTGGAAACCAGCCCCGGCATGTGGAAACGATTGGCCTGTACCATCGGGGTTTCAACAAAACCGCAACAGACGCTTGTAAGTAAAATACCCTGTCGCTCCAGACTGGGCGCACTGGCAACGATAAAGCGATCAATTGCAGCTTTGGACGCTGAATAAGACGGTGTGCCGGGATAAGAGACGAAACTCGCAACTGAAGACATCACACAGATGCGGCCTCGCCTGCCATTTGCATCTGGTTTCTGCTGGCGCATCTGCTCGATTGCTGGAAAAACGGTATTGAGGGCACCTGTCAGATTCGTCTCAAAAATGGCTCTGGCATGTTGTTCCCGTTCCTCGACCAGAGGGATATCCTCGGCGCTAGGAGGAAGGCCTCCAGTCAGACCCGCGCAGGCAAAGACCATGTCCAGTCTGGAGGGCGCAGACTTCTTGATCCAATCCTCCATTTCTGGTTGGTCTCGAACGTCTATAGTGCGCGTCTGAACCGTTGACCCTAAGGGCTCACACTGGGACTTGGTGAGCGCCAGACCTTCCGGATGGATATCGCCTAGAGACAGGACCTGCCCAGGCCGGGAAAGGCGTCGTGCCAATCCCTGACCAATTCCAGAGCCAGCCCCTGTAATGAGGATCGTCATTGTGCAGGGCAGTTGCTCGCGGGCTTCTGTCCGGCAAGGAGGGTTCGTGCGAAACCATGAGCATCTGTGGTGACCGCAGCGAGAGTGCCACTATGGCTGGCACCGCCATAGGTCGTGTGGCTGACGGAGGTGCCCGCTGCACACAGTGCATTTACCAGACGACGCTGCTCGGTTGGGGAGGAATGCAGATCCTGCGCGCCCGTCGCAATCATGACAGGCGTTGAGAGCGACAGAGACGGATATTCAGCCCATTTCAGTGCTGGCGCCAATACAGCATCGGCGCCGGGCTTGAGTGTAGTGGCGGGTGTCAGGCCTGAACGGTGGACCATCGGAAAGAAATCCGAACTGCATGTGCTTGCTGCGTCGTGCATGAGGGCAAGAGCCCGGTTTGTGAAAACAGCGTTGGCATCAAACGATGGGTCGGCCTGAGCCAGAGACGCGCCAAGAGACAGGAGCTCCGGAACAGCTGGGGAAAAACTGCGCGGATTACGAGGATGCAGAAGATCCTGAATGCCCTGTGCATCCAGATAGGGCGGGGCAACAGCGATCGTTCCCAGAATATGCAATTGAGGCGCGTAGGACGCCGCCATCGCAGAGGCTGCCAGAGCCGCCTGAGCGCCTTGCGAATGACCGCTAAGAAGCACTGTCGTTGAGATCGAAGGAAGGCGTTCGTGAGCAGCTCGCACGGAATCCAGGATGCTCATCCCTTCTGAACGAGCATTGAGAAGCAATGCCTCGCCGGGCTCCCCAAGACCCGGATAGTCTGTGGCGACGATCGCAAAGCCCTGTCGCAGCCAGGGACCATAAAAGCGTTCCTGAACAGTCCCGAGGCCCATGACAGAAGGCGCACATGTCAGATGCAGGCCACTTTCTCCATGAGCCCAGGCCAAGACAGGCCACCCACCAGCGGGCGGCTTGCCTGCGGGAACCAGAACTTCCGCTGAAACCCGAACAAGCTGCTTCGGATTACGGGCATCTGCGCTGCGATAAGTGAGACGCCAGGCCTGGCCCGGAACATGGGAAATCATGTGATCCAGACGCATGGCCTGACCCGCTGCCACCGGGACGCTGACGGAATAGGAGTCTCCGTCATCCTGCGATGCACAACCTGACAGGGCTGCACCGAGAGAGGTAAGGCTGAGAAGTGTAGCGCCCATCGTTCGGCGGAAGCGAATGAATGTCATGGTAACTCATGGTCTCCTGAGGAGGAAAACGCATCATAGCAGCGCCGGTTGTCTCCGGGGAGCCATCCTGACTTGGAGGCGAGGCCATCCGGCGCTACAGAAGATGCCACAGAAGACAGAAAGGAACCGATTATGAGCGATACCCCTCCCGACCGCCTGTGCGCCAGCCCGGACAGCCCGTACTACAATGAAGACGTGCTGAACCGCGGCGTTGGTGTTCGCCTCAAGGGCGAAGAGAAGACCAATGTTGAGGAATACTGCATCAGCGAGGGCTGGGCACGTCTGTCTGTTGGCAAGGCCGTGGACCGCAAAGGTCGTCCGATGACCCTGAAGGTCACGGGGACGGTTGAGGCCTGGTTCAAGGACGACGAAAAGGACGCATGATGACGCAGGTCAGCCCCCGCCGGATTATTATCGACACGGATCCCGGTCAGGACGATGCCGTGGCAATCCTGCTGGCGCTGGCCTCGCCAGAACTGCGGGTCGAAGCGATCATGACCGTTGCTGGCAACGTGTCGCTCGCCCAGACCACGAAAAACGCTTGCGCCCTGCTCGAACTGGCAGGGCGTGAGGATGTACCGGTTTTTGCCGGTGCCGCACGGCCTCTTCATAAGGCGCCGATCAGTGCGGAATACGTACATGGTGAAACCGGAATGGGGGGCGCTAACCTGCCAACCCCTCGTCTCCGTGAGCAGCCGATGGACGCCGCTACCCATCTGATTGATGTGCTGCGGAAGGAGCCGAAAGGCGCCATTACGCTGGTTTGCCTGGGTCCTCTGACCAATCTGGCGCACGCCTTGACGCACGCCCCGGATATTGCGCCCAAAATTTCCCGGATTGTCGCAATGGGTGGCGCGCAGCGCGAAGGTGGAAACATCACACCAACTGCGGAATTCAACTTCTTCGTTGATCCCCACGCTGCGAAAATCGTGATGGGTGCAGGCATTCCTGTCACGCTGCTTCCGCTCGATGTGACCCATCGCGCTATCGCGACTCCTGCCCGGCTGGCACCCATTGCCGCGCTCGGAACACCTGTGGGCGATATGGTTGTCCGGATGCTGGGTGCTGAAGACCGCTTTGAGAAGCTGAAATATGGATGGGAAGGCGGTGCACTCCATGACCCGCTGACGATTGGCTGGCTGCTGCGGCCAGACCTGTTCTCCGGACGGGACTGTAACGTCGAGATCGAGATTGAAGCACCGCTTTGTCTGGGACAGAGCGTTGTCGATCTTTGGAAGGTAACTGATCGCCTCCCTAATGCGTTATGGATTGATCACATTGATTCCGACGCGTTCTACACTCTTCTTACCGAAAGACTGGCCCGTCTGGTTTAGGGTCTTCTTTTGTCAGCCCGTGACTCTGGAGCATCGAACATGACAGATTCCAACCCGCAGGATCGCTTCTCCGTCGTCATCGTTGGTGGGGGTGCTGCAGGCATCACCATTGCAGCGCAGCTTCGACATCAGCGACCCAACCTGTCGATTGCCATCATCGAACCATCTACGACGCATGCCTACCAGCCGGGCTGGACGCTGGTTGGAGCCGGCGTGATGACACTGGCGGAAACGCTCCGTCAGGAAGGTGGCCTGATTCCGAAAGACGTGACCTGGCTGCGAGACAGTGTGGTGTCTTTCGATCCTGACGCGAACACGGTGACGCTCGAAAGTGGCCGTGTGGTGGAATATCGTCGGCTGGTTGTATGCCCCGGACTTCAGTTGGACTGGGATAAAATCGAGGGACTACCCGAGACGCTGGGCCGTAATGGTGTGACGTCCAACTATTCCCGTGAAACGGCTGCCTACACCTGGGAATGCATCCGTCATCTTGATGGTGGAAAGGCGCTCTTCACACAGCCTCCTATGCCCATCAAGTGTGCTGGTGCACCGCAGAAGATTGTCTATCTGGCGAGCGATCACTGGCGCAAGGAAGGGTCGCTTCATCGCACGGAAGTCGATTTCTGCATGGCGGGCGACGCGCTGTTTGGCGTGGCATACTACGTGCCTTCCCTCCAGAAGCAGATCGATTTTTATGGGGTCAATCTTCATAAGAAAGAGAACCTCATCAAGGTCGATGGTGAGAAACGCGAAGCCACCTTCCAGATTGTTGGCACAAACGAAACTGTTGTTCGGTCGTTCGACATGCTGCACGTTGTCCCGCCACAGTCCGCTCCGGATTTCGTCAAGAAAAGCCCTCTTGCGAATGCCGGTGGTTGGCTAGATGTAGACCCGGCCAGCCTGCGTCATGTGAAATACGAAACTGTTTTCGGCGCCGGAGATGTTCTCGGTACAAGCAACGCCAAGACAGCTGCAGCAGCACGCGAGCAGGCACCTGTTGTGGTCTCGAACCTGCTGGCCTCTCTCGACGGCCGCCCTCAAACAGGGGCGTATGATGGATATGGTGCCTGCCCACTGACAGTGTCTTACGGCAAAGTCGTGTTGGCAGAATTCCTGTATGGCGGGAAGGTTGCTCCGAGTTTCCCGTATGATCAGCGGAAACCCAGCCGCTTCGCTTGGCTCCTGAAAACCGAAGTTTTCCCCCGCCTGTACTGGCATGGAATGCTCAAGGGGCATGACGTTAAGGTCAAGCACAAGGTCAAAGAAAGCGCCTGATTTACAAGCGTCTGATGAGAGTGGGCTGGGGGAATTCCCCCCGCTCTTATGCTCTTTACAAGGGCTGTTCAGCAGAAACAGGGTTCTTTTCGCGCAGGAGTAAGGAGCTCTGTAGGACTTTCGGAGAAGGCGTTGAGCATAAAAAAAAGAGGGGCCAGAAGCCCCTCTTTTTCGTGTCATATCTAAATCGAAAGATCAGAAATGAGCACCGATATTTAGCTGGAATGACCGTCCCATTATGGCATCATAATAACGGGTTAGGCTGACTGTGCCGGGGTACTTTGGAAGTGCTCCGGTAATGTTGTTGATCATGAAGTTGGCATCAATGTTCTTGGTGATCTGATAGCCAAATGTCGTGTTGAAATACGCAAAGCCCGGACGGTTGTTATGCTCGTAGGTATAATCTGAAACCTGTAGGGCATATTTGGACTTTCCGTAATAAATGGTCTGCCACTGGAAGAATAGCGGACCACGCGTATAGTTGAAGTCCAGCGTAAACAGGTTGTTCGGAGACGTCGTATCGCCGTTCAGGACATATGTGCTGCCCAGATACGTCTGTTGATTACGTAAATAGTGAGAATAGTTGCCACGAAGCTCGATGTTGCCAGCAGACTGCGGCAAGCCAAGGCGCTGCAACGGAACATAGTAATCGATGTTCGCCTGCAGGATCTGCATGTGCTGGTTGGCAATGTTGAAATAACCGGACGTGAAGCTTTCGACCTGGTGGTCCGAATCACGCTTGAAAGAGTTGCAGTATGCGTTGTTCGGGTAAGAGCCTGAATCATAGCAGGCATTCATCAGGTCGCCGACACTCAGGGATGTGATCTCATTGTTGACTTTGACATCAACAAAAGAGGCCGTCATGTCGAGGCCACGGACGAAGTGCGGATGGAAATCCAGCGTGCCTGTGTAGCTGTGAGACGTCTCGTTCTGCAGCTTTGCGTTGCCGCCTGATTTGCCCTGCGCTGTGTAATAATTGATGTTCGAGCTGAAACCGCCCTTGGGAATTCCTTCCTTTGCGCAGTTCGCCGCTCTCGTTGCAGGAGCAGGACCAGAGGTGATGTACTCGATGGAGCAGGGATCTTCTGCTGTATTGTAGGTCGTGCTCTGAGGAGCAAAAAGCTCAGTCACGGACGGATTACGAACGGACTGGGCATAGTTCCCGGACAGACCGAAATCCTGCGTTGGCCACCACGCACCACCAAACATGTACGTCCAGTAGTTGCCGGTCATGCTGTTGTTAATAAAGCGGCCGTTTGCTGTTGCGGATAGGCTGTAAACGCCCGGGACATGCATATTCGGGGAAACGAGCGGAATATCCAGCTCACCAAAGACTTCATGCGTGTGATAGGCGCCCGACGTAATAGGGATGGCGGTGGAGTTACCGTACTGCTTGTAGGTTCCGTCCGCCTGCTGTTCACCCTGGAAGAAGCTGCCTGGGTTGAAGTTGTAGCCTTCACGACGATGCTCGTAGCCAAGATCCCAGCGGATATCACCAGCCGGCAGGTGGGCAACCGTGCTGTGAATTTCTGCCTGAAGATCGCGCTGCGCGTTTGTATTCTTACTGTGCGCGTCCGAAATGACGTAATCGCGGGCAGCTGGCGTCATCTGGTTATAACCAAACGGGTTCAACGGCGAGCAGGTGGAGCTCCGTGTGACTGCCGTAGAGTTTGTATAGCCTGGAGAGCAGACGATATTGCCGCTGGCGTCCGTCGTTGCGTTCAGCGCATTGGTTAGGTTCTGCGTGACAATAGACGGTTCCCAGGTGTCGTTCATGTACTTGCCGTACACACCCTTCACAGACCACTCAAAATGACGGCCAACTGCGTCGAAATCACCGTTCAGGCCGCCCTGGAAGCGGAACATCTGCATGGTGGTACGATACATGCCTGCGTCAAGATCCTGGTTCAAGCGTGACAGATAGAACGTATCCGTCGGCTTTCCTGCCGCCTGAAGAGCATTGACGATCTGCGCGCGTACGGCTGGCGTCAGGTAGGGATTGTTTGTGCTAAGTTTGTAGGCACCATTGACGACCGTGTTCGTCTGGTAGCTCTGGAGGCTCAGTGGGTCATCGAACTGAGGCGTGTTCCAGGTACCCTGACCAACCAGGCTGGACGCTGTTCCACGGGCATACCATCCCTGCCATGTTGCGTGCAGGTGATCGGTGAAGTCATAGTGGCCAAGCGTGGTCAGGTTCAGCTTGTCGGATGGCGCATAAAGCTGGTTGTAATCCTGCAGCGCGATGCCGTTCCCGCCTGAAGCACGAAGTCCGTCCTGTATGGCAGAGTTATACGTGATAGGCACGAGAGACTGGCCGTTAGGGCTAAACATCAGCGCCTGTCCGGCAGCGTTAGGAATAGCGTATCCGGCTTTACCTGCCTTGACTGGAAGCTGACCGTAAACTGCGCTTGTGGTCGGCAAACCAGTGACCGAATTCTGCAGAAAACGAACGCCTGGTGTCAGCACGCGCGCGTATGGCGTAGTCGAGCCATAAGCAGGTCGAGCGTAAGTGGTGGACAGGCTGCCTCTTGTATAGGGGCGATCATTCGCGACCATGCCGCCAGCATTGCGATATTCCACGTCGAAAACGACGCCGCCCTTGCCGTGGTCAAAGTCTGTGCCAGCCTTGAACGTAATTTTTTCCTGCGGCGCATCCAGCTTCTGCGTCCAGTTACCCTGTGCGTTGAAATCAACACCCTTAAAATGATCATCGAGCTGATAGTTCACAACACCCGCAACAGCATCAGCACCATAAGCTGCGCCTGCGCCACCGAGACGGGTATCAACCTTTTTGATCAAGGATGTTGGAATTGCACTGACATCGACCTGTGAGCCTGAGCCTGCACCATAGTTGGAAGCGGTCGACCCACCGACCATGCGCATGCCGTCAACAAGGGTGAGGGTACGCTGTGAGCCAAGGCCCAGAAGAGAAACGAACGACTGGCCAGCACCGAAGCTGCCCTGTGAACCGATAGGGGAGTTGTCACCCACCGTGAAGGCGGTGTTCTCACGCATCAGGGCAATGCCCATGTCCGTATAGCCGCGGGCACGAAGCTGCGCGGCATCGACGGTTGAGCCTGCCATAACGTTCGTCAGGCGCGTTTGGGAAAGACGCGTTCCTGTAACAGTAACGACTTCAGCGGCAGGTGATGCGCCTGGCTGCAGGTTGGCATTCGTAATTGTCTGAACAGGCGCAGACACAGGCGCAACTGTAACGGGCTTGGCTTGAACCGATGTCTGGGGATGTGCGGACTGGACTGTTGCATGGGGCGCAGCCGCTTTTTTCGCAGCAGACTTGTGAGCGGCAGAAAGATGCTTCGTCGTTGTCTCTGCACAGGCTTCAGGAACAGGAAGCGCCGTGTAGGAAATACCAGCCAGCAAGGCAATTTTCAAAAAAGTCCGGGAGGGTTTCAGTGAAAAGCCCGGACGGGCCAACGTTGGAAAAGAGGTGTTCATTGCTGGCAGATATCCCTTCGTTTCATGTCTCAATGTATCTTCAATTACAAAACTGAAAGGAAATGTCTCCTGTACGCAATGGTAACAATGCGATTTTGGAGTGAGATTTTCTTGGTGTGTCCATTACAACACATTTATTTCAAATTATGTATTTAACGAAAATGGGTCTTATCTGTTATCGGATACCGAAAACTTTAAAAAAATCTATTTTGTCTACGGTATTTTCCTTTCATTTTTTAAAAGTGACGATTGAGAAAAATTTAATACGAATAGAGTAGGAAAAGGCAGTACAGTTGGCAGAAGGTTTTATTTAAACCGGCATGGCTGATCTGTGGTCGGCTGTTCATTAGTCTGAATGACCATGAGTGTCACAGCATCATCGCCGACATTTCCTGCAAAATGTCCGATGTGACCTTGTGAGTCCTTACGGCTCATTTGGTCTTCACCCAGAGAAACATCCCCCGGTCCCATCTCGACACGTGTTCCGTCCATTGCGGTGACGTACCATGTGCCTTTGAGAGGAATGATCCACTGCACTTTTGGGTCAGGGTGCCAGCTTCCATCCCAGTGCGGAGGTTGCACGGTAGAAATGATCTGGGCCTGACCGCTCTTAAGACGGTCCTGCCATTGCGGCCCCGCAGGTTTGGACATGGTTTTCAGAATGTAATTGTGAAACGGACAGCGCGTCATGTGGCTGACGCCATTATGGTCCGTCCAGTTGTGCCAGTAGTATGCTGTGGGAGGCGCAGGATCTGCAGCTTCAGCCGCATGACAAAATGCGGTAACGCCAAGAGCGAAAGCAAAAAGCAGAGAGAGAGGGCGCATGGCTTATTGTTCCTCATGTCGTGCTGGGGGCTGATAGCGAGGCTTTGGGGCGATATCGTCAAAGCGGCTGCGTGAGGGTGTGGACAGAAGCTCGATAATCATGCCCCATGGCGCACGGCCGTAGCAAAACATGTTACCAGGGCCAGCTTCGAGAGAAGGCTGCCCCTGGGGCTCTGTCAGAAGCTCGCCACCCGCTTCGGTGAAGCGGGTACAGGCCGCATGGATATCGTCAACATAGACGGCAAAGTGCTGCACGCCGAAGTCACAGGCGCGGACGGCCGGTCTCTGGTCTGGGCCATGAATTTCAAAGAGTTCGAGCCCAGGCCCATGCCCCAGAGACATCATACACATCTCCCAGACCACACTGCCGGTTGGCAGCCCGAGTATCTTCTCTGTCTGCGGACCCTGTTGGGGCTGGGTGTGGGTAACGTTGCGGTATAGCGCAACAGCACCCAGTGCGGCTTCGAGAAAGCGGATGGCAAGGTTGATGTCGGGTACGGTTACACCGACATGGTCGATACCTCGCGGAAGTCCTGAATGGTCTGCACTCACGGAGAGATCCTTCATGGTTATGAAGGTCTCAACCTGTGAGTTAAAGAACGGTTGCGGTCAGCCGTTCACATTAGTGACGAACTATGTCAGTTCAGGCGTCGTCGATCGGACGTTTCGGGAGAAGCGCCGGTACGAAGAAGAGTGTGCAGATCAGTGTGCAGCCCAAAGACATGAGAAGCAGACGGCCCATACTCGCAGTGCCCGGATGAGCAGATGTTGCCAGCGATCCAAAGGCCGTTGCTGTCGTCAGGGCAGAAAATAGAACCGCGCGTGCGGTCGGAGACGTCAGCGGACCCTTGATGCCTTCGCGCCAGTTCATCACGAAGTAGATATTGAAAGACACGCCAACCCCGAGAAGTAGGGGAAGAGCAATGATGTTAGCGTAGTTCAGTGTTTCTGGAACCGTGACAATCAGGATAACAGTCAGGAGAGCCGAGAGCAGGAGCGGCGCCATAACAAGAGCTGCATCCAGAATGCGGCG
Source organism: Gluconobacter sp. P1D12_c (assembly GCF_018812105.1). NCBI lineage: Bacteria > Pseudomonadati > Pseudomonadota > Alphaproteobacteria > Acetobacterales > Acetobacteraceae > Gluconobacter > Gluconobacter sp. P1D12_c. The sequence goes on from NZ_JACSIQ010000006.1 coordinate 142,667, forward strand.
TAGCACCACCAGAAGAATGATGCCGATCATGATCAGAGCCGAAATGGCGGCAATCGTGAAAGCATGAACGATGGTGTTCGCGCTTTCGGTGATCTCCATTGCCGGCCCACTGATATCCGGATTGACCGAACGCAACTGGGACACAAACCGGTGCATCACGGGCGTCTCGGAAATCTGTCCCTTGGGATGGATCGTCAGGCGCTGACGACCATCAGGAAGTGCGTAATCCTTTCGAATGTCGTCTGGGATATTGTCGATCGTGATGGGCTTCGGCTGAAGCGCCGTACGGAGCATGGAGAGCTGATCCGGCAAAAAGCGTGTCAGGGCATGGCTGGCATTGACCAGTGTTGCGTCAGGGGCTGTCGAAAGCGTGTTGAGAGCCTGGCGGATTTTCTCAAGTGGTGCAGGAAGCTGATCCTTTACGCTGTCCAGTTTGGCTGCCGCTGCGATAGCGGATGCACGAATGGCCGCTGCGTCTGGTGCAGGTAAGGGGGTCTGAACGGTAATCGTCGGGAGAAGGATGGAAGCCGTGTCCTCGATCATAGCCAGTTTGTCGGTCTGATCGTCCGGGACGAGCGCCCCCAGCCACAGCACATCATGGACGCTCGACAGCTTGGAGAAAGCCGCTGCGTTCTTTGCCGCATCCTGAACATTCGGGACCAGAAGCTGGGCAAAATATGGGGTGGTAAGAGGGTTATCTTCCAGAAGGTGGAGAGCGTGCATGCCCTCTGTATTTGGGTTCTTCGTATGAAGAGGATCTGCATCGAACTTCAGCAGCGGCATCAGGGCAACGCCCACGACCCCGAGAAGTGCGAACACGCCCACGACCTTTCTACGCTTGTGACGCAGCATGTGATCGACTGGCGCCATGAACGCAAAGCCTGGTTCCCCTTTCCCAAGCTTCGCCCGGAAGAGCGTCAGCAGGGCCGGGAGCAGTGTCATGGTGCACAGGAAGGCAATCAGCATACCGAAGCCTGCAATCAGGCCTAACTGAGCAACGCCGATGAAGCTTGTCGGGGTGAAGGCCAGAAAGCCCGCAGCCGTTGCAAGCGACGCGACTAAAATCTGTGCACCGCTTTCCTGTCCGGTAAGAACGAGGGCATCACGCAGAGAGGGCATGGAGCCATCTTCGTTGCGCTGTCCCCGGAAGCGGACGCTGTACTGAATGGCAAAATCCACAGCAATGCCCACGAACAGGATCGCGAACGCCACCGAGATGAGATTCAGTTCCTTCACGCTAAGCGCAGCAAAGCCGGTCGTCAGCAGAAGGCCTGAAATCAGAGTCAGCAGGATGGGAACAATGACGCGGATGGAATGCACGGCCAGAATCAGCCAGAGTGCGACCAGAACCAGAGAAACGACCAGACCGAACACCATGCCATGGGCAACGGTCGAGAACTCTTCGTCGTTGAGCTTGACCTCGCCAGTAATGCTGCCGGTGGCCTGACCGGACTTCACGAATTCAAGGCTGTCAATCGCCTTGCGCATCGCCGTCGTGGCGCCTTCTCCCGGTTGAAGGGAGCTATAATCCAGCTTGGGCTTTGTGACGACGAATTCGTAGCGGCTGCCCAACTCAGCCAGACGACCGACAAGAAGATTCTGCCAGGACAGATCCTGAGGCTGCCCAGCTGCGGCTTTGGTCAGAGAGTCCGCAAAGCCGTCCAGAGCGCCGTTGAAGCCACTAGGAATGCCTTGCCCGGCCTTGATACCGTCCCCAATCAGGCCAAGGGCACCGAACAGCCCGCGGGCTGAAGGATCTGCTGCCAGAGTTCCAAGGAAAGGCTGGGCTGAAACAATGGAATCCAGAAGGGGTTCAAGGTCCTTCTTATCCAGAAACAGGAAGCCGTGACTGTTATAAAAGGGGTTGTCGCCTGGCAGGCTGACCATTTCGAAGTGCTCATGGTCCTTGCTGAGTTCGGCAGCAAGGGCGCGGGCCGTGGCGCGTCCCTGTTCTGGGATGCGGCTGTCGATGATGGCGACGAGTTGATTGTCATCTTGCGGGAAAAGACGGTTCATCTCGTCCGTCCGCTGTTTCCACGGCAAGTCGCTGGCAAACATCTTGCCGGTATCAGTTGTCACACTGAGGCGCGTGATACTCAGTGCGACACATCCCGCACAGAGGAGCGCAAACAGAACCACCACCAGTGGCGCACGACGTGCACAGGCGGCATTCAGCCGGCCGATCAGATCCGAAAACATGGGGCCTACCCTTAACAGAACGGGCAGCATTTCCCTACCCCAACCTGACATTTCCGCCATCATGGGGCACAATGGAAGCCATGACGTGGACTCTCGATGGCTTGGCTGAACATGAAAGTGTGATCAAGGGCAGCACTTTCCTTGCGCGCGCGGCCCCTGTCGCAGATGAAACCGCAGCACTGGCGTTCTTTGCTGAGGTTGCTGTCCCGGACGCGACTCATAATTGCTGGGCCTTCCGGACGGGTCAAAGATACCGTGCCAGCGATGATGGAGAGCCCTCTGGAACAGCAGGGCGCCCTATCCTTTCTGCGATTGAGGGGCAGGATTTCGACAATGTGATGGTGGTCGTCACCCGGTGGTTCGGTGGTGTAAAGCTGGGGGCCGGTGGGCTTGTTCGGGCATATGGCGGTGCGGCTGCAGCCTGTCTGCGAGAGGCTGCCAAAATCGAACGGATCGAAACCCTGCCCCTGCGGTTTCATTGCCCATTCTCGGTTTATGCGCAGGTTGAAGCCAAACTTCCGGGGTGGCGGGCAGAAAAGACACTGTGTGACTTTGATGCAGAAGGTGCGTGGTTGACGGTCGCTGTGCCTGTTGAAGAGGCAGACATGATCACGGAATACCTGCGAGATCTGACACGTGGCCAGATGGCCATCTCTCGCCCGGATCTATAAACAACTAAATAAAAAAGTTATAAATAAAATCTCTCTTTACATACTGTGTAATATGAGGCTCACTCGTTTTCGTTGCCTCTTCATGTCAAATTGTGGTTCTCGATGCTTCTTTCTGTCGTCTCTTTCCGTCATGAAAGAAGCCTCATTGCCGGAGTGCTTCTGTTGACGGTCAACCTGGGTCATCACGCAGATGCCCAGACCGTTCCTTTGAAAACCAGTCCGATTGAATCCCCTCCAACAGAGGAGGAGTGGATCAAGGTTCCTTCCACCGAGCGACCGATCATCCAGGATTATCCTCATGCCGGTGTGGTCGGCCAGCCACGGCGAATCACTGCAAAGCAGAACCGTGCACCGAATGGTCATCAGGGGCCGTGGGGTGATTTCAACTACGGAAACGGTGAAGCGGCGGGGTTTGGCCCCGTGGGTCGCTACGGCGCAGCGGCCTGGGCGGAGGACTGGAGCTACCTGCGAGACAAAAGCAAGCGCACGGACTTCTTTGATCCACTCAAATTCATCGCCTTGAACAATAGTCGCACGATCTGGCTGACCCTGTCGGGAGAATCGCGGTTACGAAACTGGTATGAAGAAGCGCCATTTCTGGGGCGCAGTGGAAAAGCCCAGTCAGGCCGCTTCGGCATCCGGAATCTGATCGGGGCAGACTTGCATCTGGGTGAGCACGTGCGTTTTTTCGGTCAACTCATCAATGCGGATGCAGGCGGTTGGAAGGGGTTCGGGTATGGGTCGACATATCGCAAGAGGCTGGACCTGCAACAGGGTTTCGTCGAACTGAAGGGCAAAGTCGCCGGGGCACAGACAGGTTTTATGTTTGGACGCCAGCAGTTCCTCGATGCTCCGTCCTACATGTTGTACAATCGTGAAACTCCAAACGTTCCCCTGTCTTGGAATGGTGGCCGGTTTTACGCCCTCTGGCCCCGGATCCGAGTGGACGCATACGATTTCGTTCAGACGAAAACAGACAGTCCTCTCATGTTCCACAACACCGAGGATTATGGGACGCGCCTTTATGGTGGAAACACCACGATGATCGTTCCTGCGTTTTCCGTTGGTGGCGAGCGCGTTCACTCGTTTTTGGACCTGTTTTATATCCGCTACAGATACAGCAGCGGTCTGTCTGCCGTTCCGACAGCAGCGCGCGTTCTTAAAGGGACATCCTCCCGCGGTAATCTGGGGTTTCGCTGGTATGGAACATCCGCCTCCGTCGAATACTCGGTGGGGGCACTCTACCAGAACGGAACATTCCAATACGCCGGGACAGAGCGGAAAAGCAGCGTTCGTGCGTGGGCCGTCAACACGATCATAGGTTACAGGCATACACCTTCTCCCTTGCATCCCTTCCTGGGTGTGCAGGCAGATATTTATTCCGGTGGGTCGGATGGTCAGAACGGAACGGTGCGCACTTACATGGCGCCGTTTAATCCACAGACCAACTATCTGGATACGACAACCTATATTTCACCGTCCAATCTGGTGAGCCTGTCTCCGGTTATCAGCATCACGCCCTGGAAAGGCTTTGCGTCCCTGCGTCTGAAAGCACCGTTTATGTGGCGGGAAAACGCAAACGGGGCGATCTGGAGTTCATCTGGCCCATACACATTCGCTCATGCTTATCGGGGAGGATATGTGGGCGTCGTACCGCAGGCGTCGTTGACGCTTCAGATCAACCATCATCTGACCTGGCAGATTTATGGAGCGCGGTTCATGGCGTCACAGAGTTTGCGCAAAGCGGGCGCGCAAAGTGGCAGCTATGCGCAGTCAAACGTGACATTCAGGTTCTAGAAAATTATCAGTTCAGGACGGGTTCTGACCTGTCCTCGGGCAGTGGCAGTGTTTCAATCATCACGGGCGGAAGAATATCTTCCAGACTGGCTTGGATAGCGTTCTCGGAAAAACGCTCTTTCAGCAGCTTCCTTGCGGCCGCTATCTGAGCCTTTGCCGCAGATGGCACCAGAAGAGCTGCTATTTTTTCTGCAAAATCTTCCGCACTGTCAGCGATAGATTTTGCCCATACCGGGTTGGACACATCTACCAGTCCCTCTGCTGCAATGGGCGTCATGACAATCGGCAGCCCAACAGACCATGCATCCAAAACCTTGCCCTTGATCCCTGCACCATAACGGAGCGGAGCGACACAAAGCGATACGTCGGACAGGGTATCTTCAAGGTTGGAGACGTGCCCCGTAACTTCAACGTCTTCGCCTGCAAGCATGTGAACTGCGTGCGGCATGGCGCTGCCGATCAGGCGACAGACAAGATTGGGAATGCGTTTCTTAAGGCGCGGTAGAATATCCAGAATGAGCCATTTTGCAGCGTCTGTGTTTGGGGCATGGGCAAAGTGAGCGACAAACGCAATGACGGGCTTGTCCTGGCGCCGACGGGAACGAGTTTTGACGGGAACAGCCCAAGGTATAACGTGAATATTTGCTGTAGGCACCATGCGCTCAAGACGTTCGGCCTCGATTGCAGAATGGGTCAGTACACAATCTGCTAGCCAGGCACACATGTTTTCCCGCACTTCAATACGCGTTGCTGTTCGCGCAAGTTCAGGACGATTTTCTATCCCTGCCTGACGCTGCAGGCGAAGTGATGCGAGATCGGCAATGCTCCAGATCAGTGTAGCTGTTGGGGCGAAGGCGCGGGATAAGGCGGAATAGCTTTCAGCATTATTCAACCTATGAAGATAGATAACATCCAGCCCTGGTCCGAGGCGTTTGAGAGCTTCTTCCGGGCCAGTGAAGACTGGTGGCATCAGGCAGTCGATGCCGAGCGATGCAAGGCGGAAATAATCCTGCTCTGAGGGTGCCTGACGGGATGCTATGAAGCAGCAATTATACCCAATCGCCTGTGTTGCACGAATATGAGACAGCAGCGCTACGGATCCAGCATCCACTGTAGGGTCGGGAACGCGGTCGTCCACGAAAAGGGCGCAGGGCATGACTGATGTGACATCGTCATGCCGTCGGTTGGCCCTGTAAGCAAAAGCACGATCATTGATACTGGCAATATCCGAACCAGTCTGCTGTCGGAGGGTCTCCGCCGCTTTGGTCAGAAACGCCAGAGCCTCCGATCTTGCCGCTGGGGTATTCAATCCTTGGAGCAGTGCACTGAAATAATGCTTGAGAGGTTTATCCAGATGCTCGGCGGTCGGAAGGTGACAGGGCTCACCAAACCGCTCCTGACCATGGAATAGTTGAATAACGTGGTCTTGTTGCGGATCCAACGCGGCGTCAAATACATAGTCAAAACCGTATCGACCGGAATTCAGACCAGCGTCCCGCAGGTCGCGTCGAAACTGGTTTGCAGGAAAGCGCACGGTTTGTACGCCATCAATTACGGCTGTCAGCCAGACAGTTCTGTCTGGATTAAGCTCATCCATGGCCCAGCCTGCAATATGCAGACGGTCTGCGATGTCTATCGTTCCGACAAGACGGCTGGGCTGCGGCTCAATATAAAAAGGAGAACCCTGAAAAGCACGATCCTGCAGGCTGTCACGAACGTCTATCAGGCACCCTTCATGCGGTGGCGGCTCGTGCCAGGCCCAGTCAAAAGCACAGCATCCGTCTCGGCCTACGTTTCTCAGGTCTGCGCGAAATGTTATAGCGGCAATTTCTTGAACCAACTGGCCGTTTTGGAAAACACGCAGGCGGACAGGTCGATCGGGATTTTTCAGATCAACCGCCCACCCAGCAATGCGATCATGGTTACAAATGTCGATATGACCAGCCAGAAACTGTGGCACAGGGAAGACTTATCCTTGCAGATCAGGCTGCTTCATTCGGAAAGAGACATTTTGCATGCTCTTTCAAGCGGCTGTGAATTTGGGCGAGTTCAGGCCCATCTTCGAGACGTGGTGCGCAGTATCTGGGATGCTGTCGGGGAGCATCAGGATACAGGGCATCATATTCATGTGCGTTGTGGAACATCCCTCGGGATCTGTCATCCAGAAAGCTTTCTGAGGGGGCGCCTTCCGCAAGTAGAATGTCATGGCCGTCGAGCTCGATGTGAATATATCGGATCGTCTCCGGTTTCTGGATCTGAAGAATGGAATGGTCATTGACCAGATGCAGGGCAGGAATGAGATAGCCGTCGATCAGCATGGCGTGTAGCGGAGAAACAGTCAGGTCCCGCTTTGGAAGGTTATTTCCCAAGGACCCCTTGTGAAACAGGATCGGTAAGACGTCCCGGTTGCCGTAGGCAAAAAGTGGGTCATAGGCGCGACGTCCGAGCCATCGGATAGTGCGGGCATCCCCTGACGCTGTTAAAATCAGATCACCAATAACCAGATCTTCTACAGGCCGCTCTCCCTGAGGAGTCTGAATTAACGTTCCCGGACAATAGCAGGGGGTACCGTAAAGCATTTCTGTCCCCCCGCCCGAAGGAGCATTCCGAAAATAGATCGGAGATGAGAACGCGCTTGTGACAGCAATCTCTTTCACAACGGTTCCACTGGACATGACATCCAGAAAAACCGCTGGTGTTGCGGTTTCAGAAGACGCCTGAACCGTCGCGCCGCTTGTGGCATTCTGGATCGACGGAGCAGAGACAAAAACCGCGCTTAACCCGTTTGTCGAAGAAATATCCGAAAAAACAATTCCACCCCCTCGCTCTATTGTCAGCGGATCTGTCAGAACTGTGCTGGCGCCGAGGCTCACGGTGCCACCACTGCTGACTGTGAGGTGCGACAACGTGGCCCCGTTTAGTGCGGTGAGGCTTCCGCCGGAAAAGACGGTGGTATGATCGGCCGTACCCCCGACTGTCATGATTGCTTCGTTGTAAACGGACGTTTTGTCTGCGTACCCTGAAACATCCAGAGTAGCGTAGACGTGGGACGTCACACTTACACCTTGCCCCGTCTGAAAATTCCACCCGTTCCAGCTACTGGAGAAGCCAGAAAGGGTCGTGTCAACAGAGCTGCCTCCAGCCTCAATTGTGGACGCTCCACCAAATCCGATCTGGTTGCCCGAGACTGTGCCGCCACTTTCGACAGTCTGGAATGTCTTGATGTAGCTAAAGGACTGGGTGAGGCCTGTATAACGCTGCGCTTCTCCGGTTTTTCCAGAAAAAACAGTATCGATAGCGATGCCACCGCTTTCGATGACCTGAAAAGAACTCGTGTTCTGCAGCGCATAGGGTGGGAGATATCCGCTCAAGACTGTGCCCGAAGCTACCCCGCCATCCAGGACGGTTTGGATGGCGAGGTCTTTCACAATTGTGGAGACTGCTGCGCCACCGGCAATAATATCCTGCCGAGCAAACTGGGTTGTCATGCCGGCGCCAGTGCTGCCAGCGGAAAAAACCGAGCTGCCCTGAAGCAGCGTGCCATTTGCCGTGCCTCCTGAAACAACCTGTGTTGCATCAGGAGAAATGGTGCCACCGTTGACCACCTGGCCTGAGCTTACGGTCGTAACGGGGCCATTTCCTGAAGGAAGTGGTGTTGAGGAGGATGTCTGCTGGCTCGCCATCTCAATACTCGCTTTCGAAGGGACAGCACCCGACAACAGAACATTCAATGGACGTTCAGTAGTCTGAAAAGAATCAGGCCGTCATGGTTCGTAAAGCTTAGACAGAGAAGGAAATAATATGTCGCAAATAAATCGTTAATTCACGATTTATTTTCTATGTGCCAGCAGGATTTATTCAGCCTGCACTAGTCTCGGTGAAAAGACCCACGAGATCTGTAAGGTGCCCTATCTCGCGTAATTTGAGGCCTGCGGGCGGCTTGACGCGAGCCGAAGCAGCGGAAACCCGTCTGGGAAGAATAGCCTCAACAAATCCCAGCTTCGCAACCTCCTTAAGCCGAAGATCAGCCTGGCTGACCTGTCGGATTTCGCCGGAAAGGCCGACCTCCCCAAAATAAGCAGCGGTTGAAGATGCAGGTTGCCCTGTTGCTGCGGAGATCAGGGCTGCGGCCACGGCCATGTCTGCGGCGGGCTCATTGACCCTTAACCCGCCAGCCACGTTCAGGTGGACGTCCATGTTGGCGAGTTTCAAGCCGCATCTCGCATCCAGCACGGCCAGCAGCATGTTCAGGCGAGACGTATCCCATCCGACAACGGCGCGACGTGGTGCCCCGTCTCCAGCCTTGGGGGACAGCAGGGCCTGAACTTCCAGAAGAACGGGGCGTGTGCCTTCAAGGCCGGCAAACACAGCCGATCCAGCAATGTTGCCGCGTCTCTCGGCGAGGAACAGGGCAGAAGGATTAGGTACTTCCGTCAGCCCCGTATCAGTCATGGCAAAGACGCCGATTTCGTCGGTTGCGCCAAAGCGGTTTTTGGCCGCACGCAGGATGCGGAACTGATGACCGCGATCACCTTCAAAATACATGACAGCATCAACCATGTGTTCCAGCACACGTGGCCCTGCCAGAGACCCTTCCTTCGTGACGTGACCGATCAGGATCAGGGCGAAGCCGAGTGTTTTGGCCAGGCGGATGAGTTCGAATGCGCTGGCTCGGACCTGCGCCACGGACCCTGGAGAGCTTTCCACGCTTTCCAGCCACATGGTCTGAATGGAATCAATGACCACGACAGTATGGGACCGATCGTTTTCCAACGATCCCACGATGTCTCCGACATTGATGGAAGCTGCCAGATCCAGGGAATCCAGTGTCTTGCTGTCCCGGTCCAGCTCCAGTCTCTGCGCGCGAATGCGGATCTGATCGACGGATTCTTCGCCCGAGACATACAGAACCTTGTGACCACTCCGAGCCAGCGCACAGGTTGTCTGGAGCATCAGGGTGGACTTACCAATACCTGGATCACCGCCAACCAGAACAACGGATGCAGGCACAAGACCGCCGCCAAGAACGCGATCCAGCTCTGCAATGCTTGTCGTGATGCGTGGGGGCGGCTTGGCCTCACCATCAAGGCGAACGGTTTGAAGACGCCCGGTGCTCAGCTTGCCCGTTTTGCGGGCTGTGGGTTCGGAAGTTTCCTCAACCAGCGTGTTCCATTCCCCGCAAGCTTCGCATTTGCCCACCCATTTGGAATAGACAGCCCCACAGGACTGGCAGACAAAGCGTGCGGTTGGTTTCTTGGCCAAGGGAATCTCTCTTCACATGGACTCTGGATGCTCCCGATATAGGGAGCGTTCCCGTTATGATCCAGTCAGAGAAGGCGTTAATCGTCTGTCCGGATGATGATGCGTGCCATGATGCGGGCAGCCGTCACGATCAGAAGCAGGATCAGTGCCTGAATAAGGATATTCTGGCTTTTGGGCGGGTGCATGAACAGAATGAACACCATCGGCAGCGCGATAAGATATGTCAGGCCAAGACGCTGCCAGACTCTGCGGGAAATGGGAGGGCGTCGGAACGGCTTCATTTGCGAAGTTCCATAGTGATCGGACCTTCCCGGCGTCCATGCGTGAACTGGTCCACCATTGCGTTGCCTGAGTTCATCAGGTCTGCGGCCAGTCCCTGCCAAACCAGTTTGCCCTGGTAAAGCATGGCAGCCTGATTGCCGATCCGCTGCGCTGAAGCCATGTCATGGGTAATGGCGATCGCCGTTGAGCCCAGCTTCTGCACGCAATCCACGATCAGGCCGTCAATGACGGCCCCCATGATGGGATCAAGGCCTGTGGTCGGTTCGTCGAAGAACAGGATGTTAGGCTGTCCGGCAATGGCACGAGCCAGCCCGACACGCTTTTGCATGCCGCCTGACAGTTCAGAAGGGCTAAGCTGCCCAACGGAGGGGTCCAATCCAACCTGCTGGAGGATTCCGCCTGCCAGTTCACGCGCCTTGGATCGGGACGGAACTGGGCCGTCACGGTCTGAGTGCTTGGCCCGAAGCCCGAAGGCAATATTGTCCGCGACGCTCATGCTGTCGAACAGAGCGGCGTTCTGGAACAGCATGCCAATCTGTCGACGCAGGATTTCCTGTCGCCCGCGCGGAGCCGTGAGAACGTTCTCGCCATCAATTTCGATAGTGCCAGCATCGGGCTCGATCAGGCCAAGGATACACCGCAAAAGAACGGATTTTCCTGAGCCGGAGCCGCCAATGATGACCATGGAGGTGCCGGTCTCGACATCAAGGTCGATCCCGTCGAGCACGACCTTGGGGCCGAACGCTTTCGAAAGGCCGCGGATGCGGATTTTGGGTGTGCTCATTGGGAGAAGAACAGATCTGTGAGGAGGTAATCAAACAGCAGAAGCAGAATAGAGGCGCCCACGACGGCCGCTGTGGTGGCTGAACCCACACCTTCCGCGCCGCCCCGACTGTTATAGCCGTGGTAGCAACCCAGAAGAGCAATGAGGAAGCCGAAAGCCGCTGCTTTAACCAGACCAACCACCACGTCCATGGTCTTCAGCGAATCCAGCGTGGCCGTGATGTAGGTGGATGGTGAAAAACCAAGTTTTGCGACCGATACGGTGAAACCGCCGAGAACACCCAGTACGTCCGCCACAATGACGAGACAGGGCAGGGCGATGGTTCCCGCCAGAAGACGTGGCGTCACCAGATATTTCATCGGGTTGGTCGAAAGTGTCGTCAGCGCGTCGATCTGATCGGTGACGCGCATGGTGCCGATCTGGGCAGACATTGCGGCACCAACACGCCCGGCAACCATCAGTCCTGCCAGAACCGGCCCCAGTTCGCGGGTGACAGCCAGAACCACAATCCCGGCGATGGCGCTCTGGACGTGATACTGCCCAAACCCGACATAGGACTGCAAAGCGATGACGGCCCCGGAGAACAGGGCTGTCAGGGCCACAACCGGAAGGGAGAAGAACCCCGTTTCGATCAGCGTAGACAGGAAGATGCGCCAGTAGAACGGTGGCCGCACGAGATGCGACAGCCCTTCCAGCGCAAACATGGCGAGAGCACCCGACTGGCGGACGAGTCCGAGGACGGCACGGCCAAGGGCCGCTATGGGATCAAGAACGGCATTCACCCTTCAGCCCCTACCCTGCGCGCCCGGCTACGTCAAAGTCTGTCTTGCTCAGGCGGAGCGTTCCAGGTCACGGAACTGGCGCTCCAGCGCAAAATCCGGGGAGGTTACGAACTGTTCCATGCGCGCCAACCTTGGCTCCATACGAGCCAGGCGGTCGTTCAGGCGCACCAGAGTATGGTTTGAACTGAAAGATGTCGTCTCCGGGGCATGGCGTTGCTTATGACGCGCGCTCTGATCTCTGGCTGTGTGAATAACCTCTTCATAAAGATCGACAGCACGGCGTGTATAATAGACATGGGGTGCGTCACCTGCAGATGATTGTCCTCCCATGCGACGGTCAGCCATGCGTGTTTGCCAGTTTCGGGTGAAAGCGGAGAGGCCTTCAGCAATATCCGCCCAGAGAGCGCCAAAAAAGGACTCCCCGGTTCGTTTGCGATAACGTCTGGCGTGACGCAGGACCAGCCAGACGCAGACCACGATCAGAGCAAGACGAAGGCCGCCCAGATGGTGGCCGTTGCTGTGTTTGCCGAAAGAGCCAAGAGCCTCCCAGCCTTGCTGCGTGCCGGAATCGAAATTCACGGACTGACCAAGGCTGGCCAAAATGTCTTTCGTGATCGCCTGCCCATCAATCGGTGCGGCTGCGGTGACATGCACACCGGGGCCTGTGGTCTGAACTGTCAGGTCTCCCGAGCCGTAGTGACTGCGGGATAATGTTCCTGAAACACTATCGACCAGAACGTTCCCAGAGCCATAAAGTGACAGGCTGGCTGAGATGGTACTGACATGTGCTGTGATATCGGACGAACCGAGATCCCGAATGGAGAGGTTCTCTACTGAGCCACTCCTGAGCAGCATGTTTCCTGATGATGTCGCGGACAGCTCAACACGAGGTGCTGTTACGAGCCCAACAAGCAGGTCACCGCTTGAGAAATTGAGAACGTGCACATTGCCTGTCACCGTAGCAATGGAAACATTGCCGGATCCGGTCATCCGCAGATCCACGCCCGTTGCGCTGTTGACGCGTACGTCACCGCTTCCGGAAAAGCCACTAAGATGGCCGGATAGTCCAGTGACAGTGATGTCGGTCTTGTTGCCGCGGAGATGGATATTCGTCCCGGCTGGAACCTGAATTGTCGAGCTGGCTTCGGTGCTACAGGACGGGTCACTCAGAGCAAGTTTGAGTGTCTTGTCCTCGGCGGCTGTCAGGTTGCCATTGCCCTGAACAACCTTAGCTATATCACCCTCAACAATATGAAGGTCTGTCAGGCAGGTCGGTGCCAGTTCCAGCGTAGCTCCCGTGACGGAGCTTACACTTTCTGGAATTGGAAACGCTGGTGGGGCCGGCGGAGCCGGGGGAGCGGGAATGGCAGGGGCTGCGTCCTGAGAGAAGGCCGGGCTGATCGTTCCTGTAGCAAGCAGGAGGCCGAGGACGCCCCCTGCAAAACGTACCAGATCGTGGGATGTCTTCATCATCAGCCTCCCTGTTTTGGTGTGTCGCCTTGAGGCGGCATGACCGGAGCTGTGGGCGTCGAAGGAGCAGGCGGCGGTGCCACAGTATCCGGAAGGGGAGCCTGTGGCAGCTTCTGAGGAGCTTCCGACGGCGCCGTGGGGACACTGACTGAGGGTGTCTGCTGCGTCTGGGTGGGAGTACTTGGTGCGACGGCAGCCGGGGGTTGAACGGCTTCCTGTTCCTGCTGGGCCGGTTTCTGAGGTAATGGTGCCGGTGTCGGTGCTGCGGATGTTGATGGAGCCGGAACAGAAGGCTGGCTGATCTGCGGAGATTTTTCTGTGGAAGCTGGCGGCTGAGGAGCCGACACCGAAGCTTTGGGAACGGGCGGAGGAGCGACTGGCAACGTCGCCGTAACTGGTGGTGCGGTCGGTGTCACGACAGTCGGCGGCGGAGCAACTGCCGCCGGGGTGCCGACATTTACCGCGCCACTGCCAGACCGAACGATCGGGCCGGAGACGCGCTCAATATTGACGGCGCCTGTGCCGTTGGCTGTCACCGTTGCAACGGAAGCGTTGCCATGAACGGTGGCGGTCGCATTGTCTGACGTCACGATCGTCAGGGCTTCGATACTACCCTGCGAAACCATGAAAGAGGCGTCGTTCGACAGTTGTGCAGATAGAGCGGTCAGTTGTGCAGAGTCGGCGATCAGCGTTGATGTGCCGGAAGCCACGATCTGGGCCGCCCGTTCGAGAGAGCCGATATGCACACTGGAGGCACCATGCATGCTCAGATCAAGGGACTGCGTATTCTCGATATCCATCGTCGCGGAGTCGAGGCTGGCATCAAGGGACGCCAGTTTTCCTTTGATGATGAAATGCGTGTCATGGCTGTCATGGATTGAAACGCCGGTATAAGGGGACACACTGATTGTGACCTTACCATTGGGCGCGCAACTTTTCGTGGCGATGGAGATGCGGCTGTCCGACTCTTCCTTGCCGCTGCGCATCGTCACCTGCGTTGCATTGCTGCTGTCTAAGGTCGCGCCGTCTTTCATGCCTGAGTCTACGACGATCCGCACCTGACCTGTGCAGGGAATCGCCATATCCAGATCAGATCCGGACATGGTGACGCGCGCGGCCTGAGCCGGGTAGGCAGAAACTGCCCCTGTCAGCATGGACAGCAGCAGCATGCGCAGGGCGGTGCGGGATGTCATCGTGAACTCCTAGCTCTCCAGCCCGGGATATCCTCGTCGAGGATGCGTTCGAGCTGGTCGATCCTTTCTTCCAGACGCGTAGCATGGGCCTCGGCCTGTGTCAGGGCAGCCTGCAGATGTGGGTCTGAGATGCCTTGATTGGGAAGGTTGCCCGTCCGGGCACGCAATAGGCGCGGGCCAAGGACGAGCGCCGGGATAAAGCCAAAAAGCAGGACAAGAGCGACGATATCCTCATTCATGACTCAGACTTTCTTGCAGCAGTCATCAGGCTTCGCGCTTCTTTTCTGCAATCCGGCGTTTCAGAGTCTCGAATTCATCTTCTACAGCTGCATCCGTCTCCAGAGCGGCCAACTCTTCGTGCAGGGAAGGGCGACCAGACCGACGTCCCAGATCATAGGCTTCGGCTTTGCCTTCCAGTTCATCCAGAGCGCGCTCGACCTGTTCGAAACGGTTCAGCGTGTCGTCAATACGGGTATCGTAAAGCTTTTCACGAGTCTTGAGGCGGCCTTCTGCCGTGCGGGCACGCATGGTCAGGGTTTTCTCGCGGGATTTCGCATCCGCCAGTTTGGCCTGAAGCTTGGTGATGTCGTCGTTCTGCTGCTCAAGACCTTCCGTGACCTGTGCAATCTGGCGTTCAAGCCCTTCGCGGGACTGTTCGACCGTGTGGCGTGCTGAGAGCGCCGCCTTGGCCAGATCGTCCCGGTTGCGTTCGATGGCAAGTGTGGCTTTGCGGTGCCATTCGTCTTCTTCGTGCATCATGGTGCGCACGCGGCGTTCGAGCTGCTTGCGTTCTGCGATGGTGCGGACGGCCTGACTACGCACTTCAACGAGCGTGTCTTCCATCTCTTGAATGACAAGGCGGATCATCTTCTGCGGATCTTCTGCCGTGGCGAGAATCGCATTGAGATTGGAGTTCACGATGTCGGCGAGCCGAGAAAAAATACCCATGACGCTTTCCTTCCTGAGAACTGGATTAGAGCACAATGACCTGTCTTGTCAGCGGGCTCGTTTTGGGGATGTTATGGTTGTGACAATCTGAAGTGGCGAACGAGGCTCAGAAATGGCGAGATCCACCCAAGCGGACGAGGTTCCGACACCCATCGGGCGGGCTCCGGCATTTCTGGCGATGCTGGACCAGATCTCCCGTCTTGCTCCCCTGAAGCGCCCCGTTCTGGTGATCGGGGAGCGCGGGACGGGGAAGGAGCTGGTTGCGGCGCGGCTTGCGTTGCTGTCGGATCGTTGGGACGCACCTTTGGTCAAGCTGAACTGCGCGGCCCTTCCGGAAGCGCTGTTGG
This sequence comes from Gluconobacter sp. P1D12_c, assembly GCF_018812105.1. Classification (NCBI taxonomy): domain Bacteria; kingdom Pseudomonadati; phylum Pseudomonadota; class Alphaproteobacteria; order Acetobacterales; family Acetobacteraceae; genus Gluconobacter; species Gluconobacter sp. P1D12_c. Next base: position 158,402 of record NZ_JACSIQ010000006.1, read on the forward strand.
ACAGCGAGTTGTTCGGACATGAGGCTGGCGCGTTTACGGGTGCGCAGAAGCGGCGTTTGTCCCGGTTCGAGCGTGCAGATGGCGGGACGCTGTTTCTGGATGAAATCGGCACAGCGTCTCTGGCGGTTCAGGAAAAACTGCTCCGCGTTATTGAATACGGCAGTTTTGAGCGTGTTGGCGGCAGTGAGACGATCCGCGTGGATGTGCGTTTGATTGGTGCCACCAACGCTGATCTTCCGGCCATGGCGCGGGAGGGAACATTCCGCCCGGACCTGCTCGACCGACTGGCATTCGATGTGGTCAATGTCCCGCCTCTGCGAGCCCGGCAGGACGATATTCCCCTGCTGGCCGACCATTTTGCGACGCGGATGAGCGCGGAACTTGGCCGAAAGCTTTTCGCGGGATTCTCCCAGAAGGCTTTGCAGCGGCTGATTGATTACGCTTGGCCCGGCAACGTTCGTGAGCTTCGTAATGTGGTGGAGCGCAGTGTGTACCGTATGGATCAGCCCGAGCGCCGTTTGGATGAGATTGTGTTTGATCCGTTCGTCACGCCTGACTGGAGCAGCGTTATGGCTCCAGCCTCGACCGGGACAGCTCATGTTCAGGGAGACGTTCTCCGAACCTTCCCGCTGGATTTTGCCGAGACAGTTAAAGGTCATGAACGGGTGTTGCTGGAAGCGGCCCTCAAGGAGGCACAGTTCAGCCAGCGGCAGGCCGCAGATCTTCTGGGGCTGACCTATTACCAGTTCCGCCACCACCTGCGGCTGCACGGTCTGGCCGACAAGGAAGCGCGGAAGGCCCTGACCAAAAAAGGATGAACGCAGTTTCATACCTGGGTTCATGCATGAAGTGTGCCAGATTTTGTGGTGTGGGAATTTTCAGGAATGATGTTGTTTGTGGGGTGAGTCATTTGCGAGAAATCTAGCCATTAATTGGTAAATCAGGCCAAAAATTCCACCGAGCCTCGATCAATGAGGAATGCTCAATTAAACCATTTAATATGGTTATACAAAATAAAATAGTTGAATAATGGGTTAAGCGCGCCTATGTCTCCTTTACGTCGTGATTCTGGCGTGTGTGAACAGGGATATGGGTGCAGTAAATGCCTCTCTCACAATCCGAACTTCAACATCTTTTGGATGCGCCGGAGAGTCACGTACTTGAGGAAACGCTCGTGTGCCTGAAAGGCCGCGTCGCTGTTATTTCCTCATTTGGAGCTGAGTCGGCCATTCTTCTGGATGAGATTGCCCGGATAGACCCGTCTGTTCCGGTTTTCTTTCTGGATACGCGGCGCCATTTCCCGGAAACGCTCTCCTATCGTGATGAGCTGTCCGATGCGCTCGGCCTTCAGGACGTTCGGACCATTTCTCCCTTGGCGCGGGAACTTGAGAACAGAGATCCACAGGATCAGCTCGCGGCATTCGACCCGGATGCCTGCTGCGCTCTGCGCAAAGTGGAGCCTCTGGAACTGGTGCTTCCGGAATTTGACGTCTGGCTGACCGGGCGCAAGCGCAGTCAGGCCTCAACACGGGCGGCTCTTCCCATTGTGGAACCGCAGCCGGATGGCACCGTGAAGCTCAACCCGCTTGCGGGATGGGGCATGGAAAAAATTGAAGCAGAAATGCGTCGTCGGAACCTGCCGCGGCATCCTCTGGTTTCAAAAGGATATACTTCGATTGGTTGTGCGCCTTGCACACGGCCGGTTGGAGACGGAGAAGACGGGCGGGCAGGTCGTTGGGCCGGTCTGACCAAGACAGAATGCGGCATTCATCGGCCGGCATGAACATGGAGCGGACAATGACGCGGACACAAACCCTGGCGGAACCGCGCGTCATGGATGATCTTGACCAGCTCGAAGCTCAGAGCATTTTCATCCTGCGTGAAGCCTATCGGAAACTGAAGCCCCTCTCGCTGCTGTGGTCCCTCGGGAAAGACAGCAACGTCATGGTCTGGCTGGCGCGCAAGGCGTTCATGGGGCGCGTGCCGTTCCCGGTCATGCATGTGGATACCGAGAAGAAATTCCCGGAAATGTATGCCTTTCGGGATGAGTACACCAAGAAGTGGGATCTGGACCTCCTTCTGGGATACTGCCCACCGGTCGAAGAAATCGATCCGTCCCTGCCGCCCGCTGCACGTTCCGCAGCGCGCAAGACGGCGGGTCTGGCGGCAATGATCGACAAGCACAAGCTGCGTGGCGTGATTGCTGGTATTCGCCGTGACGAGCAGGCCACACGTGCCAAGGAGCGCGTGTTCAGCCCGCGTGGCGCCGGTCATCGCTGGGATGTTCGCAATCAGCCGCCCGAATTCTGGGACCAGTATGCCACGCCGTATGAAGACGGCATGCATATTCGCGTCCATCCGTTGCTGGCTTGGCGGGAAATCGACATCTGGCGCTACATCGAACGCGAAGGCATCCCCCTCGTGGATCTGTATTTTGCCAAGGATGGTAAGCGTTATCGCTCTCTAGGTGATCAGGACATCACAAGCCCGATCGAGAGCAATGCCACGACCGTAGCCGAAGTGATTGCCGAGCTGGAAAGCAGCAAGACATCCGAGCGCGCCGGGCGTGCCATGGATCATGAATCAGAAGACGCATTCGAGCGTCTGCGCGTGGCGGGGTATCTGTAAGATGGGTGACATTATCGCAACCCAGGAACTCTCTGGGGCGTATCGCGCGGCCGCCACGCCGATCGTGATCGTCGGGCACGTCGATCACGGTAAATCCACCCTGATTGGACGTCTGCTTTACGATACGGACAGCCTTCAGGACGGCAAGCTGGCGCAGATCGTTGAGAGCAGCCGCAAGCGTGGTCTGGCGGTGGAGTGGAGCTTCCTGCTTGACTCCCTTCAGATCGAGCGCGATCAGGGCGTGACGGTTGATTCCACGCGGATTCCGTTCCGTCTGGGCTCCCGTGAGTTCGTGATTGTGGATGCGCCGGGCCATCGCCAGTTCCTGCGCAACATGATTACGGGTGCTGCCGATGCCGAGGCCGCCGTTCTGGTTGTGGATGCTCAGGAGGGTGCGCAGGAGCAGACGCGGCGTCATGCCATGCTGCTGCGTCTGATCGGGATCCGGCACGTCATTGTGCTGCTGAACAAGTCCGACGTTCTGGGCTTTGACGAGGCTAAGATCGTTCAGGCCGAGTCTGATGTCCGCCAGCTTCTTGGTCGTCTGGAAATCGAAGTGGAAGCCGTTGTTCCGGCGTCTGCGCGTGATGGTGACAATATTGCCAGCCGTTCCGAGCGATCTGCCTGGTACAAGGGGCCTACGCTGATTGAGGCTCTGGCCAATGTGCCCCCGCCGACGTCCCGTCTGTCTCTGCCGTTCCGGATGCCGGTGCAGGACGTTTATCGCTTTGATGGCGTGCGTTACGTCGCCGGCCGGATCGAGCGTGGCACTGTCCGTGCGGGCGATCGTCTGGCAATTGGTGCCCAAGGCCAGATCGCAACGGTTGCAGAAGTCTGCCGCTGGCATGCGCCGGAACTGCCGGTTGCTGGTGCGGGTGAATCCATTGCGCTGCGCCTGGAGCCGGATCTGGTGCCGGATCGTGGGGACCTGCTGTTTCCTGCAGATGATAAAGCGTCAGCCCCGGCGCGTTCTGCCCGTATTCGCACGCGTCTGTTCTGGCTGCGGGGTGAGCCTCTTCGTGTTGGGGAAAGCTTCACGCTTCGTCTGACAACAGCAGAGCATGATGTGACGGTGGCCTCCATTGATGCGGTTGTCGATCTGGATGACCTGACATTGCGTCAGGGCGATGAGGTCCCACCGGACGGATTTGCCGAGATCACGCTCGCCGCTTCTCACGCCGTGCTGTTTGACCCGTTCTCTCCGGGAATGGGCGATGGACGTGGCGTTCTGGTCGATCGTCATCAGCGGATTGTTGGCGGCGCACCGCTGATTGGTCCTGCTGAACTCGAAGAGGGTGTTCATGCGATCCACCCGACGGCCAGCCGTATCTCTGCTGTCCAGCAAGCTCAGACGCGTGGTCATAAGAGTGGCGTGTTCTGGCTGACGGGCCTCCCGGGCTCCGGCAAGAGCACTGTGGCTCGTGCCGCAGAAGTGTCTCTGGCAGGGCAGGGTGTGAAAGCCACCGTTCTGGATGGAGATACGTTACGGAACGGACTGTGCAGCGATCTGGGCTTCTCGCCGGAAGACCGTCGCGAGAACATTCGTCGTGCGGCGCATGTTGCGAAAATTCTGTCTGAAAGCGGCCAGGCTGTCGTTGTCGCACTGGTATCGCCCCTTCAGGCAGACCGTGATCTGGCGCGCCAGATTGTAGGTGAGGGCTTCCACGAGATTTTTGTGGATACACCTCTGGAAACTTGCGAACAGCGTGACCCCAAAGGGCTTTATGCTGCGGCACGTTCGGGAAAAATTCCAGAGTTCACGGGTGTTTCAGCGCCCTACGAAGCTCCACTGTCTCCGGAGCTGCGTTTGGGAGCTGACCGGACGGAGGCAGAGACTGTCAGTGAATTGACGGGCTTTGTGCTTCGGGTTGTGCAGCCCTGATTGCAAATAAATAAGATGAATTGAGAAACGGCGGGCTTTGTCCCGCCGTTTTTTTGCTCAAAAGCCGTCTACCTCACGGTGCACGTGTCACGCGATCCCGGTCACATAGTTTGTCCTGTTCTCGAAAGAGAGGGAGAATTGCCTCATTCTGTGTTGATCGGTTTTAGGCCAAAATCTGGCTGCGTAAGTAGGCGATGAATACGTCTTCTAACCCGTAATTCCACATAGACATCACATAAAAAGTAACATTTATCACGTATTTATGTGATGAAAATCTGTGGAGCAATCGGCGTCGTTTATCACGCATAATACCCAATTATATCAGATAATTACGCATTAACGGCCTTTGCTATATCCGTAAAACATCATTCTCAATCCCAGTGGTAACAGTCTTTTTGTGACGAAATTATCATTGATGAAGTTATTTATAACAGTATAGTTGTTACGAATCGGGTGCTCAAATCGGAGATGGACGATGGAGCGTGACGCTATCTGGGTTGGTACAAGCTGGAAGATGAACAAGGGGCCTGGGGCATCTGTCGCGGCCGCGAACGAGCTTGCACGGATGTCTTTCCCGGCAGCTATCCAGCCGTTCGTCATCCCACCATTTACGTCTCTAAAGGATGTCTGTGACAGGCTCTCAGGAAGCCGTGTGGCAGTAGGTGCACAGAACATGCACTGGCAGGACGAGGGCGCGTGGACCGGAGAAATTTCTCCGACAATGATTTCGGAATGTGGTGCGGAACTGGTGGAAATCGGTCACTCAGAACGCCGGACTTATTTCGGAGAAACGGATCAAACCGTCAATCTCAAGGTTCATGCGGCTCTGCGACATGGATTAAGGCCACTCGTCTGTATCGGCGATACGGCCGATGAATATTCTTATAACGTAACAAATGAAACTTTGGCACGCCAATTGAAGATCGCTCTTCATGGGGTGTCTGAAGACGATGTTCCACAGGTTCTCATTGCATATGAACCTGTCTGGGCCATTGGTGCGTCAGGGCGCCCTGCAGATGCGGCTTTTGTTGAGAGAACGCATAATCATCTGCGTAAGATCCTGATTAACATCGCCGGATCCAGTGCAGGTTCTGCCGTCAAACTCCTCTATGGCGGAAGTGTCACACAGGACAATGCAGCAGGCTATGTCGCGCTACCCAATGTGAATGGTGTTTTCGTTGGGCGGGCTGCCTGGAATGTTGAGCATTTTCAAGCGTTGGCTGAGGGAGTCATCGCATGATGCCCCAAGTAACCTTTGAAACGCGCTCGGCCTCTGCGCGCCGCCAGAACATCCTAGACTATGTTCGGGATCGTGGTGGCGCACAGATTGACGAGTTGGCCGGACGTTTTGTCACCAGCCGCATGACCATTCACCGTGATCTTCAGGTCCTTTCGGAACGCGGAGTTTTGCGCCGTGTGCATGGGGGGGTGACTACGCCTCCAAAAGCATTTTCGGAGGGCAGTATTTCCCAGCGGAGCCATCGTGCGATGGAGGCCAAGCAGGCCATCGCGGCTGTGGCCGTAGGCCTTGTTGAAGAAGGTGAAATCATTGCGCTGGATGATTCAACAACATCCCGCGTTCTGGCTGAGCGTCTGACGGACAGTGCGTCTCTCACAGTTGTCACGAACAGCATGGGCACTGCGAGCCTGTTCACCAGCAAGCCCAATGTGAATCTTCTGCTGCTTGGCGGTCGCTATAACATGGATTTTGACGCGTTCTTCGGAACACTGTGTGAGCAGGCCGCGGCATCGCTGCGCGTCAACACGCTGTTCCTGTCCGTCGCGGCAATCCGCGGGATGACGGCGTACCATCAGGAGCAGGATATCATCAAAGCCAAGCAGGCCTTGATGAATATTTCCGATCGCAAAATCCTGCTCGTGGACAGTACGAAATTTGGTGTCATCACGCTCAATCGGTTTTCCGATCTAACGGAATTCGATGTGGTGATCACGGATTCAGGTCTCGAAAAAGACCTGGAAGACACGCTCCGCAACGCGGGGATCAATCTGAAAATTGCGGAAATCTCCACCGTCAGGGCGAGCGGATCAAGCACCTCCCCTGAATGTAACCCATAAAGACGGAGAAAATCATGCGTATTGCGATTGGAGGCGATCGGGCCGGAGAAGGTCTTGCAGGCCTCATTGCTGCACATCTTCGCGCCACAACACCGCATACGGTTGTTGATATGTCCCATCCTGAAGATGATCATCCTGAGCTCTATTCGGAGCTAAGTGAGCGGGTCGGTCTCGCGATCACGCACGGGGATTTTGATCGGGGAATCCTGTGCTGCGGAACAGGAATTGGCGTTTGCATTTCCGCCAATAAAATTCCGGGAATTCGGGCTGCGCTAACGCACGACACCTATTCTGCAGAACGTGCTGCCCTTTCAAACGATGCCCAGATCATCACCATGGGGGCACGCGTCATCGGGCCGGAACTGGCCAAAAGCATTGTGGATGCCTGGTTGGCGCATAGCTTTGACCCGTCTGGGCCGTCCGCAGGCAACGTTGCGGGCATTGAAGAATTGAGCCGGAAATATTCCGAGCATCATCTGCAGACATCCAACTGCTGAAAATACTTCCCCTGTTTCCGATCTGATACCGGAACGGGTTATCTGGAAAGACGACAAACATGAAAAAAGCTCTTTTCCTTGGTGCTGTTCTGGCCGCAACGCCACTTGCTGCACAGGCCGCTGACACCAGCACGCCGCTGCGCTTTGTTCTGATTCCGAAAGTTGTGCATCCGTGGTTTGATAAGCTCAATACCGGTGCTCGCGCCGCAGCAGACATGATCACCAAAACCACGGGACAGAAAATCGAAATCGAATACCGTGCGCCGCAAACAGCTGATGTCTCTTCCCAGAACGACATCATCGAAAGAGCGATTGCTACTCACCCTGACGGACTTATTCTTGATCTGCTGGACGAGAAGGGAAATCGCGCGACGATGGATGAAGCCATCGAGCAGAAAATTCCCATGACCGTTTTCGACTCTCTTCCTCCGGAGGGTATGAATATTACGGCAGTGGGCGCCGATTTCTGTGAGCAGGGAACGATTGCGGCCGAACGGCTTGCCACACTGATTGGCAAAAAAGGTGAAGTGGCCATCATGATGGGTGTGCCAACAGCGCCTAACCACACCTTACGTGCAGAGTGTGAAAAGAAGGTCTTTGCAAAATACCCGGATATCAAAGTTGTCGCGACCGGGATCGACAACGACAGCATCGAGACAGGTCAGAAACAGGCCTCTGCCATCATGCAGGCGCACCCCAATCTCGTGGGATGGGTTGCCTGTGATGCATCTGGTCCTGTGGGCATCGGACAGGCCATTCGGGAAAGCGGGAAGGCAGGTAAAGTCCAGGAAGTCGGCCTCGATAACCTGAACGATATGCTTCAGCTTATTCGGGATGGGGTTGCAGAATCAACAGCGTCCAGTCGTCCGGAAATGCAGGGCTACTGGGCTGTTGTCTCGGCATGGCAGAGCGCGATGGGGCAGAAAACGCCCAAATACATCGATACGGGCATCGACGTCATCACCAAGAAAACCCTCTGAGCCTGGCTCTGAGGCAGGAGTAACGATCATGGCGGTTCTCCAGGTTGAAGCTGTCCGTAAAAGCTATCCCGGTGTGGTCGCGCTCGATCATGTCGATCTGATGCTTGAGCCGGGCAAAATCCATATCCTGGCCGGAGAAAATGGTGCGGGTAAATCAACGTTGATCAAGACCCTGACAGGTCTTGTCACGCCTGACGAAGGAAAGGTCCTGATCGAGGGGCAGGATGCTTTGGCAGATCATAGCCTTTTCTCCCGTATTGCTTACGTACCGCAGGAACTGAATCTGTTTCCGTCCATGACGGTTGCTGAAAACATGTTCATGCCGTTCCATCGTTCGGGATTTGGTCATCTGACAATTTCCCGGAAGGCCATGGAAGCGGAGGCAGCCCGTTTTATCGAGCGCTTTGGGATTCATGCCCGACCGGGACAGACCGTCAGTCGCATCAGCGTATCAGATCAGCAGTTGCTTCAGATTGCGCGTGCGGCCTGCCGGAATGAGTTCAAGGTTTTGATCCTGGATGAACCGACATCTTCCCTCACGGCGAACGAGACGGAACATCTTTTCCGCATCATCACCACGTTGCGGGACAGTGGCTGTGCAATTGTTTTTGTCTCGCACAAAATGGAAGAAATTTTCAGTCTGGGAGATACCGTGACTGTTCTGCGCAATGGTCGCAGTGTCGGTACGTACCCGATGGATGGCATGACGGAAGATCAGCTTATCCGTCTGATGTCTGGCAGTTCTGTTCAGCTTGAAGAGAAATTCCAGCCGCGGGGTGCCATTGATGATTCTGATATTCTTCTGAGTGTGGAAGGCCTGACGGGACCGGGCTTTTCAGATGTCTCTTTTCAGCTCCGTCGTGGTGAAATTCTTGGTTTTGCGGGGCTGGTGGGGGCTGGTCGTTCGGAAGTGATGCAGACCATGTTCGGGTATCATTCCGCAAAATCCGGCCGCTGTATATTTAACGGTAAAGAAATGCCTCGCGGCAGAACAGATCGGGCCGTGGCTATGGGCATGGTCTATCTTTCCGAAGAACGGAAACATCACGGTATTTTTCCGCTTCTGAGCGTGCGCGAAAACATCAGCCTTTCCGTTCTGGAAAAGATGAAGCGCGGTGGCATTATTTCTTCCGGAAAGGAGAAATCAATCGTTTCTGAAACGATTCAGAAATTTGATGTGCGAACATCCTCCGTCGGCAAGAAAATTGTCTTCCTGTCCGGTGGAAACCAGCAGAAAGCCATTATCGGCCGTGCCATGGCCCGTCGTCCTCGCATCCTGATTTTCGATGAGCCCACCAAGGGTATCGATATCGGCACGAAATTCCAGATTTACCGCATCATGCAACAGCTCGCGGAAGAGGGTGTCGGCATCATCCTCGTTTCTTCTGAAATGACTGAATTGCAGCGCTGCGCAACGCGAATCATCACCATGTACGGCGGTCGGACCACCGGGTCGTTCGACCAGGCTACCACTGACGTCAATACGCTTGTGGGCGCGATCATCGGCGCCACGGAGACCCGTCATGTCGCTTGAAACCACGCTCCCTGGAGCAACTCCCACGCCGCCAAAGGCGTCTTCCATTCGTGCGCTTATAGCCAGAATGGTCGCCAATCCGCTGGGTGGCGTCATTGGTGCGATGATCCTGATTTTCGGGATTTCGTGTCTGTTGTCGCCGCACTTCCTGACATCATTCAACATGATCATCATCGCGCGTGCGCTCGCGTTCATCGGTCTGGTCACCATTGGGCAGGCCGTCTTGATGATCCTTGGCGAGCTTGACCTGTCCGTTGGTGCGATTGGTGGCCTCGCTGGCGTCGTTGGCGGAATGCTGATGGTGCAGGTCGGTCTGAATCCCTGGCTCTCTCTCGCTCTGTGTCTGCTGATGGGGGCTGGATGTGGCTTGTTGAATGGCCTGCTGATTACTCAGCTTCGTCTGCATTCTCTGGTGCTGACCATCGGTATGGCGGGCGTCTATGGCGGTGCCAATCTGGTGGCGACACGCGGCGTCGCCATTACCGGAGTGCCGTATGAAATCAGCTTCCTTGGTAGAGGTCTTGTCTTCGGCGTCCCGGTTCCATTTCTGGTGCTGCTGGTCTGTCTGACGGTTGTTGCATTCGTCATGATGCGTACGCCTGTCGGGCGGTACATTTACGCCATCGGGAGCAACCCGCAGGCTGCAAGAATGCTCGGTATTCGCGTTAATGCCATTCGGATGGGCGCGTTCGCTCTCGCTGGTTTCCTGTCTGCTCTGGCTGGCATTCTCATGGTCGCGCGTCTCGGAACAGCACAGCCATCCATCGGTGACACATGGGTTCTGTCTCCGATTGCGGCAGCCGTCATTGGTGGTGTTGCAACAACGGGTGGCCTGGGAAGCCCGGTTGGCGCTGTTTTGGGGGCCGTGATCATCGGGATTATTGAAGACATCATCGTCCTCTTCGGCATCTCGCCGTACTGGCAGTCCGTTGTGAGCGGCGGCATCGTTGTGCTCGCCATCTCTCTGGACTCCCTCGCCCGTCATTACCTCAACCGCGACGCGTCCTGACCGTCAGCAGCTTTTCATCCTGATAAAGGAGAGACTCACATGACCAAGATCTGTGGCGATGCTTCCGAATTCGCAGCCTCGGCCCTGCATGGATACAGCATGGTGCATCGAGACCTTGTCAAAATGGTCCGAGGTGGTGTTGTGCGCGCTAAACCGGGTTCAAAAGGCAAGGTGGCTGTCGTTGTGGGGGGAGGATCAGGGCACTATCCGGCATTCATCGGATATGTGGGAACTGGTTTTGCAGACGCGGCCATTGCTGGAGATATCTTTGCGTCTCCCTCAACGCAGGCCATTCAAAGTGTCGTCCGTCAGGCAGATCTCGGAGGAGGCATTCTTCTGGGCTTTGGCAATTATGCTGGAGATGTTCTGAACTTCGGTATCGCCGCCGACAGGTTGCGGGCAGAGGGATATGACGTTCGCATTCTTGCAACCATGGATGACGTGGCCAGTGCAACAGAAAACGAGAGGGAACGTCGGCGCGGTATTGCGGGTGATCTGACAATTTTCAAGATTGTGGGCGCCGCTGCGGAAGAAGGGCTGGATCTGGACGCTGTCGAACAGATTGGTCACCGCGTAAACCGTCAGACACGAACATTCGGCGTTGCTTTCGAGGGTTGCACACTGCCGGGCGAGGCAGACAAGCTGTTTCACGTACCGAATGCCCGTATGGCGCTTGGGCTTGGTGTGCATGGGGAGCCGGGGATCGGGGAGGAGAGTATTCCGACACCGCAGGTCCTGGCACAGATTTTGCTGGAAAAAGTCCTAAGCGAACTGCCTGCCGGGGCATCCCGGCGTGTGGCTCTGACTCTCAACGGGTTGGGAAGCACGAAACAGGAGGAGCTGTTTGTTCTGTGGGAAGCACTGGCGCCCCTGTTGGAAAAAGCAGGTCTGACGGCTGTGGCCCCTTTGGTTGGAGAATATGTCACCAGTCTTGATATGGCAGGCTGTTCACTGACCTTGACCTGGCTTGATGAAGAACTGGAGCGCCTCTGGTGCGCTCCGGTTGATACGGCGGCGTTGCGCCATGGCCTGATTGAAGAAGTAGGTACAACCTTCGAGGACGCGCCAGCCGAGACCAGCGTGACATATATGAAATCGTCCACAGCAGAAGGGCGGCGAGGCGGTCAGTGCGTCTCGGGAGTTATGAGCACCCTGGCCGAGGCTCTTGCAGCGGCAGAAACTGAGCTGGGCCATATTGATGCGGTGGCGGGAGATGGAGATCATGGTCAGGGAATGGCCCGTGGTTCGGCTGCTGCCAAAGCCGCGGCCGCCAGAGCCGTGACTTCAGGGGCTGGGCCTGCAACCACGCTTTCAGCGGCGGCAGATGCCTGGGCAGATCGTGCTGGCGGAACGTCTGGCGCTTTGTGGGGCGAGGGCCTGAGAGCGTTCAGTCTGGCGCTGGATGACAATGTGCTTCCCTCTTCAACACAGCTTGCTCAGGGAGTAAGGCAGGCAATGGAGCGCATCATGTCTCTTGGGAAAGCCAAGCCTGGGGACAAAACCCTCATTGATGCTCTCGTGCCATTTGTGGAAATGCTTGAGCAGGAGCTTTCAGGTGGTGCGGCTCTGCCCGTGGCATGGTCTAAGGCCGCCAATGCCTCACAAGCCGCTGCCGAGGCTACGAAAGATCTTCTCCCTCGCATGGGGCGCGCTAGAACCCATGGTGAAAGAAGCAAGGGTCACCCTGATGCGGGAGCTCTTTCTCTCGCGCTTTGTGTCGGTGTGGTGGGAAAGGAACTGCAGACTCAGCTTCTTGAAGGTGAGCAAAAACGCACAGTTTCTTTGGGAGAGTAAGGGAAAAACGGGGGCTTTCTGAGAGAAACGCGCCAGGCGACGCCTTGTCTTGAGAACTCCTGACCTGGCAGAAGTGAAAGGTCAGGAGCTTTCTTACCAAAAGCTCCTGATCCTTTTAACGGCTTAGCCGAAAGAAAGCTGGAGCGCTGAATCGTTCTGGCTCTCCAGAAGATATGGCCCTGCGTTCAGAACCTGAACTTCCAGCATCCCGATCGCATCAGCATTCCGGTTTCCCAGAGACACCAGAGCATTGCCATTCGTCCAACGGGCTTCACCGTTGGTTTCAGCGTACCAGCCTGCGTCCTCGGATGCAGAAAGATGGGACGTGATGGAATGGCAAATTGTGCTGTCCCAGAGTTTGATTTGCCCAACCAGAACGCCGAGATTGCGACGGTCATCAACAAATGGACCAATAACATCTGCTGGGCGACTGCTTCTTGAAACCAGACGAACCGATGTGACGCCCGGCTGGATCTGGAACAGAACCGATCCCTGCATTGTCCGTGATGGATAAATCACGGTGTTGTCCGTCGTGACCAAATGCAGATCATGGTCATCAGTTTGTTCTGCGGGACGCGATGCTTCGCCGATATCCAGCTTGATCGCACGCTCCAGAAGCGCCGTATAAAGCGGTTCGACCTGCTCGCGGTTTACACCGAGCGGCGCCGCAGCATCAGACACCCATGTCTGATTGTTCAGGCGAACAACATCTCCGGTCTGTTCGAACGAAGTGCGGTTTCCCGTGTCCAGATAGCTTTCAGCTTCTGCTCCATCGGCGATGAGAACGCCGTGTGTTTCGAGTTCCACATGGAATATTTCGAAAAAGCTCTCGGACTTATCTGTTGTGATGGAGCGACCATTGACCAGCATCCGCGCCGGAACCATCAGATTATTCAGATGCAGGCAGTGCTCCGAGGTAACACGCAGGTCCTTGTGTGGGACGTTGTCGGCGAGTGCGTTGGCCTTGATGCAGACGGGCCATTTGTCAGGGTCTGCACTGGCTTTGACGTCCACAAAACGACGGCCCACCCAGCGGATTGGTTCTGGCTGAAGTTTGCCGTTTCGTTTAACCATAACCAGATCGCCAATCTGCAAGGTTTCAACGGCCTTTTCACCGTCTGGCGTTAAAATCATGGTGTTGGACAGATAGCAGACCGTAACCCGGATGCCGCCGCTATCGTACTGACCCGAAGACGCTGAGACGTCGAACTTATGACCATCATAGGCAGTCGTATCCAGGCCCACGGACTGTACAAGCTTACCTGCTGAATAAACATTCAAGGTCGAGCCACTGACACTGGCTGACATGCTGGAACCAGCCTTGAAGTCTGCAAATGTCAGTAGAGAGCCAGAGGTAATGTCCAGACCGCTGATAATGGCGCCTGAATGAACTGTATAAATTCCACCGGAAGACACCGTGGCGCTAATGGACGACGCACCAGCCTGTACGGAGAATTCTCCGCCATTGGCAACAGTCGTATAATAGTCCTTGGATGGGCCGTAGCTGTTACCGAATTCCTGGGCAAAGCCACCAGAGGAAACGGTGACGTTACTGAGCACACCGCCTCGGTTATTGATTTCAGCGCCGGAAAAAACCGTGACGCCTGTGACTGTCGCTCCAGAATAGGTGTAGAGCCGAGCGCCATTGGCAGCATATTTCGCGCCGCCAGAACTCAGTACGATGCCCGATGCGCTTCCACTTTTGACATTAACAACGCCGCCTGAAGAAACAGCGATACTGCTTGCTTTCCCGCCACCTGAGACATTCAGTGTGCCGCCACCCCGGACAACGAAACCGCTTTGTGTCGTACCGCTAACGGTCGTGGAGCTTCCTGAACTGACTGTCGTTGTCATGTGATTCCTATGCTTCTTCGTCGACGCTGAATGCGAATGGTTTGTTTTAAGTAAACTAATGGTATGATTTCAGGTGGTTTTTGTAAAATGGAAATACTGATTTTCATGATTTTCTATGGCCGAAAGACCAAAAAGAAAACATTAACTTTCTAAAAAGTCCTGATCTTTTCAGGGGGAATACTTTTTGAAAAAAAATGCATTCTAGAGGACGGCGTTAATCGGAATTTTCATATTGGATTCCGAATATGAGATGGCGCGAGGCCAGAAAAGCGCTCTGATATTTTCAAATCATGGAGGGCCTGCGGTAGCATAGTCTTTTCTGGAAATGCCTCCCTCCCGGCGAACGTGAGATTTCCATTTGAGATATGGAGAGACTGATGATCTCGATAACGTCATGTCCCGAGCTCTTTGCTTAGAACAGAAACCCTAAGAAAGTGTTGATTGGAAGAAGCATTGGCGAATGGAATTGAAGAGGAATTTCCGGAAGCGAGAGCTTCACTGTAAGAGAATTTTCCTATCGTTGATTTTGGCATCAGGGGCCTGTCTGTAATCTCATGAGTGTTTCTTCCGTCCCCGTGCGGCGGCGTACGCAGGCTGATCGTAGCGCCTCGACGCGAGCCAAGGTTGTGCAAGCGGCCGTCAATCTACTTCAGACGCAGGGCTATGCCGCGACAACAATACAGCGCATCGCAAAGGCGGCAGGTGTCAGTCTTGGGGCGTTGCAGCACCACTTCCCCACAAAATCGCTGATTATGGCCACGGTTTTGCGTCATTATGCTCTTAAGCGCGCGCGCCTCTACAGGCAGGCCATCAGCAACAAGGAAACACCTGAGCAGCGTGTTGATGCCATGCTGGATACGATGTGGGCACTCGTGACCGCCGGGCCGGAATTTATTGCGACGGTGGAAATAGAGCTGGCAAGGCGAAGCGATCCGGATCTGGAAGAAGTGACGGCTCCGGTTCTTGCCCGCATTGACCAGTTTATGACGCGGTGGCTGTCCGGTAAGCGGGGTGTGGCGCCCAGTCAGGAGTTTATTGATCTGCGACTTCTGAATGCTGCGCTTTTGCGCGGGTTAGCAGTTGAAACGGCACGAGGCATTCCGCTGGAGGATCTCTATCGCTCCTTTGAAGTCTGGCGCAGATTTGCTCGTGAAGAATTCCTTCGGATTGCCTTGAAAACTCCCTGATTGAGAGGGCTGGGAACGTCCCGCACGGACAGGGTCGAATCATTCCGATACGCAAATAATTTATCTTGACGTGCAACAAACAAGTAGGTTGTATTGCTTTTATAAGAATTTGAATGGGAGCGTTGAGAGACCTCCCGCCAGCACAACAGGGTCAGACATGACAATGCCGCCTCTTACTGCTTTGCAGGTTTCTCCCGCCGAAATGGCCGAACGCCATAAGAAAGTCCGGGAAAAAATGGAGGCAGCCGGCCATGCGGCGTATGTCTCTTTTGATCCCGACAACATCTATTACCTGACAAATTTCGCTAATTTCGTTCATGAACGTCCATTTGTACTGGTTCTGACTGCCTCTGACGCGACGTTCATTGTTCCCAGGCTTGAGATCCCGCATGTGGAGCGGCACAAGGTCGGTGCCCTGACACTTGCGGAGTATGCCGAATTCCCAGCCCCTGCTGGAGCGCGATGGTCTGATCGTCTGGCGAGCATTCTGCCGGCGCAGGGCACAATCGGTATTGAGGCTGCCTGTCCGGCTTATTTGCAGGCAGCGATCGGACCTCGGTGCCAGATCCTGAATATCGTCGATGACGTCCGGCAGATTAAGTCTGCCCATGAGATTTCACGTATCGCGTGGACAAGTGACGTGATGACCAAGGCGCTTGCCATGATGATGGGCAAGGTCAAGCCAGGTGTGATGGTGGCTCAGGCCATTTCAGACGTGACACCCTATTTTTACCACCGCTGCCTGACGGAAGCACCGGCTTATAATGTCATGTCCAGCAAGGCTGCCGGTCTCATCCAGCCGCCCGCCTATACAGACGATCCGCATAATTTTTCATGCCTGACCGCACCTTGTGAACCAGGAGGCCCGTTCATGGGGCTTATTGCGGGGCGCATCAACGGATATGGCGCGGAAATTGAGCGAACGTTCTTTCTGGATCATGTCCCCGAAGACGCGAAACGCCCCTTCGATACCATGATGGAAATGCGCCACAAAGCGTACGGTATGCTCAAACCGGGTGCGATTGGTTCCGAAATTGATGCGGCCTGCCAGGCTATTGCGCATCGCGCGGGCTATGACACGCCGCTGCACCGAACCGGCCACAGTTTCGGCGTTACCAGTCATGAAGCTCCGTTCCTTGCTTTGGGTGAAGATAACGTCATTCAGCCGGGTATGATTTTCAGTGTTGAGCCGGGAATTTATATCAAAGGGCAGGGTGGATACCGGCATTCGGATACAGTTCTGATCACTGAATCCGGATACGAAATACTGACAAAATATCCCGATGAAAAAGAAAATCTCATCGTTCGTTAGGCCTGAGGCACACGCTGATTTTTCCTGACGAAGTTTGTTTTTTCATTCTCCCTTGTGTCGGGAACGCTATCGATGACTATTTCAGAACGGCTGGAGCAGCTTCCGTTTTCCCGCTTTCATTACAAGCTCCTTCTGGTGGGAGGAGCAGGGTACTGCTTTGACGGGCTTGATGGAGCCATTCTGGCATTCGTTATGCCTGCTATTCAGCATTTATGGGGCCTGCCCCTGTCACAGCTGGGGCTATTGGGCAGCTCCGCGTTTTTGGGATATTTCATTGGTGCGCTGTGTGCCGGTTTGGTTGCAGACAGATGGGGCCGCCGATCTGTCATGATGTGGGCTTTGGCCTGCTATTGTCTGGGATCTTTGGCTTCGGCCTTCTGTACAAACTGGCACAGCTTTATTCTGACACGGATGATCGCGGGTCTTGGGACTGGCGCTGAATCCGCCATTATCGCTCCATATCTTTCAGAATTTGTGCCGCGCCGTTATCGCGGAGCCTTTACTGGTGCTCTGGCCGGCTTTTTCTCGTTTGGCTTCGTTGCTGCGGCTCTGCTGGGATACGCCCTGATCCCGGGATCAGCGGACGGGTGGCGTTGGGCGCTGGCTCTGACAGCCTGTCCGGTGATTTTGCTCCTTTGGTGGCGCAGATCTCTGCCAGAATCTCCCCGCTGGCTTCAGATCGTCGGGCGGGGACAGGAAGCTCATGCTGTTCTCAGTGGCATCGAAAGAGAACTAGGGCGCCCATCTGTGGCTTATGAGGCAGAAAGCGCGCCATCATCACCATGCACGCGTATGTCCAAGAAATTCACGCAGCTTTTGTCGGCACCCATGCGCAAGGTCACCGTCATGAGCTGGCTTCTCTGGATGTCCATTACGTTCAGCTATTATGCGTTCTTTTCCTGGCTGCCTACGCTTCTGATCGCTCGGGGTTTTACCATTGCGCATAGTTTTGGCTTTTCAATCGCAATCTACGTGGCACAAATCCCCGGGTATTTCAGCGCTGTTTATTTCAACGAAGCGTGGGGACGAAAAGCGACCATTGTGGGTTATCTAGCTGCCGCGATGGTCAGCGCTCTTGGTCTGGGGATGGCGAGTTCTTCGACCGCAGTTCTCGTATCCGGCCTTCTGCTCTCCTTCTTCATGAATGGAACGTATGCCGGGGTTTACGCCTACACTCCTGAGATTTTCCCAACGTCTCTCCGCGCGACGGGCATGGGAACAGCATCGGCACTTGGTCGAGTAGGAGCGATTGCTGCCCCGCTCTTGATTGGTGCCGCATATCCCAAAGTAGGCTTTGCAGGAGTGTTTGGTCTGACCGCCGTCATTTTGTTCGGTGGCGCGCTCAGTATCCTCCTGTTCGGGCCGTCCACCAAAAACCGTTCTCTGGAGGCGATTACTGGAGATTACGGCGTGTAAGTCACGTCTGCCTCCACACGTCCCTCTCCACCAAGTTCGCTCATGCGAGTGCATGAAACACGCCACCTTCATAACCGGAGATATTCCGGGGAGACCTGAAATGTTCCGATATAACAATTATTTTCTTCTGTGCGGCACCGCTCTTGCCATGACGCTTTCTGTCTGTACGGAAACATCTGTCGCGGCCCCAATCACAAAGGGCGCAGTTCACAAACATGCGCCTCACCCCAAAGCTGGGGCAACTGCACAAAAGCCTGTGTTGTCTCCCGTTCAGCATAATCGACAGGCCATGCAATCTTCGCAGCCTGAGACGATTATGGTGCGGCAGACGAGAAACGTGTTTGGGCAGGCGGCGCGACAGAAGCAGGGCATTTCAGTCACTCATATCGATGCCGCGGATCTTGCAAGGCATCAGGTGACGGACGTTAAAGGCCTGATGAACCTTGCGCCCAATCTCACAGTGCAGCCTCAAGGTGCGAGTTCCAGTGTCAATTTTACATTGCGTGGGGTGGGGCTAAACGATTTTACCTCCAACAATACGCCATCCGTCATGACCTATGTGGATGGCGTAGCTTTGCCTATTGGATATATGGCAGGCGCTGCGATGTTTGATATGGCGGGTGTGGATGTCAGCAACGGGCCATCCGGTTACACGCACGGACAAACCGTGACGGCTGGTGAGATCAACGTTCAAACGGCGGACCCGACGAAGGCGCTTCACTATGGTGCGTCGGAAGATATTGCGACCTATAATCGTAGCATTACCAACCTCTATGTTTCCGGCCCCATCACCTCCAACGTGCAATACCGGATTGCTGGTTTTACTCAGCAGGGGGGAGGCTTTCAGAAAAACATCAACACAGGCCAGACTTTGGGAAATGCCAACAAAGGTGGTTTGCGCGCGAAGGTTGCCTGGCAGCCTGACGATAAGACGAACATCGTTTTGAGTGGGAACTGGATGCAGGATAATTCCCAGGCTACTGGCGTTTATAATATTCAGGACCTATCGAGAAATACGCCAGCTTACAGCAATAACAGAGATACCTCGTGGGGCTTTCGCCCAGAATTTCTCAAGTTGTCAGGCAATGAGGGACAGACCAAACCATCTTATAACAACACCTTCTGGGGGGCAGGCGTTAATATCACCCGGAACCTGGGGTTTGCGAACCTGACGACTATCAGCGCATTCCAGCAGATGTACGTTCATAATCTCATGGATCTGGATGGCACGCGCTATGCAATCTATGACGTGGACGTCAACACGAACGCCAATATGTTCTCTCAGGAGGTCAAGTTAGCATCACGTAACCCGCAGTCACGCCTTCAGTGGACGGTGGGGATGTATTATGACCGCACGCAAATGCGTTCTTCCATTTTCAATGATTATTCCCAGTCCGGGTCCCGGCCTTATGTGCAGCGGACGAGCTATAATCAGGATCAGCAGGCGTTCAGTCAGTATGGCCATTTGCGCTTTGCTCTTACCAAGCGGCTGCATCTTCAGGCGGGCCTGACGCATGAATCCGATGACCGTACGCTCTATAATATGCGGACTATGCGGTATAACACTCCGGCGTATCCAACGCCTTTTGACAACCGGTATGGCCGACATGGTGCTCTGACCAATCAGTTTTCCGGAATGGGTGGCATTGAATATCAGGCGTTCAATAATCTGATGTTTTATGGATCAATTCGGAAAGGGTTCAAGCCGGGCGGGTTCACAGCCAACAATACGGTTGTTGAATCGCAGCTTAATCCAACAAAGCCGGAATCCCTTCTGGCGTATGAAATCGGCTTCAAGTCCGATTATCTGCATCACAAGCTTCGTATCAATGGTGATGCATTCTGGTACGATTATCATAATCAGCAGATGATCGGTTTGGCCGTTATCCCGCGTTATGGCGTGGTAGGCCAGTACGTCAATATTCCCAAGAGCCGTATCTGGGGCGTCGAGATGGAGATTGATGCCAACCCGATCCCGGGGTTGGTTCTGCACCAACATATTGGATACGAGCGCGGGAATTATAAGGATTTCAACGCTATCGACTCAACGGCTGTCGCTCTCGCGTACATCAAGACGGGCGTGCTGAGCGCGCAGTACAAGAATTTCAATAACGTCGATATGGGAATTCCGAAGCTGACGCTTGAGGGCTCTGCGTCTTACAAGGTGAAGCTCGGTGAGGCATGGGGGCTTACGCCCTATGTCGATTACAGTTACCGCGGATCCCAGTTAAATATTCCCGGGAACAATCTTTACCGGCTGCCAGCTTATTTCCTGCTGGACGCCGGTTTGACGTTCGCGCCTAAGAGCGGAAAATGGTCCGTCTCAGCCTACGCAAACAATCTGCTGAACCGACATTACGACGTAACGCGGGACACGGGTTTGAATGGTATTTTCGGCGTTCCAGGAACGCCACGCATGGTTGGTGGTCGCCTGAAAGTAGACTTCTGATCACGGCAGGCAGGTTCGACAAATTGACGCCCTTTCCTGAACAAGGGCGTCAAGATTTTAAATCTTTCTGGTGACCCGTTTTATGTAATCGCTTGGGGAGTATCCGGTGCTTTTCTTAAAAGCCGCAGCGAAAGCACCCAGACTCTCATAGCCTACCGCGGCAGCTACGCAGGTGACCCTCTCGCCACGCGCCAGTTTTTCCTGCGCGCTGAGAATGCGGAGTTTCTGGCGCCAGACTGAAAATGACATTCCCGTATCAGCGGTAAAATGGCGCACGAAAGAGCGTAAGGACATTCCGGCAAACTTTGCCCAGTCCTGCTGTTCTCGCACATCAGCCGGGTCACTGCTCAGAGCTTCGGTGACCAGCTTTAGCCTGACGTCTTTCGGGGCAGGCAATGTGACGGAACTGCAAGGGATGGAAAGCAGTTCATCCCAAAAGCTTTCAGCCAGGCGCGTTGTACGGTCATCCCATTTTTCATCAGTAATAACAGATGTCAGGCGCTCGGCTTGAGCCATTATCAAGCGCGTACTGTCTGCGACAAAAGGCCTGACGGGAAGGGATGCGCACCTATCCTCCCTGACATACAGGCTCCATCCAGAAATTGATCCATGAGAGCGAGCGTCGTGATTTGTCTTCGGTGGGACCCAGAGAAATTGTCCCGGGCCGATCAGCCAGTAAGCCCCTTCAGTTTTGACGACCATAATCCCGTGTTCCATCAGAATAATCTGGCCGGTTTTATGGATGTGAAGGTCAGTTACACGTCGCTGAGGTTGGCTGATCTGTCCTGCCGATAGCCACGGGATGTCGGTGTCTGTGGAAAGCGCTCTTGGTATAGGAGAAGATATTTTGGCGTACATGAGTCGAAATATGACCTATTTTCGAGAGAGCGCCATGTTTTTCTCCGATATTACTTCTGAAGATGTTCGGAAAATTAAAGGAGGCTTTATGCCCTTAGAAAAACACGAGCGTACAATCCGCCAGATGTTTGCCACTTTTACGGATTTTACGTCAGACATCAGTGGACTCTCCAATTTCATGACGACGGACTATCGACAGTTCGTCGATGGACAGGAGATGACACTCGATGATTTTCGCACCCATACCATGGCTTTACGCAGTAGCCTCCGAGAACTGGATATCAGTATCCAATATCTCATCTGTGACGGTGACAGCGCGGCTACGGTGCATTTCGCGCGCGCTACACGTCATTCCGGCGAGCATAGCCTGATCAAGGTTATTGCGTTCTACCGGTTTCGAGGCGCCCGTATCTGTCTCGTGGATGAACTGACGCACGTCATTGAAGGTCATTACGAAGATAAGGCATTGGGATCGCTGCAGTAATAGATTGCCTTGATGGCTTTGTATGAAGCACATAAGGGCAAAGAGACAAATGAGCTGAGCCGCTTTCAAATCGATTGCAAAATCAGAGTGAAGGCGGCTCAGCTGGAAAATAATTCCCCAATTAAAACCAAGTTTGAGTCAGTAAGTGTTCTGAGGGGAGACGGTGTGAAATCCGTAAGTTTTATACTCCGTGCGAACGGTATTGTTCTCGACATGAACCATCATGTAGCCCTCAGGTGTTCCAAGATGTAGTCCGTGCCACCAATTTCCGCTGACAGCGCCGCCAGTGATGAACTGGATGCCGTTATGTTCCACCTGTTCCAGAACGTGAGTATGGCCTTGGAAAACAGCCAAAACGTTATGTCCAGAAAGTAAGGCGAGAATTTCTCGTGTATTCACCGTGCTCAGCGCCTGGTGCTTGAAAAGAGACGGGCTTTCGTCAGCATAGGTGTAAAATGCGGTCACCATGGGAATATGCGTCGAAATAATAATCGGTGCTGTTGCGGGGACGTTCTGAAGATAGGCTTTCAACCAGCTTACTTGCCGTGCGTCAAAGCGCCCCTCGTAATCGCGATCTGGCGTGATTGTCACGGAATCCAGAACGATGAAATGAACACCTTTATGCTCAAACGCATAATAGGTTTCGCCAAAAGCCTTACGGAAAAAATTCTTTCCGAATTCAGTGTTCTGCGTTGAAGCCCCGCTCTTGGCATAGACCCCAAAGCAGTCGTGATTGCCGACGGTATGGTAAACCTTTTTGCCAAGTTCCTGCTCAGTCATTTCATACAGATCAAGCAGTTTATGTGCGCGAGGAAGAGAAACTTCCATTGCGTCATAAACGTGATCTCCACCCTGCAGGACAAAATCTGCTTGTTCTTTGGAGGCTGCCCGAAAGGCCATCTGGCAGCCTTTCATGGCATCCAGTTCTGGCTGGAGATGCGTGTCCGTTATGAACAGGAATGAAAAAGGCTCATGCGGGATGGCTGGCGTGCTTTGTCCAAAAGCGCCCTTGACCAGAGTGGTGGACAGCAAGGCACCTCCGGCTCCCAGAATGCCGCGACGTGATAGTGATGGCATGAGAATTTTCCTTGGCTGATCAGAAGAAATGTTTGCTCAGGGTGAAAAAGACCTGCCGTGGAGCACCGGCCTGGAGCGTCTGATAGGCTCCGGTTGGATCACTGTTCTTGAAGCCGGTGGTGCCAATGCTGGAAATGTATCCCTTGTCGAAAAGGTTCACGACGTTGACCTGTGCTTCCAGCCCCTTGAGAATTCCCGGGCGATGGAAACGATAACCGGCTGACAGGTTGAACAGCACACGGCCTGGCAGGGGAGAGTCGTTCAGGAACGTGTAGAAACGTCGGCTCATATATTGGCCACCGAACTGGCCCCAGATGGTCCCGTCGTCATAAGCGAGCTTGAAATTTCCGATGTTGCGTGGGGCAGCCACGACCTGCTTGCCCGAAATGCGCAGAATGGACCCATCAGAGCTTTTGATATTATCGTTGTAATGCGCGTCGTTATAGGACCAGGCGCCGTAGAGAGACCAGTTCCGGAAAAAGCGCCAGGTTGCTGCAGCTTCTACGCCGCGAGATGTTACGCTTCCCACGTTTTCAAGCACATTCTGGTTGCCCACAATGACAGAGCTCATGGAGGAGGCGAGAAGTCTATTTTCGAAATCGACGTAATAGCCTGTCAGAGACGCCTGCACACTGTCGTTATGGAAACGGTAGCCAAGCTCTTCTGTATTCGTTGTTTCAGGTTTCAGCTTGTTGTGGATGTAGGAAAATCCTGCCTGTGTCGTCGAAAATGGCCCGGTTGAAGCTGACGCCGTATAGGCAGACATGTTGCGTGCGAAATCAGCAAAGATTTCATGATGGCGATTAAAGCGATACAGAACGCCAACCTGAGGCAGAAATCCATTAGATGCGGAAATGGAGGCATTAATCGGATTTGCGCTTTGGGCCGTTGTTACAGAACTACTCGACACCAAAGATTTGAAGCCAGCATTTACCCTGAGCTTAGGTGTGATTGACCAGCTGTCTTCCAGGTGGAACTGATAAACATGCGTGCGGAATGTATATTGCCACTGCACGGCAAACGGATTTTCATAAAAGCGCTGAATATTTGACGGGGTTACCCCTTCCTGAAGTGGATAGAGCTTTGCAGCCTGACTGAAAAGATTGTTTTCAAACCAGAAGCCGGCTTCGATTTTATGGTTCCAGCGCTGATACGCGAGACTGGTCAGAACGCCTTCACGTTGCATTCGATATTCTGTTGTCGAAACAGAAAGCGGCGACCCTCCAAGACTGGCAGGCGTGGGATCGTACGGATCAGACCACGTGCCCGGTCCCCGATCATAATGACCATAAACTGTCGTGGAGCCTGTTAGATGCGGGAGTATGTGATAATCGAATTTTTCGTAGCCCACCATGTCCTGGCGAACGCCGCCTCCACGATAATATGTATCGTCTGGAGACGTGTATGGAGAGGGCAGAGTTTGTCCTGCCTGGTAAGCACGGGCAATCTGCTCAGCCAGCTTATAGTTGTTGCTGATATCGTCATGATTATAGCCAAACCGCTTGATCAGGCTGGTGGAAAGATCAAGATAATCGTCCTCGCGACGGTCATCAAAGTCCAGATAAGTGGTGGCTTTGACTGCATCGCCCAGAGGCTGAATATATTTGAAGTTGAGCTGCTGTTGCTTTTGTTGTCCCCAGCCTTTCCACTTGTCCGCATACTGATAATCGTAACTGGCGTAGAATTTTCCTCCGCCCGGTAAAATGCCACTGTTGAGCCGCACAAATCCACGCCACGTGTTCGAGCTTCCCACGGTTCCGGAAACATCCAGTCCATAATGATCTGTTGGATCAATGGACGAAAACTGGATCGTGCCGCCAAGATTACTGGTTGAGGCTGTACCCAAGCCACCGGTGCCTTGGGCAAGGGTGACGGGCCCGTTATTTTCTGTTTCCAGTGCGCGCCCAATGGCTAGGCCATTGTTGTTACGGTACTGCATGTTTCCGAGTGGAATTCCGTCCAAGGTATAGCCGAGCTGATCGGTAAAAAACCCACGAACGGTAATCTGCTGAGCCCACTCATAAGCCCCTAGAGGGTCGGAAGACTGGAAATTGACGCCAGGCAACTCGGAAAGCACGGCTAGGGGAGAGGTCCCCGGTGCAGCTTTGTGCAACTCACTTCGTGAGAGCGTCTGAACCTGTCTGGATTGCCCAGTACCAAGAACGACCATAGCCTCTTCACGGGTGGGGGCAGACTTTTCGGCTACGGGGCGCGGAGTTTTTTTTGGTAACGCACCACCTGTTTTGACGGTGATGGCGCCGCTGACATCTCGGGAAACAAGCAAGCCACTATTTTGTGTGAGTCGCCGTAATGCCTCATCAAACGTGTATTTTCCGTTTAATGCGGGAGCTGTACGTGATCCCAGTGCTGCCTCTGAAAACAGGATATCCTGATGGCTGATACGGGAAAGCTCTGCCAAGGCAGAGGAAAGTGATTGCGAACCAATATGCAGTTCCAGCGAGGAGGGAGTAGCTGAAAAAGCTGAATCTGGCAGGCTTGCGAAAATCGTCGCGGCCAGCGTGGCCTGTCGGAAGGACGGTCTGAGGCGAAGCATGAATGAGTCTCCGAAGCATAAAGCCGCAATGGGTGTCTGCTTCGTTGACGAATGGGATGCGTATCCCCTCAGTGGAAAATGATCGTTGTCATTAAAGCTTAACGATCGTGATGGTCTTCTCAAAACTGGCGCGAATGGGCAGAAAATTTTCAAGCAGGCGCGCAAAGGTTTCGTTCTGCCCAAAATGATAAAACCCTGAAATTCGCAGATTTGCAGCAGAAGGACTGATCTCCAGCTTTCTGGTGGAATAGCGGTTCATTTCATCCGCAACCTCCCTTAACGGCGTATCTCGAAATGCCAGCCGTCCACTCCGCCAGGCGAGTACATCTTCCAAAGATGGACGATCAATTAGCAACCTATTATCCGGCAAAATCGTAGCGCGTTCGCCCGCCTTGAGTATTTGCGATCCGGCCATATCCGGATGTGCCAGAGCTGCTGCTCCGTTTAAAACCGTAATGGTGTTTTTAAGGGAGGACTTCGACAGATTGAACGTCCCTGAAATCAGCCCAATGTTCCACTGATCAAGGTTTATCGTGTTACGGGCTTCACAGTTTTTGAGGTTAACTTCGACCTGCCCATACAACAGATCCAGAGTGTTTTTTTCGCTGTGAATGGCAACGGAACTGTCACTATCCAGCAGAATTGTCATTGCAGGTGAAACGGACAATCTAATTTGTTGACCGGTTCTGGTTGCTCGTATCGTCGCTTCTGCCGGGGCTGGAAGAAGAGCAAATGAGCCAACAGCCATCGCGATAGCGCCAGCCAGCATTTTGCGGCGGCTGAAGCGATATGCGGCGATAGTGAGTGGTGTTTCCCCAGAGTGCGAAGCGATTTTCCCGGATGCACGCCAAATAGAAGAAACAAGCTCGTACGCCTGCGCGTTGGCTGTATGTTGATGATACCATACGGAAAAATTCTCGCGATCCTGCTCCGAACAATCGGGAGCATTCAAACGCGCAAACCAGAAAGCTGCCGTATCATGAGGAGTAGGCATAAATCTTAATCCAAAAGTCTTTTTGTCAGAAAGGCCAGAGCTTTGCTGATATGTTTTTCCACATTGCTGATTGAGCATCCGGAACGTTTTGCAATTTGTGGATAAGACAAGCCTTCGAGCCGATGAAGTAGGAATATCTCTCGTGTCCGCGGGTCGAGGTCTTTGATAGCGTCTTCCAATATGTCCAAGCGTTGTCGAGACATAACTGTTTCGACGGGCGTGGGGCCTGTGCAGGGAAGTTCTTTTATATCGTCGTCTTCAACGTAGGCAACGGGGCCATTTTGTTCTCGTCGATGACTATCATAGGCTGTATTTTGGGCTGTTTTTACAAGATAGGCTTCGACATTGCGGATGTTGGATGGTTTGAGCTCCAGAAGCTTTAGGAATGCAGATTGCAACAAATCTTCGGAATCTCTGCGTCCTGTCCGGCGCTGAATTTTGGATGAGAGAAGAGACCAGCATGACTGCGATTTGACCAGTTCCGTCATCGTGTATCACTGAGGCAAAAAGCGGAAAGGTCATTCCTGGATATGGAAAACACAGGCATTTCTTCCGTTCGTGGATCAATGCTCTGCCTGCTAATGGAACAGGATGTGTTTTTGAAAGGAATATCTTCTCCTTTCTTAAAACCTTCACAGAGTTACAAAGTAAGCCACGGTCATTATGTTGAAAGATTTTATTTTTAAGGCGCACTCGTGTGACGCTGTGAGCATGAAGAGAGCACAGAGTATTTTGAACTCAGAAGCTTCCGATACATACATTTTTGGTTTTCAAATGTACGACTAAAAAAACTTCGTAAAATTCTTAAGTCTCTTATTTAGAAGGGTTCGGGAGAAGGCGTATTTCAATGCGAAGATAATATTTTCATATTAAATTCCATACATAAAAAAATTGTTATAAAACAATAAGATATGCAAAAATTTATGTTTGATCGCGGCCTACAGAAATATTGTATGCTTCTGTGGCGCAAACTTCCCCGAAATTGTCTTCATTTGTATTGATTTTCAACGACCTTATCTGTTTGCAGAAATTTGCATATTGCCGCTAAAGGGCAGACAATCTGCGCCAAAGAGTGGAGGCTCATGGACAGAGGATATACTGACCTCGACGCCTTGGACCGTGCTGCAGGACAGAGAATAGAATCATGATTGAGCAATTTAATAAGAATGAAGTTTATAATAATAAAAACGTCGAAGCTGAGACAGTCCTGAAGCATCGGCTTTTTGGCATGGTTCTGGGGCTATTCTTGGCGCATGCCTATGTAGCGTTGGCTCTGTACTACACATATATTGACGATAAAAATCACTTCCACACAAGCTGGATGGCATTGTTCGGCTGTTTTGTTTCGTCGATGATTTTTCTGTACCATATTGGTATATCGAAAGCGATTTCTGAAAAAGAAAATGGGATTTACGGGCGGTACTTCGCTCCCTTTATGTCGTCTTCGCTTTGGGGTTTCGTTTTGGTTGCCATAACCGTCATAACGATTATCCAAGGCCAGGCTTGGTTTGCACCGTATGAATATCTTGCATGGCCTCTGGCATTTGCATCCATATTCGTTGGATATTTTATTGGTCCGGCGATGGACCGCTTTTTCGGTTTTATCCTGAAGTCGCTTAGAAAATAATCAAGCGTCTTATCGATGAAAAACAAAAAATTATTAGAAAAATGGAATGAATATGTAGGCCTTTATAACGGACCTATGTACCTCGCGATTGTAGAGGCTTTGGCAGCCTCAATCCGTAATGGTATTATTCATGGTGGTGAACGGCTTCCAACGCAGCGGGAAATAGCCAGTGCCCTTGAGACAAACCTTACAACCGTAACGCGGGCATTCAGGGAAGCGCATCGTCGTGGACTGATTAATGCAACAGTAGGGCGCGGCACTTTTGTCAGGATGGGGGCCGAGGTTAGCCATTGGCGATCTCCCAAAGCAGCCATTGTTGACATGACGATGAATTTGCCGCCGATACCCCAAAATCCATCACTTCAACGCATTATGCAGAGTGATCTTGCGGCTCTTTTGAAGAAGCAGGATATCTCCAATCTCATGTCATACCGCGTAACGGGTGGGACACTGGAAGAGCGCCAGCATGCGGTAAGGTGGATCGAGCCCGTTATTGGATCAAGACGTCCAGATGATGTGCTGGTTGTACCTGGCGCTCAGACTGCTCTTGCGGCAGCCATGAGTATTCTGGCCAACCCGGGCGATATTATTTTGACGGATCGCATTACCTATTCCGGGATACGAACCGTCGCTGATCAACTCGGGATTATTCTTGTCGGGGTAGATGGCGACGAAAATGGGTTCATACCCGAACAACTGGAAATGGCCTGCCGACAATATCAGCCAAAAGCGCTTTATTGTATTCCCGCTATTCAGAACCCGACAACCGTAACAATGTCACTGGAGCGCCGTAAGGACGTCCTGAAGATTGTTCACGATAATCGTCTTTATGTCGTGGAAGATGATCCTTACAGTTTGCTGCACGACAATCCCATCCCTGCATTGGCCGCGCTCGACCATGGCCGAGTAATCTATGTTTCTACCTTGGCGAAAGTTTTGAGTCCTGGCTTGCGAACCGCTTATGTTGCTCTGCCAAATGCCGAAATGACCAGACGCTTTGCTGTTGCTGTGCGGGCGTTTGCCCTCACAAGTGCAGGACTATTGAGTGCGCTGACATTGCGTTGGATGCAATCGGGACAGTCCAAAGAGATTTTGGGGGCTATTAAGCAGGAATTACGACTCAGGCAGTCGATCGCCCGAAATATTCTGGGGGATGGCCACGGCATGGATCCCAATGGTCCACATGTTTGGCTAAAGCTTCCTGAATGGTGGAATAGCGTGGATTTTGTATCATATGCGCGCCATCGTGGTATCGCATTGGTCCCGAGCAACGTGTTCACAGTGGATGGTGACTTTCCGCAGCGCGCCAGAATTTCTCTCGGAAGTATCCTTGATATTTCCAATTTAGAAAATTCGCTCCATGATATCGTGACTATTCTCAGTCACAAAAGAGCTACAGATTTTTTATCGATCGTATGATTTGTAGAGCGGATGGATTCTGATCCATCTGTTGTCTGATTACCCCGTTATTGACGGGAGTTTTCAATATTCCGGGAGAACAGGCCTGCCACGCCGCTCCTCGCTGTATGGTGATCGTGGTCTCTTCCTAAAAACGGACTAGTCTTGGGAAAGCGAGCCTGATGTTCGCTTTGTCCCTGTGGTGACAGTCAAAGTTCAACCGCCAGCAATGCGGTCAGATGTGACAAACATGCATCATCGAGTGTCACATCTGAGTGATAAATAACATAAATATCATCGAAATATGAAAATACTCACTTCTATGATGTTCCTTTAGGTGCTGTAACGTTAAAGAAGCACCCACCCCGAATGACCCTGCTCACGGACGGAAGAAGACCCTAATGACGCAGTCCCTTGATGTTTCACGACGGCTCAGCGGAGAAGCGCTGACCAACTTCATCGCCACCATCTCTGCAACGGGTGGCCTTCTTTTTGGGTATGATACCGGGATCATATCGTCAGCACTTCTACAGATTCGTGAGCAGTTTCATCTCGATACGATCGGATCCGAGATTGTAACATCCGCCATCATTCTCGGGGCGCTGATTGGCTGTCTTTGTGCAGGCGGGATCTCGGACCGGTTTGGCCGCCGCCGGACAGTAATGCTTGCTGCCGCCTTGTTTCTTGGTGGCACTGCGCTTGCATCGGCTGCTCAAGGGGTTACGGTTCTCATTGTGTCGCGTCTGATTCTGGGGCTTGCGATTGGTGCGGCATCCCAGATTGTCCCGATCTACATTGCAGAAATTTCGCCACCCAACCGGCGTGGACGCCTGGTTGTTGGCTTTCAGCTTGCGATTGTTTCGGGTGTCACGATCTCCTTCCTGACGGGCTATTTTCTCCGGGACAGCAGCTGGCGGATCATGTTCGGCATCGGCATGCTGCCGGCACTGATTCTCTTTGTCGGAATGGGTTTTCTGCCCAACAGCCCACGGTGGCTCGCACTTAAAGGCCGCACAGACGAAGCTCTTGCTGTTCTGCGTCGTGTGCGGTCTTCGGAAGAAGTTGCCCAGAATGAGCTTCAGGCCATCATAGACAACCATGATGAGCAGGCTCCTTGGTCAGAACTTGCCAAGCCTTGGGTTCGTCCTGCCCTTATCGCGTCTGTTGGTATTGCGCTGCTCTGTCAGCTGACCGGCATCAACGCGGTTCTGTACTACGCTCCAACGATCTTTGCGGATGCAGGCTTCGGACAGGAATCTGCTCTTCTGACGTCCGTTGCTGTTGGTCTGGCGATGGTCTGCGCGACGATCTTTGGTGGTTGGGCTGTCGATAACTGGGGCCGCCGGACACTGATCCTACGTTTGCTGCCTGGCGCAGTTATTTCCCTGATCGTGCTCGGTGCAATGTTTGCTCTTCATATGAAGGGCGGTGCGGGTGCATGGATCACGGTTATTGCGATCATGGGTTACACGATCTGCAACACGGGCAGTCTGTCGGTTGCGGTCTGGCTGGTTGGTGCTGAGGTTTATCCGCTGTCATGCCGTGGCAAGGGTATGAGCCTTGTTGCGGGTAGCCATTGGGGTGCAGATCTTCTGATCTCCCTGACGACTCTCTCGCTGGTACAGGGGCTGGGTGCGCACATGACGTTCTGGCTTTTCGCCCTTGTCAATGCAGCGGCATTCCTGTTCGTGCTGCGCTATGTGCCGGAAACCAAAGGACAGTCTCTGGAACAACTTGAAATGAGCCTTCGAAACGGGACCTTTGCCCCCGTTCACAAGTCCTGATCTCTAGGAAAACAATGCCTCAAAAAAGCCGGCTCCTGCATGGAGCCGGCTTTTTTTATGCTCAGATTCGGCCGATCGAGCTGTAGTCAAATCCGGCAGCCCGCATGGTCGCTGGGTTCCAAATGTTTCTGAGATCAGCAATTGCCTTTCCTCGCATGGCCTTGCTCAGGCGGTCCGGATCAATGGCGCGAAACACGTTCCACTCCGTCAGAACGACCAGAACGTCAGCGTCGGTAGCTGCTTCCAGTGCATCCTCACAGTAAATGACCCCGTCAGGAAGAAGCGCACGGGCAGGTTCCATGCCCTCTGGATCAAAGGCCTGAATCCGGGCGCCTGCTTCATGAAGATGGGCGAGGATAGGTAAAGAAGCAGCCTCACGCATGTCATCAGTATCAGGCTTAAAGGTCAGGCCCAAGACACCTACCGTCTTGCCTTGGACGGAGCCTCCAGCGTGAGCAATAATGCGTTCTGCCATGCGGCTTTTGCGTTCTTCGTTTACCGCCACTGTTGCTTCGACCAGGCGGGAGGGAGCGCCAGCGTCACTGGCGATCGCCGTTAGAGCGCGTGTATCTTTGGGAAAGCATGACCCGCCATAACCCGGTCCTGGATGCAGAAAGCGCCGACCAATGCGCTGATCAAGGCCCATGCCACGCGCGACATCGTGGATATTACCCCCGACTTTTTCGCAGAGGTCAGCCATCTCGTTGATGAAAGTGACTTTCATGGCAAGAAAGGCATTGGCCGCGTATTTGGTAAGCTCCGCCGTCTCAAGATCGGTGATGACGATTGGTGCTTCGATAAGATGCAGAGGACGATAGACTTCGCGCATGATCCTTGTCGCCCGCTCCCCTTTGTCGGGACCGGATGTATCGATTCCAATGATCACGCGATCCGGTCGCATAAAGTCCCCGATCGCGTTGCCTTCGCGTAGAAATTCGGGATTTGAGGCGACGTCGAAGGTGAGCTCGGGACGTATTTCTCTTAAAATCCGCGCCACTTCGCGTCCCGTTCCGACGGGAACCGTAGACTTCGTAACAACGAGCAGGCCTTCTTTGGCCGATCGGGCGATTTCTTCTGTTGCAGCATAGACGTAGGTGAGGTCTGCATGACCATCGCCGCGTCGGGTTGGGGTGCCGACGGCGATAAAGACAGCATCCGCCCCACTAATGGCGGCTGACAGGTCGTCTCCAAATGTTAGGCGCCCGGTCTCGGTATTCTTGGCAACAATGGCATCAAGACCCGGCTCATAAATGGGAATACGGCCTTCACGCAGGGCTGCCAGTTTCTTGGGGTCCCGCTCGACAACGGCTACATCTGAACCGAATTCGGCAAAGCACGCACCGGAGACCAGTCCGACGTAACCACCACCGATCATTGCTATACGCATAACAGAAACTCTCCAAGCGCTATGGGGTCTGCATAACCTGCGCACATTGAGGGAGCAAATTGGTGTCGTCCAAGCAGTTGTAATGATGTGTCATTGCGTGGGGCGGACGCAGGCATTCGATGATGCAAAGGAACGGAGGGCGGCAGGCAGAACTGTCAATTCGTTAGAATCCGCCAGAAGATCCCGTCCCTTTTTCGACCACTTCGCAATGCTCAAATTTGGGCTGTCAAAACGTCCGCTCACACGTATTGGGATATCGAGAGCAAAAAAGCTTGTTGAGAATGGTCGGCTCGCGAAAACAAGGTCTAACCACCGACGGTTCAGATCAAAATCTGCCTTGGCAGCCAGGACGCCGGTACTGGTTTTCAGGCGAAGCGGAACAACTTTTCCAATTCCCTGATGCATCTCCAGAACACCAAGCATACAGGTGATCGGTGTCGTTCCCTTGGCGTGCCGGAACAGTAGCCGAAGATCCATGGATGCAGCTTCCACGATTTCACGGGCAATTTCGCCTTTTTCCATGCTGACCGCGGCAACCAGATCGGCCTTCCGTGTAGCTTCGTTCAAAGTGCGGACATTATTTGCTGAAGCGATAATACGGATCGACAGGGCACCTTTGACCGGGACGGGAGCGAGACCGGCGGTACGGCGAAGGCGATCAATATCACCATGGGATAGAGCGATGTTGGCTGTGACGCGCGAATGTCCGCCTTGGCCTTCCATGTGACCGTTGGCCTGAAGCCCCGCTCCAAGATAGCCTAGTGCTAAAGTGCTGACGTCAATGCGACCCGGTGTTTGGGATGCCTCCAGTTTCAGTTTCGAGAATGTAAGGGCGTTGTAGAGGATCTCATCTGCAGTGAGTTTGACGTGCAGAACCGGATCCGGATTGGCGGGGGCAATCAACGGAATATCGGTTGATCCGGAAGATTTTCCGGATGACAGGGCTTTATTCAGATCATTGAGATCTACGCGGCCCAGATTCAGGTCTGTCGCAATGATATCGGGCTTGCCGTTACCGCCCTCGTTGAGATCAAAGGTCCCACTTTTTATTTTGCTGTTCTGGAAGGTGCCTGAGGCATTCGTAAGATGCCAGTTGTCTCCGGTATGGCTGAAGGTTCCTTTAAGAGCCAGTGGAACAGCAGGGTGAGTACCCGATAGCCCGGCAAGTTCAAACACAGGCGACGCAGTTGGTGTGGAAAGGGCAATATTGCCGTTCACACCATCAAAGTTCAAAGCGTCTGTCAGGGTGCCGTCGAAATCGATGACAAGATCGCCAGAAGTAATGTGTGCTTTAGCCCCATAGGGCTCTGGCGCGCGGCGTAGAACCTTAAGCGGCTGCATGGTGGCATCCAGCGTAACGGGAGTGCCGTTGTACGCGCCCTGAAACGTCATAATCAAAGGTGATGCATCATTATCGGACTGAAAAGTCACATGCTGCATGCCGACTTGATACGAAGAGCCCTTTGCGGAGCGATAAGTGACATCGCTGTCCTTAATGGTAGCGTTACGCAGTCCTGGGAACCAACTCAGGTCTGGCTTGTCAGAGCCGAGGTGTTTGGTCTCTGCATGATCGGAAGTTTTTTGAGGCTTAAAGCGCCAGTTAGGTGTTCGGTCCGGCGTTCGTTCAAAAAGACCTGAAAAGTGGTCAATCGTGACATCGCGTGTTTCAATTGGCCTATGCAAAAGTGAGGTCACTCTTATCCTGGCATGCAGGGCGCCCACACTCACCATATCTGGACGGCTTCCTCCGGGAATATTGGCCAGATGCAGATCCTTGGCGTCTATCGTGATCCAGCGTCCAGCGCGAACGCGTAGAGAACCGATCGTGACCGTTCGGCCTGTGGCTTTTTCGAGCTTCTTGGTCGCAAGTGCAGCGAAATCTTTCTGGTCGATCCAGAACCAGCCGCCCCCGATGATCGCACTACAAACGACAAGAAGGCAGAGGAACGCCCCAAGAAGCCATTTAAGCAAGAGAAAGTCTTTCCAAATACCGAATATAAAATTCTACAATAACTGGAAGACCTCTGGAGCGGGAGAGTTCGTCTGGAAAAAATAATTTTCCGAAACATTTCATTGGATTGCAAATGAATGCTGTTCAGAATGTTGACTGAATGCGTCCGACGACCGCATCCCCGTTGCGACCATAGAGGTTAACGGTGGCGGAAGAGCGACTGACAATGAAGTGGTTATAGTCTAGCATAAATTTAAAATAACGATTGGGATACCAGCTCAGGCCTGTCGCCCAGACAGTCTGCTGTCCACCACGGACGCCATCGGCATCGCCGATGCGGCTGTTTAGATCCGCCACACTGTAACGGGCTGCGATTTCCAGAGCTCCCCAACGATCATGCAGCGGGTCAAATTCCTGGTCCGGAGAAACGCCTGGGGCGAGAAATCCTCCTTCCTGAATGCTGTATCGTCGTGGGTTCCCAAACAGCGTGTACCCAACGGCCCCATACCATCCCTGAAATCCAAGTGAGGGCAAGCCGCCAGAGCGTTCGACACCGATGCGATAGTACTCGGCTTTGACCAGAAGCCGCTTCCATCGCAATGCAAACTCCGGCCCTGCCGACCAGAGCTGTGCAACATTATTGATGGCGCCTGTGGTCATAAGAATGGATTCACCCAGATTGATTTCCGGGCGTTGAGCAAAGGTGTAACTGCGGCCAGTTGCGCTTTTTGCTACCTTGAAAGACGCAATGGACGAGATGCCGACATGCATGTCCACATCTTTGGTCACGACCGGGCGCCCGGCGACCCGGAAAGTCCCGCCTGTCTGACTATCTGTGATGTTGTCCCCGATGCTGGCGTAATAACCACGTTCGTTGCGGTTACCCCATTCTTGGCCAGTGAAGTAACTGCCAATCCACCAGCGATCGGCATAGTGCATGCCGCCGACACTGAATCTGGCATCGTTAGCGGCGATCGTGCGAACAAGGTCAATGATTGCCGGGCGTTCGACAAACATGAAGTCATTCGAACTTTCCGCATCTTCTTCCGTCACACGCGGTTGAAAATATCCAACGGTCAGGACTGTGTTGTGGAGGCCAGCATAATTGATGTTGGCTTCGTAAAGGCCGACCTGCCCATCATTATTGCCATGCCCAAAGTCGGGCGTAACGTTTGCGACCCAGTCCTTGTAGCGGAAAGTGAACGGAATGCGGAGACGCCGACTGTTGGACGTGAAGCTGTTGAAGTTGCCGCGGTCCTCCCCATTCCTATGTGAAACGCTTGGGAAACCTCCAAAATCTTCCTGAAAAGCCAAACCGATGGATAAGGCGTAGGCACCATCAGATGTCTTGAAGGTCGGGCGTCCATTGGGGAAGCCAATCTTGATCCCCCCAACGCTGACTTCCTCATCCTGAGCTGTGGCGGCCCGGAAATCCCGCCATGATGTCACGATACCGCGGTCGGATGGCGGCGTGTCCTGCGGGTGGGCACCCGGCCTGCGGATTGTAAGTGGGGCAATCGCTGGCATGGCCTGAAGGAGGGGAGGAGGCGGGAGAAAGGCCGCGCGTTGCCGGTAGGGATTCGCTTCTGTCTCTTCGCGCTGATGTGCCAGGACGGCCCGTGCCTGCCTGATCTCCTCATTGCGCTCTTTCTTGAGTTTCTGAACTTCAGCCTGCATCGCCCGGATCTGGCGCTCCATGATTTCCAGTCTATCGGCAGAGAAAGCGGAAAGGGCAGGAGCCAGAGATAATAAAAGGGTCGTTGCTGCGAGGGAACTCAAACGGGGCAAAGAGACATACATAAGCGAAAGGGCGTCCTGGAGGGGCAGCTCGTCTGTCGGGGCCAATATCGCAAGCGTAATACAAGCGAAGGCCGACTACTTTAGACAGAAACCACAATGAGGTGCGTGTCATTGTGCGACAGGAAGCTGGCTGCTGCGGACGATATTGTTCTTGTCTCATGCTCCATAAATGAAAAAGGCGGGTCGGATCCATGATCCGCCCCGCCTGTCTGAGAAAAGGTGAAGTGTTAGAAACCAGCCTGAATTCGGGCTGCAATAGAGTTTCCAGTGCGACCGTACAGGTTAGTCGCCTGCATGCTGCGGGACACGATAAAGTGGCTGTAATCCAGCATGAAGCGGAAATGACGGTTGGGGTACCAGTTCAGGCCACCCGTCCAGACAGTCTGCTGACCACCGCGGATGACATTGCTTGGATTGGGATCGTTCAGGTTGCTGTTGAGGTCGATCACGCTGTAGTGGCCAACAACTTCAAGAGCGCCCCACTGGTTGAGAGCAGGGTTGAACTCTTCAGAAGACTTGACGCCAGGGGCACCAAACGCGCCTTCCTTATAGTTGTACATGCGTGGATCGCCGAGGATCGTGTAAGCTGCGGAGCCGTACCAGCCCTGGAAGCCAGCAGACTTCAGGCCTGCACCAGAGCGCTGAACGCCAACATGATAGTATTCACCCTTGACGATCAGGCGCTTCCAGCGAACGCCCAGTTCAGGACCGGCAGCCCACACCTGTGCGGCATTGCTGATCGTGCCCGTTCCAGCGAGGTTGGCTTCACCTATATCAAATTCAGGACGCTGACCAAAGGACGTGGAGCGCGAGCAGGAGGTGGTGCTCGTTCCAGTGTTGCAGGCTACGCGAAATGCGGAAATGCCTGAGACGCCCACGTGGACATCCCAGTCCTTCGTTGCAACCGGGCGGCCTGCAACACGAAGTGTTCCGCCTGTCTGGCTGTCAACGGTGTTGCTGCTGCCGCCACCATAATAGGTGCTGCCGTTGTCAGAGCCATTGCGGTGGCCCCATTCCTGGCCCGTGAAGTACCCTGCGACCCACCAACGCTTTTCATAATGCAGTCCGCCAACACTGAAACGGGCATCGCCAGCAGCGATGTTGCGGACCATATCGGTAATGCTCGGACGTTCAAGCGTGAAGAAGTCGTTGGAGCTCTCGGAGTCCTCTTCCGTCACGCGAGGCTGAAAGTAACCGGCGGTAAGGATTGTATTGCGGAAGCCCGTGTAGTTCAGGTTGCCTTCATAGAGTCCTACATAACCGTCGTTATGGTTCGCACCAAAGTCAGGCGTAACAGCTGCAACCCAGTTCTTGTAGCGGAACATGAACGGAATACGCAGACGGCGCATGTTGGAGGTAAAGCTATTGAAAGCGCCACGGCTTTCACCACGGCGTGGGCCCGAATTGAAGAACCCGCCAAAGTCTTCATGGAAGGCCAAACCGATGGAGAGCGCATAAGCTCCATCAGAAGACTGGATGGTGGGGCGGCCCTTCGGAAAGCCGATTTTCACGCCACCGACGGTAACTTCTTCGTCTTGGGACGTTGCGCGCTGGAAGTCAGCCCAAGAGGTGATATCTGCACGGTCTGACGCCGGGCGGCCACTGTCCGGACCACCTGTGCCCTGCCGCACGGTGATCAGCGGCGCTGTGGATTGCTGGTGTGAACCGATGTAGCTGCTGCGCTGACCGTAAGGGTTGTTTTCAGCCTCTTCACGCTGGCGGGCAAGGACGGCTTTGGCCCGCTTGATCTCGTCGTTATGCTCTTTCTTCAGGGCATTCAACTGCGCCTGCATCGCGTGGATCTGACGTTCCATGATTTCCATCTGGTCAGCCGCGTGTGCCTGTCCAGCGAATATTCCAAGAGACATCAGGGTCGAAGTCGCCAGAAGAGCAGTTGTTCTTCGGAGAGAAAAAGTCATTGCCGTGGTGCGTCCTTGCATGAATGGCAGGTGATCCACAGCGGAGGTATCTGATTCCGTTTTTCGAAGAGTGGGAAGGTTTCATGACGGGAAAAAGACTCATTTATGACAAAACCTGTCATCTCTTTGAAAATATGTGTCTTTTAGGAAAGGACGAATTTCCCCCGTTATTTGGCTCTTTGGGGGAATGAAAAATGGGTGTGATATTTGTGCATCAGGCCCTCTGAGCCTGTCATGAAACTATCATGAGGCTCCCCCTGTTTCCCTTGAAGGGCTGGGGCTAGTACATAACTCCGTTTACCAATGCCCGGTTAGGGATCATCATGATTAAGAACAAGCTCGCGCTTTTCGGTTTTGTCGCAATGACGGCCCTTGGTTCTGTCTCGCTGTCTTCCGCCCGTGCTGCGGAAATCACGGGTGCAGGTTCCAGCTTTGCTGCTCCTATCTATGGGGCATGGGGTGCTGGAGCCAAGACGCAGATCGGCGTCAACGTGAACTATCAGAGTGTCGGCTCCAGCGCTGGCCAGGATCAGGTTATCGCCCGTACCGTCGACTTCGGTGCTTCGGACAAGCCGATGGCTGGCGATCGTCTGGCTGCTGAACACCTGTATCAGTTTCCGACTGTGATGAGCGGCATTGTCGTTGTCGCCAACGTTCCTGGAATCGAGCCAGGCAGCCTGCGTTTGGACGGCCCGACGCTTGCTGCCCTGTATGATGGCGAAATCACGGAATGGGATGACGACCGCATCAAGGCCCTGAACCCGGGTCTGAAGCTGCCGGAAACGGATGTCGCGCCGGTTCATCGCGCGGATGGTTCTGGCACGAGCTTTGTCTTTACGTCTTATCTGTCCCAGGTTTCCCCTGAGTGGAAGCAGAAGCTGGGTGCTGGCACGTCAATCGCATGGCCGGGTGGCTCTGGCGCTCGCGGCAACGACGGTGTGGCAGCAATGGTCAAGCAGACCGAAGGCGGCATCGGTTACGTCGAGTATTCCTATGCTGCACAGAACCATCTGAATATTGCCCAGATGAAGAACCATACGGGTGCATTCGTCTCCCCGACGCTCAAGAGCTTCGTGGAAGCAGCAAACGCTGCTGACTGGGTTCATGCTGATCATTATGCTGTAAACCTGCTCGACACGGCTGGCGCAGGCGCTTGGCCTATCGTGACTGCAACATTCGTCCTGGTTCCGACGAACCCGAAGGATGCAAAGGCAGCCAAGGCTGTTCGTGACTTCTTCGCCTGGGGTTTCCAGAACGGTGACGCGGACAATGCCCGCCTTGATTATGTTGGCCTTCCGAAGAGTGTGAAGGACAGCGTGCTGGCTGGCTGGGGGAAATAATCTTCCAGTCTTCCCTGGTTTCCTGATCGTTTCTGCTTTTTCGGGGATGGTCAGGGCGCATAAAAAGGCGTTGAGTACCGAAACGGGCTTCTCTTTAACGAGGGGCCCGTTTTCCTGTTTATCGCCCTCCCATGACGTGGTGTACTTTTGTCCACTTCCTCCACCCCTGATGCTCCTGTAACGACCCTTTCGCCGGTCGTTCGGATTTTGATCGGTCTTATTTTCATTCTCGGGCCGGTTTCGACAGATATGTATCTGCCAGCATTTCCCATGCTGGAACATGATCTGGGGCAGGGAGCTGGTTCAGCCCAGTTGACGCTAACAGCCTGGCTCGCTGGATTGGCGATCGGGCAGTTTACACTGGGGCCCCTCTGTGACCGCTATGGTCGTAAATTACCGCTTCTGCTGGGGCTGGTGGTGTATGTGATTGCCTCTGCTCTACTGGCCGTAGTCACAAATTTTCACCTGTTCTGCATTCTGCGTTTCATCGCGGCCATGGGAGGGGCGACAACGTCGGTAGCGCCACGAGCCATGGTGCGGGACGTTGCCACCGGGCCGGCTGGTGTGAAGCTGATGTCCCAGTTGATGCTAATTTTTGGTCTCGGACCGCTTCTGGCACCTTCCATCGGCAGTTTTCTGCTGGATCTGGGGGAGTGGAGACTGATCTTCTGGGTTGGCGCAGGGTTCGGAGTGTTGCTGTTCATTGGAACGTGGTTCCTGCTGCCAGACACGTTTCCACCAGAGAAGCGGTTTGCGCTTCCTTTTACAGGAGTGGTCACCCGGTATTGGGGCCTGATTACAGAGCCACTGTTCTGCTCTGCCGCCATGGTTGCGAGCTTCGGCACCTTTACGATGTTTGCCTATCTTTCCAATGCCCCGGCTCTTTTTGAAGGCATTCTGCATTTTTCGCCGCGTCTGTTCGCCATCTTCTTCGGGCTGAACGCGGTAGGCTTCGTCATTGGATCACAGATCAATGCACGGATGGCGCAGCGCTTTCTGTTTACCAGAGTCATGGAATACGGAATGCTGGCTGTTCTGACTTTCACACTGCTTGGTGTGCTGATCTGTTCGCTGGGGCTGGTCGGGCCACAAAATCCCTGGATACTCTGTATCCTGATCTTCTGTACGACGTCGTCGCTCGGATTTGTCGGGCCAAACGCTGGTGTTCTGGCCCTGACGCATCACGGGCATCAGGCAGGAGCAGCATCTGCCCTGATTGGTACACTGAACTGGACCATCGCAGGAGGTGCAGGCGTCTTAATGGCGCTGCTACCGTCACACTGGATCGGGTCCACATCAGTGGGTATGATGATCGGAATCATGGGCTGCTGGATCAGCGACTTGTGGCGTCGTCGTCTGGATCCGAACTCCTATTTATCCGTTCGTCACTGAAGCCCTGCTCGTGAAGAGCCAAGGCGTGACCAAAGGCTGAATGTCAGCCTTTGGAAGAAACGCGGTCAGCTGCAACAGTAGCGATCATCAGAGCGCCGATAACAGGCACGAATGCGACCATTGAGAACTGGGCGAGAAGATTGGTTGGCAGGCCGATCAGGTGGATCAGGGTCATGGACGTCATGGAAATTTTCTCCGTTTTACTTGCCGTTGATGGCGTGGGACGGGAGAAACTCCAGAAACCACTTTCAAAGCAATAAATGAAGATGCGGGATCAGACCTGCGTTTAACGCATAAATCCCTGCCAGAACTTTGCTGCAATTCATGAAATGCACTCCCCTGACCTGAAACAGCGATTATTTCACGTTTCAGTTCAGGGGTGTTCTATTGTCGCGTCCATGGCAATTTAGGGCATCAAAATTTGGGAACCGACACATTCGCGCAATAAAATTACGCAAGTCCTCAATTTTTCTTGGGGGACGAAAGAGAAAGCCCGTCGCGTCGTAGCCCGTGCCAACTGAGAAGCGTGTCTGCCAGAAAGAAGAAAAGAGCGCCAACAGTGCAAGCCAGAGCTATGCCGAAAAAGGCTAGCAGCCATGTGGACGTGCTTGCATCGCGCAGTGAGCCGACAAAAAGAGCCATTGCCGCGCCGCAGGTCGAGGCCCCGCCGATCGCGTTGAGCATGATGGCTGCATCCAGAACGAAGATTCGTCGATGGAGTCTGAGCTCGTGGGCTGCCAGTCGCGCGGGTGTATAAAACGGGTCTGGCGTGTTGGTGTCGGAAGGTGGAGTGGCCAGTTTTTTTCGCACGTCTTCGAGGTGGTCTGCCACGCGGGCGAGACGTGTGTTGAAGACGTTGATCAGTGTTCCAATGCCCGAAAGCATGAAAACCGGCGTCAGCGCGACTTGGATCAGATGGGCGGCACTGTCGACCGCATCGGGGTCATAAGAAACAGGAAAAGGCATACCGCTCTCTATACTGTATCTTATGAGAGCGAAAAGACGGGGTGCTCTGGAAAACATACCCCCGGATGGAGTAGGGAAAGACGACCATTTTCAGAGATGCCCGTCTTATGCCGATTTATCCCCGTCTATTGCGCTCCGTCTGTGCGATGCTTGGCCTGGGGATTGGTATGGCTCCGCTGGCATTCGGGCAAGCCGTGATGCATTGCTCGGGAACGGCGGCACAAGTTGAATTCGCCTGCCACACCTGGACGGAAATCGACCGCTCCGTTCATGGCGGTACGGATACTATTATCATTCCTGTCGGTGGTACGGAGCAAAGCGGGCCTTACATGGCTGTCGGCAAGCATAATGTGCGGGCGCAGGTTCTGGCTGACGAAATTGCCAGACAGGCCGGGCAGACGTTTGTAGCCCCCGTCATTGCTTATGTGCCGGAAGGTTCAACCTCCCCGCGAACTTCTCACATGCGTTTTCCGGGAACGATTTCTGTGCCACCTGCCGTGTTCGAAGGAATGCTGACAGGTGCCGCTGAAAGCTTTCGTGTGCAGGGTTTCCGGAAAATCGTTTTTCTCGGAGATCATGGGGGCTATCAGGCATCCATGGTGCATGTGGCCCAGGAGTTGAACACGCGATGGAAGGGTCAGGCAGCAGTTCTGGACCTGCGCGATTATTATGAAGTTATTCCCCATCAGTATGCTGATGCCCTGAAAGCGCAGGGCCATGCAGCAGAAGTGGGTATGCATGCGGAGCTGAGCGATACGTCCCTGATGCTGGCCGTGGATCCGTCCCTGGTCCGTCAGGAAGCGCTTCGCACCGCTCCAAAACCCAGTGTCACCGATGGCGTTTATGGCGGGGATCCGCGCCAGGCTACGCCCGGACTGGGACGTATCGGCACAGAGATGCAGATACGCACCGCTGTAACGGCACTTCAGTCCTTCAACAGGAGCCATCCATGAATTTTAAGACCCCCCTTCTGGCGGCGCTTACGCTGCTGGGAGCCTCTGCGGCGCAGGCCCAGACCACGGCTCCTGCGGACGCAAGTGCACCGATTCCTGTACCTCCGGCCCCCGCGGCTCCAGCAGCTCCGCCAGCTATGGTGCCTGTCTCAGCGCCAGCACCTGCTGTCGCATCTGTTCCTGTGGCCGCTCCGGTTGCTTCAGATGCGGTGCAGACCATTCCGGGCATGCCCGCCGTGATTGATCCGCACAATATTTATAGCGAGACCACGCCGTCCCATATTTCCCCGGCGATCGCTCATGATCCGGCGCGGGTTTATGTCCCGAATCTGCGTGGGAACAGCGTCTCCGTTATTGATCCGGTGTCTTTTCAGGTTGTGGATACCTACCCCGTTGGTCGCTCCCCGCAGCACGTCGTGCCATCCTGGGATCTGCGGACGCTTTGGGTAACCAACAACAGTGAGGGACGTCCGGATGGCTCCCTGACGCCGATCGACCCTGCGACCGCAAAGCCCGGCGCAAATATCGCAGTAGATGATCCGTACAACATGTACTTCACCCCGGATGGCAAGTACGCGATCACGGTAGCTGAAGCCCACAAGCGTCTTGATTTCCGC
This sequence comes from Gluconobacter sp. P1D12_c, assembly GCF_018812105.1. Taxonomy (NCBI): domain Bacteria; kingdom Pseudomonadati; phylum Pseudomonadota; class Alphaproteobacteria; order Acetobacterales; family Acetobacteraceae; genus Gluconobacter; species Gluconobacter sp. P1D12_c. Next base: position 202,121 of record NZ_JACSIQ010000006.1, read on the forward strand.
GACCCGCACACGATGGAGCTAAAGGGCTCAGTCGAGACGCCGGAGTGCAAAGGCGTCAATCACGCTGATTTCTCCATTGACGGCAAGTACGCGATCTTCACCTGCGAGTTTGGGGGTTATGTTGCCAAGGTCGATACCGTGAACCTGAAGATGATCGGTATGCTGAAGCTGTCCAAGGGTGGAATGCCGCAGGATATTCTGACGGCTCCAGACGGGCATAAGTTCTATGTTGCCGACATGATGGCTGACGGTGTGTTCGTCGTGGATGGTGACTCCTTTACGGAAACCGGTTTCATCCCAACGGGTATCGGCACGCATGGCCTGTATCCGAGCCGTGATGGCAAGGTCATGTATGTGGCGAACCGCGGTTCCCATCGCATTCACGGCAAGCGCGGTGGTCCGGGTGGAGTGTCCATCATCGATTTCGCGACGGACAAGGTCATCAAGACCTGGATGATTCCGGGTGGTGGCAGCCCGGATATGGGCAATGTCAGTGCTGACGGCAAACTGCTCTGGCTGTCTGGTCGCTTTGACGATGTGGTTTATGCCATCGACACGGACACGGGTGCTGTCCGCAAGATCCCTGTTGGAGCAGAGCCACATGGCCTGACCGTCTGGCCCCAGCCAGGCCGTTACAGTGTGGGTCACACTGGCATTCTGCGCTGATCTGAGATGAGCGATGATGGAGACGTCAGTTGATGTCTCTATTGTTGAAAGCCCGGCAGAGATGCCGGGCTTTTTTTATTGCAGAGATCAGAGCGTCTTTGTCTGCGCTGGCGTTTGACCATTGTCGTTTCTGGTTTCACTTCGCGTGATGCCGGGCGCTATAGGCGAAGTCTGTGAGTGTGGACCGATTAGGATCTCTTCGAGAGGGCGTCCCGGAAAGACGCTCTGTGTGTCGCTCTGATATGAGGCGCATGATGTGCGCACGAATACTTGCAAGCATTTTGTTCCCAGATCCGGTAATGTCCGGAAAGACATGAGAGAAAAGGTGAATCGAAGATGTTGATTGCTTCGATGTTGTGCTTCACTTTAACGGTTATTGCAGGCGTATGGCTCGGCCTTTGCGTTCTCCGGAGTAAGCGTCCGTTGAAGGCTCTGCTGCCGGTCCATGTCGGGTTTGCCCTGCTCGGCGCGGTTTTTATGATTGTCGCACTGGCGAATGGTGACAGCCGACTTATGCTGAATGTCGCTTTAGCCGTGGCCGTTGCTGCCTTTGGTCTTCTCATGGGATGGGCAAGGCGGCGGGGCTATGTGATTGCCCCGCTTTACATGTGCCATATTCTGCTGGCAGTGATATTTTACCTGTCTCTGGTCAGCTTTACGCTCTTTCCAAACTTCTGAAACGCCTTCTACAGGGATTAGGCTTTCTCAGGTGAAGGCTGAACGGGCTGCGGTCCTGTGTCATTGGCGACCTTGAACTGCATGGTGTTGCCTGGCGGTGTGGTGGTGTAAGCCGTCGGCGTATAAAATTTGACGCCTTCTTCTGCGAAGCGGTTGGTCACGATACGGTTGAATTCGCGTTTGACCTTCCATTTCATCATCGGAGTGGTTCGGATGCTGCCAATCAGGGTGGCGCCTCCGCTGTCGCTCTGATCTACGCCCAGATCTGTGTAGTCGGACAGGATCATCGGCCCGAAAACCGGATCAGCACGCATTTCCTTGACGGCTTTTTCCATGATGGCAGAGACGCGTGGCAGGTCTTCCGACAGATCAAGCTGCTGCTTGATGACGATCTGGTTGTAGCCGCGCGCCGTGTTGGCAATGGAGGAGACGGACGAGAACGGGATGATGTGCAGATCGCCTGTAATGTCGCGCACCTTCACAGTCCGGATTGACAGGTTTTCTACCGTTCCCGAGACGCCGCCTGTCGTCACCCAGTCACCGACTTGGATTGCGTCTTCGACGAGCATGAAGAAGCCCGTGATGAAGTCCTTCACCAGACTTTGGGAACCGAAGGCGATGGCTGCGCCAAGGATGCCAGCACCGGTCAGAAGGGGCGTTACGTTGATGCCGATCTGCGAGAGTGTCGTCACGGCAACGATGATGATGATGATGGCCAGAAGAACGGTGCGGATGATCGGCATCACCGTACGCAGGCGGGTTGCTCGGGAACGCTGGCCTGAAGTCTCGAAAGACGAGAGCTGCCGGTTCAGCATGATGTTGACTATTTCCCAGATTGCAGCAGCCACAGTCGCGGCAATCAGCATCGTCAGTGCGGTATCCATCAAACGACGGCCCAGGGCATTCTTGATGAAGAAGCCGAAGGTTGGCAGGCCCCATGCTTCTGTGATGGCAACCAACGTGAGGAACAGAATGGCCCCCGTCAGCACCATGCGTGCAACAGGGTAGTATCGGTCAGCGCGTTTCTGAAGTTCCGGAAACCGCTCCACAAGCTGTGGATTGACGCGGAAAAACCGGTCCTGAAGCCCGTAGGCCAGAACCGCACCCAGACGGGAGGCTACGAGCACACCGATCGTGACGCCTGTCGTTTTGAGAATCCAGGCGTAGCCGCCCTGCAGATGGGCTGCCCAGACAATCCAGAGGGAAATATCCAGGAACATGGCAGGCACCCACCACAGGCGCGTGATGGCGGCAATAACCGTCCACATTCCTGTTTTCTTGCCAACCGTGCTGGGCTGAAGCGCATTGCTGACAATGTGACGGATGCGCCAGATGAAGGCGGCGATCAGCACGTGTTCAACAAGAACGACGGCTCTGATCATGGCATCCGTCCCACGGGGGGCCAGATTGAACTGTGCGCCAAGTTCAGAGAGGCAGATGACAATGGCGGGAGCCGCAACCAGTACGTTCCACCACCGTGTCACCATGAAGGCTGTCGGCGTGCTCGCTGGCAGGAGCCGGATGGTCGGTGATCGTGGAGTGAGGCCCGTCTCGACCAGAAGGTAGAGCGTGCGTGCGCCGGCATAAGAATATGCGAGCGTCAGGATAACGTTCACCGTTCGCTCAGTCAGGGGCAGAACCAGTACCGCCAGAGCTGCCAGAAGCAGGAATGCCAGAACGGGCAGGGCTTTGAGCAAAAAGTGACCCAGAGCGTAAGGAATACGGGACAGGAAACGGAGCGTCTCAACCTGACGTCTCTGGTCTTCTGCACGGGTCTGGCTGGAGTTGCTGTGGGCTTCGGTGCCCGCTGGGCGAGGTGCCGGATCGGTTTCAGGAAGCGCCTGAATGTTCCGGACTTCCCGCGCTTGTGCCTTGAGCGTCAGGTTCTGGAGCGGTTTGCGCAGCATCAGCGCGATGGTCCGTTCAAGCCCCAGACCACACGCGATAACCAGCGCGGCAATTCCAAATGCATGCAGGATTGGCGCGCGCGTCTCTGCCGACAGCATCTGTGACCTGAACCAGTGGCCGACCAGCCCCAGGTCACTGAAGAGGTTCAGGAAGTTGTGAACATATCCCAAGGACTGCGTACGAACGCTCTTCAGACCGTTATCAATCTCTGGTGACACGTCCGGCATGGTCGCGGCTTTGGATGCCGGGCTTGCCGCGGGCGTGTCTGTCTGTTTGACACCACGCGCCATGAGCGAGAGCGTGTGTGTGAAGCTGTCACGTTGTTTGGGGTCATTCAGAACATTTAGAAGCTGCTGGGCTTCCTGAGCCGACAGGGGAGCCGACGTGGGGCTGACTGTTGCCTCTGCGGCTTTTGCAGGTGTTGTTTCTGCCCAGCTGAAGGGTGTTGCCAGCAGGGCCGTCAGGAAAACCAGAAAGGCCATGAAGGAATGGCGTTTCTTTTGACGGGGTGTTCGTGACTGGACGGGCCATGAAGGGGAACACATCGTTCTGAAATGTCCTTGATATGCCTTGAGACCGGAGCATGTCCGCGCAAGGTGAGGTCTGTTTTTGGCCGGGAAGGCCCTTTTCAAGCAGGAGTGCCACAGGATGAGGTCCCCTGTCCAAAATGTGATGCGTTATTCTGCAGCTTCCATCAGAGTGTCTGCAGCTACTGCCCGGCGTTCATTGGCCCCCAGCGCTTCCAGCGCATCTGCATGATCGATCCCCCACAAGTAGAGTTGTTCAATGGGCTCGCCGAAGACCTTCCCGAGAGATGTCAGACTGTATTCCACATTGGGCGGCATGATCTGGTGGATCTCACGACAGACGAGTCCTTTTTCTTCAAGCTCTCTTAATGTCTGGGTCATCATTTTTTTTTGAAAGATCAGGAATGCTCCGCTGAAGGCGACCGGGGCGTGAACTTCCTTCCAGAAGGTGGAGCGTATGGAGGATCATGGTCGTCCATTTCCCGCTGAAAAGTCTCAAAACCCGGCGTGGCGCGCAGTCTTCGTCAAAGGGAGCCTGGCGATAGTGGGCCGGCAGGGAAGTTGTCATTTCCTGGGAACTTTTTGGTATCCAGGGCACAGTATGGTGCCGTCTGGAACTGTTAACGCCAAGGGCTCAAATGAAGAGCGAACCACTTTTCGGGAAGGAGACCCTGATGTCCCGTATTGCTCTTGTTGTTGGATCGACTGGAATTGTTGGCCAGACGCTCGCGACACGTCTCGTTGCCGAAGGCTGGACTGTTCATGGCCTGGCGCGCCGGCCCCGACACGACATGGCCGGTGCTCTGGCGATTGCGGCAGACCTGTTGGATCTGAATAACCTTAAGTTGGCCCTGAAGAATCTGACGCCCACACACGTTTTTTTCTGTTCCTGGCTTCGTCAGCCCACGGAAGAAGAAAACTGTCGCGTTAATTCCGCGATGGTCCGCAATGTGTTTGAGGCACTTCCTGCGCCAGAGAGGCTTGAGCACGCTGCGCTTACAACGGGTATGAAGCATTATCTTGGGCCATTTGAATCTTATGCTTCAGGTGAGCCACCCCAGACGCCATTCCGGGAGGACATGCCGCGTCTACCCTTGGCTAATTTCTATTACGATCAGGAAGATGTGCTGTTTGCCGCAGCGGAAAAATACGGCTTTTCCTGGAGCGTACATCGTCCCCACACCATCATCGGATATGCAGTTGGCAATGCGATGAATATGGGGAGCACTTTGGCTGTTTACGCGACGATCTGCCGTGAAACAGGACGTCCCTTCGTTTTTCCTGGCTCGCCTGTACAGTGGGATAGCCTTACCGACCTGACTGACGCCCGTCAGTTGGCCAGGCAGCTTCTCTGGGCGTCAACATCTGAAAGCGGATGGAATGAAGCCTTCAACGTGGTGAACGGGGATGTGTTTCGCTGGAAGTGGCTGTGGCCCCGCCTTGCTGCATGGTTTGGTTTGGAAGCTGCACCTTATCCCGGTCACGCGACAGATCTTGAAGAAATACTGTCGCAAGATGGAGACTTGTGGGCGCAGATTACTGAGAAATATGGCCTGACCGAAAGTCGGATCGATCACCTTGCGTCTGCCTGGCATACGGACGCGGATCTGGGGCGTCCTGTCGAATGTGTGACGGACATGTCCAAGAGCCGTCTGGCAGGGTTTGACGGGTGGCAATATACGCCAGACTCGTTCTCTGATTTGTTTGAGCGCCTGAGAGCGGAGAAACTGATTCCCTGAGACAAAAACCATAAAACAGGATTTATTTAGTCCTGTTTGCGGAAAAGCACTGTTTTCTCAGACATAGAGTGTTATGCAGGCTGTCCTGTTTTGTCCTGAGGGAATGAGACTACCTTGCGTCGTGTGTTAAGTCTGTTGGCCCTGCTTACAGCGGGGATATGTGGTCTTGCTGTCAATGGGGCGTCTATTGCAGCGGAAAGCCCCGCTGTCGTCTCAGCCAATGATACGGCAACTCTGGTTACTGACCGTGATTCCATCGGTCCGGACCAGTCATTGCGTGTTGGTTTGAGGCTGCAACTCAAACCGGGCTGGCACACATACTGGATCAACCCTGGAGATGCCGGGGACACTCCGACGCTTGATGTAACGGCGCAGGGCGGGGCAACTGGCAAGACTTCGGACATCCACTGGCCGATGCCAGTTCGCCTGAGTGAAGGCGGTCTCATGTCCTACGCCTATGTCGGAGATGTGCTGCTTCCAGCCAGTCTGACCTTAAAAGGGACTGGCGGGACCACACTTCATGCACATGCAGAATGGCTTGTTTGTGCCGAAGTCTGCATTCCTGAAAGCGGTGATTTTTCGCTGACACTGCCTGCGTCTTCCGGTCCCGCTCCTGAAGGCGCTCAGGCTGGCCTGTTTCAGGCCGCAGACGCGAAAATGCCGATTCCGTCTCCCTTCAAGGCGCATGTTTCTGCAGAGGGTGTCCTGACGCTTGAAGGCAGAGGACTGTCTTCTACAGCAGTGTCGGAAGCCTGGTTTTTGCCGGAAGAAGGTGGCCTGATTGATCAGGTTGCACCGCAGCCGCTGAACGTTGGCAAAGACGAGCTTTCTCTTCACCTGAAGTTTCTGAAAACCGCTCATCGGGATGCGCCGCTTAAGGGGCTGGTCGTGTTGAAGGATGAGGCTGGTCAGGAAAGCCCGATCCAAATTTCTGCTGAACAGACGGTGGGTCCAACCAAGGTAGAAGATGCCGCAGCGGCGCCCGCACCTACTGCAGACGCCGTACCAACCGGTGCCGGTTGGCTCCGTGTGATGCTGTTTGCTTTTGTCGGCGGCCTGATCCTCAATCTCATGCCCTGTGTTTTCCCGGTTCTGGCCATGAAAGCCTTGTCACTGGCCAAAATGGGCGGCGTTGGGCGACGTGTGCAGTTGCAGAGTGCACTGTTTTATACGCTGGGCGTTACAGGAGCCTTCGCAGTTCTTGGTCTTCTGATGATCGGACTGCGCCTCGCCGGATCTTCAGCTGGATGGGGCTTCCAGTTCCAATCAGCGGGATTTGTGGTTGGTGTATGCTGGCTGCTGTTTGGCATGGCTCTGAACTTGCTTGGCGTCTTTGAAATCAGCGCGGGGCGGTTAGGTCAGTTGCATCCACACGGGGCAGGCCATGCTGGCGACATGATGACGGGGCTATTGGCTGTCATCGTCGCGACGCCTTGCACGGCTCCGTTTATGGGAGTCGCCATTGCAGGAGCTTTGGGTGGCCCCGCTGTGATGGGGCTATTGGTCTTTCTTTCCATGGGGCTTGGGTTGGCAGCTCCCTATGTGCTGGTGGCAAGTGTTCCCGGTCTGGCGTCGCGGATGCCAAAGCCAGGAGCATGGATGGGTGTGTTGAAGCAGGCCTTGGCCTTCCCGCTTCTGGCAACCTGCGTATGGTTGCTGTGGGTGGCGACGATTGAGCGCGGTGTGAATTTCGTAGTCGTGGCAGGCGGCGGTCTTGTGTTGCTGGGCTTTGCAGCTTGGATCTACGGCATAGGACAGCATCGCGCGATGCGGGAAGGTGGACGGGGCACGGTTTTCTTCTGCCGTGTTGTAGCCGTTCTGTGCATGGTCGTATGTGGGGCAGGCTTGTCCCGTAGTCTTGCCGAACCGGTATCTGCAACAGCGACGTCTCCTGCCACGTCAGCTGGCAATCAAATTCAGTCGTTTTCAAGTGAGAAGCTGGCAGACCTTCGTGCAAAGGGAGAGCCGGTTTTTGTCGATATGACGGCGTCCTGGTGTATTACCTGCATGGTGAATGAACGGGTGGCGCTTGATGTGGACTCTGTCCGTAAGGCGTTCAGTGCGCGGCATGTCGCTTATCTCAGGGGCGACTGGACCAACAAGGACGCTGGAATTTCCGCTTACCTGAAAGCCCACGGGCGCGATGGCGTTCCGCTCTATGTTTATTATCCAGCGCATGGATCGGAAGTTGTGTTACCGCAGATACTGACGCCAGGTCTGGTTCTGGGAATTATTGGCCACTAAGTTCTCAGCTCATTTTGATATAAAAAGCCCTGCTTTCACATGTGAAGCAGGGCTTTTTTTGTCTGACTGGTCTTAACGATTTGTATGCTGCGGATCATCCTGTGGGTTCACGTAGGTCATGGTAAATGGGCCTGTTCCCGAAACCTGCACAATGGCGCCCTGTGTGCCCGCTTTGAGTGCGTGCGGAACATTGGGAGGGAGATGAACAAACCCTCCGGCTGTCAGGATTTTTTCATCGTTCGCTGTGATGCTCTCGCCAATGTAATGATGCACACTGCCTGCCAGGACCGTGAGCATTTCATCCATGTTGTGCGTATGGGGTGGAATGGTTGACCCTGCGGGCATCATAACACGCATGGTAAAGGGGCCAGGCTTGTCTGAGGCTCCGTACAGGAAGGACATACGTGTTCCACTTGGGAACATGGGAGGCGCAGCTTTCCAGACAACATTCTCTCCGCCCTGAACAATTCGAATGTCGGCAGTCGTCTGTGCGAGGGCGCCGCTTCCTGACAGACAGCAGATGAGGGCGCTGGCAGAAAATATCCTGAGAAAAGACATAGGATTGTCCTTAGATGTTCTGGCTTATGCCTGCCCTTCCTAACGCGGTGTGGAGTTTGTCGTTCAGCATGCTGCTTCTGAAGTTATATCTCTGTCGGGTGTAGGAAGGTTTTTTCCACTTCTGCAATCACCAGTCTCGCGGCTCCGGAAAGTTGTCGCGCCTGATCTACACATAGAGCGAGTGTCAGTGGGGATACGTCCCGGTTTGAAATGGGGACAAAAGCCAGTTCGCCACTGAGAATTTCCTTCATGGCATCCAGACGACTGAGAATTCCCAGTCCGACGCCCTCCAGAACCAGTGACTTTATCATCTGGATATTATCGGAGGATGCTGCAGGCTGGACGCTGACATTGCTGTCAATTTCCAGAATTTCAATCTGTCGCTGCAACGCAAGAGGCTGCTGCGGCATAACCATCGGGTATTCAGCACAGATGCTGAAGCGGGCGTCCTTGTGTTGGGCAATCGGATGGTCGGGAAGACAGACGAAGCCTAAAGGATAATCGATATGGGTTCGGACCAGCAGGCCACGGGCCTGTGTTGGGTTCAGGAGAAGCGCAAAATCAACGTCTCCGCTGATGAGGGCCTGCTGAATGACAGCGTTATCCAGAACGTGAGTGCAGATTGTGATGCCTGGATGGCTTTTTCGGAGGTCTTTGAGAATGCGCGGCAGAAATCCTGTCGTCAGAGCATCTGGCAGAGCGATGTCCACCTGTCCCCGTCTTAATCCGCGCATATCTTCCAGTTGGGTGCGGACTTCCTGCATCTCCCGCGTCCACTGCTTGCCTTTGGTGTAAAGGAGTTCGCCAGCAGCGGTCAGTCGCAAGCCGCTGGGCAGCCGTTCGAAGAGGGGGGTGCCGAGAGCTTCCTCACCGTGCAGGATCTGACGATCGATGGCAGATGCCGCAATCCGCAGATGTTCAGAGGCCTTCCGGATCGAGCCGTATTGGGCAACGGACAGGAAGTAGCGAAGGAAGCGGGAAAAAACCGGCATGGGATACGCTCTTTTTTCGAGAACGGCAGGGACGTTTTTCTGAGATATACGAGATTACCCCTCTATGAAACACTTCAGAGCGGCAGGTGAACCCTGTCATTTTGACATAGGAAGAAACTCTGGTCATTTCTTATGAAAGACCACGATCCTGTGCCTGTTCTTTAGGATAAGATGCTCATGACACGTTCCTCCTCCCCGACTGACGGCCTGGCCACCCTTTCGGCGCAGGTTCATGAGGATCTGGCGAAGATCAGGTATGCGACGGGGAATTGGAATATTCCGGTTCAGAAAGATGGGGAAGATGTTCTGGATGTTGCCATCATCGGCGGCGGACAGGGTGGCCTGACGGCCTGTTTCGGACTGCGTCGTCAGGGTGTGACGAATGCACAGGTTTTTGAGCGTGCATCGAAGGGTGGGGAAGGCCCTTGGGTGACATTTGCTCGAATGATCACGCTGCGGACGCCAAAGCATGTGACGGGTCCGGATCTGGGTGTTCCCAATTTGACGCCACAGTCCTGGTATGAAGCGCGATATGGCAAGGAAGCCTGGCAGTCGCTCGACAAGATCTCACGGCATGATTGGCAGTCTTATCTGGACTGGGTGCGTGATACCCTGGAACTGCCGGTCGTCAACGATCAGGAACTGGTGCATGTGGAGTGGACGGACGGCCTGCTGCGTCTAACCTTCCGGAACGCTGCCGGTGTTGAGACGAAGCGCTGGGCGCGCCGGATGGTTCTGGCTACGGGGATTGACGGTGGTGGAGCATGGTTTGTCCCGCCGTTCATTTCAGACAATCTTCCGAAGCCGGTTTATGCCCATACGCATGAGAATATTGATTTCGCCGCTCTGAAAGGTAAGCGGATCGGCGTTCTGGGTGCTGGTGCATCCGCTTTTGATAATGCTGCGACGGCGTTGGAATCCGGTGTGGCCCGTGTGGACCTGTGTCTGCGTCGTACGAAGATTCCAGCTATCAATCCGTACCGCTGGATGGAAAACGCGGGCTTTCTCGCGCATTTCTCGGAGCTTCCGGATCTGACCCGCTGGCGCTTCATGCGCTGCATCTACAATCTGAACCAGCCGCCGCCGCAGGATACGTTCTGGCGTTGCCGCAAGCATGAGAACTTTGCGTTCCATCCCGGTACTCCGTGGAATTCTGCGCGTACGGATGGCGATGAGATTGTGGTCGAAACGCCCAACGGCGAGATGCGCTTTGACTTCCTGATTATTGGTACGGGTTTCTCGATTGATCTGAAGCATCGTCCGGAAACGCAGGATTTTGCGGACTCCGTCATGCTGTGGAGCGACCATTTCACGGCGCCAGAAGGGGAAGAAAGCACGCTTCTGTCCAGCCATCCGTATCTGGGTCAGCGCTTCCAGTTCCTGCCGAAAGATCCGGCCGATCCGAAGGCACCGATGCTGGCAGCAATCTACAATTTCACGTTTGCGTCCATGCCCAGCATGGGTCTTTCAGGAGCATCCATCAGCGGCATGCGCTTTGGCGTTGAGAAATTGACGCGCGGTATTGCGCGTGACCTGTTTGTTGAAGACGGTGAGAAGCATCTGGAAAGCCTGTTGTCCTATGACACTGAAGAACTGATCAGCCTTGATCCGCCAACGGTTTGATGGGGGCGTAGCATAGATGAGCACAAACACTTATCCCCGTGACATGATCGGCTATGGCCGCACGCCGCCTGATCCGAAATGGCCAAATGGCGCGCGGATCGCGGTCCAGTTCGTCATCAACTATGAAGAAGGCGCGGAAAACTCGGTCCTGCATGGAGATGCGGGGTCGGAGGCTTTCCTGTCTGAAATGGTCGGGACGAAGTCCATTATTGGCGCGCGCTGTGCGCAGATGGAAAGCCTTTACGAATATGGGAGTCGCGTTGGATTCTGGCGTTTGCAGCGCCTGTTTGAAAAGGCTGGCATGACCACAACCGTGTTCGGTGTGGCCAAAGCTTTGGCGCGCAATCCGGACGCAGTGGCCGCCATGAAGGAAAGCGGCTGGGAAATCGCCACGCACGGTCTGCGCTGGATCGATTATCAGGATTTCCCGGAAGACGTGGAGCGCGAGCATATCCGTGAGGCGATTGCGCTTCATACGGAAGTGGTCGGGGAGCGCCCGTTGGGGTGGTATCAGGGCCGCACCAGCCCGAACACGGCCCGTCTGGTCGTGGAAGAAGGCGGCTTTGTTTACGATGCAGATTCTTACGCAGATGATCTACCGTACTATGATCGCTCCCATGGCAAACCGCAGTTGATTGTGCCTTACACGCTTGATGCTAATGACATGAAGTTCGCGGCGCTTAATGGCTTTACAGAGGGCGAGCAGTTCTTCCGGTATCTGCGGGATGCGTTCGACATGCTGTACGCGGAAGGTGGGCGTATGATGTCTATCGGGCTTCATTGCCGTCTGGTCGGCAAGCCTGCGCGTGCGCTGGCCCTTCAGCGTTTTCTGGAGCATGTGGCGTCCCATGAGGATGTCTGGGTGGCATCCCGGCTGGATATTGCGCGGCACTGGATGAGTGTGCATCCGGCATGAAGATTTCCGATGTGAATGCCATGACGTCGGATGTTTTCCTCCAGACGTTTGGTGGACTTTACGAGCATTCGCCCTGGGTGGCTGAAGGTGCTCTGGCAGCGCGGCCATTTGCTGGTGTAGAGGCCATGCTTGCGGCGTTTTCTGCTGTTGTGCGGAATGCGGGCGAAGAGGCTCAGTTGGCACTGGTTAGGGCGCACCCTGAGCTTGGGCATCGCGCGGGAGTTGACCCGGATCTGACGGCGGAGTCTGCATCCGAGCAGGCTTCTGCCGGGCTGGATCGTCTGACGCCTGCGGAATACGAGCGATTCAAGACGCTGAATGCGGCCTATGAGACAGCTTTTTCCATGCCGTTTGTGATCTGCGTGCGTAAAGTCGCGGGCCCCGGACAGGTGGCCAAGACGGTCATTATGGATGAAATGGAACGTCGTCTGGGCGGGACGCCCGACGCAGAACTGAAGGAAGCCCTCTCGCAGATTGATGCGATTGCAGGGTTGAGACTGAAAGATCTGGTGACATCATGAGCTCATTATCCACACATATTCTGGATACGGTCTCGGGCCGTCCGGCGGCCGGGGTGTCTTTCCGGCTTTCTCAGGAAGATGCTGTTCTTTTCGAGGGCGTGACGGATCATGATGGGCGTTGTCCCGCCTTGCGGGAACTCCCGCTGGAACGTGGCACCTATCGTCTGGAATTCGAGATCGGGGCGTATTTCCGGGCGGCGGGGCATGTGCTGTCTGATCCGCCTTTTCTGGATGTTGTGCCGATTGTGTTCGGTTTAGGTGAGGGCACGCATGCGCATGTTCCGCTGTTGGCTGCGCCTTATGGATATTCCACATATCGTGGAAGCTGAGACCTGATGGCGTCTGATACCTCTGCGGTTCATCCTGTGGACGAGAAGCTCCCCCTCTGGCGGTTGGGGGCTTATGGTTTCCAGCATATTCTTGCATTTTATTCGGCGGCGGTGATTGTCCCGATCCTTGTGGCGGGGGCTTTGCACCTGCCACAGGAAACGTTGATCCATCTGATTGATGCGGATCTGTTCACCTGTGGGATTGCGTCCCTGTTGCAGGCTGTCGGTTTCGGACCGGTAGGGGTTCGTCTGCCGCTACTGCAAGGTGTGACGTTTACGGCCGTTGGGCCGATGATTGCCATCGGGTCGGCGGTGGGCGGTGGAACGCCCGGGCTTCTGTCGATCTACGGATCGGTGATTGTTGCGGGAATTGTCACCCTGCTTCTAGCGCCGCATTTTGCAAAACTCGTGCGGTTTTTTCCACCTGTCGTGACAGGCTCAATTATTCTTGTGATTGGTCTGGCGCTCTTGCCCGTTGCGGCTAATGACATTGTTTCCGGGCGTGGACCGGGACTGGTGCAGGATCAAGTGCCTTTGCGAAGCCTGTGTTATGGGCTCGGAACGCTTGCAAGTATTCTGGTTGTGCAGCGCCTGTTTCGTGGGTTTATCGCGACCATCGCCGTGCTGATTGGTCTATGTGTCGGGACGATGGCCGCCTGGCTTTTGGGCGACGCCCATTTTGATGGCGTGACCTCTGCACCGCTCGTTTCAGTGACACAGCCGTTTTTCTTCGGGACGCCGACTTTCCATATGGTGCCAATTCTTTCCATGGTGATCGTCATGGTCATCACAATGGTTGAGACGATCGGCAACGTTTATGCGACTGGCGAAATCGTTGGGAAAACCATTACTCGAGAGGATATCGCGCGGACGCTGCGAGCTGATGGTATTGCAACGCTGCTGGGTGGGATCTTCAACTCTTTTCCCTATACCTGCTTTGCAGAAAATGTCGGCTTGGTTCGTATGACGGGCGTGAAGAGCCGCTGGGTTGTGGCATCTGCGGCTGTCATCATGATGATGCTGGGCTGTCTGCCAAAACTCGGGGCGATTGTGGCGGCGGTTCCGTTACCGATTCTGGGCGGGGCTGCTCTTGCGATGTTCGCGACAGTGGCTGTGGTTGGTGTGCAGACGCTAACGCGGGTGGATTTCAACCGTCAGAGCAATGTCATTATCGTGGGAACCAGCATCGGACTGGGAATGCTCGCGACGGCGCAGCCTCATATCTCTGACACATTTCCGATGTGGGCCCAGATTGTCTTCGGAAGTGGTATTACTCTTGGGGCATTATCCGCCATTTTTCTGCACCTGTTGTTCAACGTCCGTCGGACACTGGCTGTTGATCCGGAAGCAGAAATTGTAGTGGCTGATCTACCTGATGAGAGAATTCTGATGGGACTGTCCGCTGAGCCTGAGGAACCAGTGGCCGAAGGACGGCAGCGCAGGTTCGGCTGAAGCCCCTCGGGTCAGATATTAATTCCGGCTGTGAACCTTCCGACCAGCCACGTATGTGGCCTCGATGCTGCGGTCATCGCCTAGCATCGTGAGGGCAAACAGGAGATCGGACAGGGTCTCAGCCGTCTGGGTCCGGATTTTCCCGAGAGGTGTTGCAGTAGGATCGAAGATACAGAGATCTGCATGCAGGCCGGGTTTGATGGCGCCAATATGATCCTCAAGCCCTAAAGACTGAGCACCTCCGGCGGTTGCCAGCCAGAGACCCTGAGCAGGATGAAGTTTCGTGCCTAACCCCTGAGCGACCTTGTAGCCGTCGGAGAGGACCTGAAGCAGAGACAGGGAGGGCCCCGCTCCCACATCGCTGCCAACGCCGACTTTGACACGTTGCTCGGGTTTCAAGGCGTTGAACAGGGGGAACGACCCGCTGCCCAGAAACTGGTTGGAACCGGGGCAGTGTGCGATGGAGCAGCCTGTATCATGGCAGCGCTGGAAGTCTTCTTCCTGTGCGTGCACGGCGTGAGCCAGAATCGCGCGAGGGCGCAGAAGGCCGGACTTGTCATACACGTCCAGATAGGATGAACGGGTGGGAAAGAGTTCCTTGACCCATTCGATCTCAGACCGGTTCTCGAGCAGGTGCGTCTGCATAAACAGGTCGGAGCGGGTAGCAAGGAGAGATCCAGCCAAATCCAGTTGTTCGGGTGTGCTGGTAGGGGCAAAGCGTGGTGTGACGGCGTAAAGCTGCCGTCCGCGTCCGTGCCAGCGCTCTATCAGGGCGGCGGACTGATCATAGCCTGACTGGGCGGTGTCTCGCAGGTTATCTGGGGCGTTCCGATCCATCAGGACCTTGCCTGCGATCATGCAGGTATTGAGTCGTTCTGATTCCTCAAAAAATGCGTCCACGGATTCTGGGTGAACCGTGCAGTACACGGCGGCCGTTGTGGTGCCGACGCGGAGAAGTTCTTTCAGGAAACTGCGGGCGATCTGGCGTGCATAAGTAATATCTGCGTAACGGGCTTCAGCAGGGAAGACATAGGTCTCCAGCCATTCCAGAAGCTGTTCTCCATATGAGGCGATCACAGGGAGCTGGGGATAATGGACGTGGGTATCGATCATTCCGGCTGAAATCAGCCGGTCTGGATAATGATCTACGGTAGTACCTTCCGGGATTTGGTCTCTCAGATCTTCCCAGGCGCCTGCAGCGGTGATGATGCCATTTTTGCAAAGAATCAGGCCGTCAGGCTGGTGCGTAAGTGCAGCCATAGGATCGACCGCAAAAGGGTCAGCATGGAAGGTCAGGAAGGGGCCACGGATTGCAGTATGCTCTGTCATGATCCTTTGGGTATTGCATAGCATTTCCGTTCTGGGAACGATCTGTCTTGAAAGGGTGAACGTTTCTTTTAATGTCCAAAGATCTTGAGTTCATTTTAACCTTGGCACTGTTTTGTGGCAGACTGTGAAAAGTCTCTTTTCAAGAGATGAATTCAGGTTTGAACATGGTTTTGGACTTTTAATATTGAGCCTGCTTTTGTGGGTGCGGTAGAGGCGGCTTTCTGTCTCTGTACGGCCTGCGGGAACGGTTTGGAGACGCTTTTACTGATGTCTGATGTGACCTCTGTTTCTTCCCAGCCTGCAGAAACTGTAACGCCTGCCTCCGGTCTTCCACAGGAAGGTGCTCCTCCTGCTGACGGTAACCCCGCGCAGAAGGAGGACGAGAAGAGCCCCTATCTGGCCATTCCGCCTGTTCCAGTTGTGGAAGGAGGGCAGGGCGTCCGCTTTGACTTCAATGATGGTGCCCGTGTCATGGTACCGGATATTGCCCCGGAACTGGGGCAATGGCACGTGAGACTATCAGATTATTCGACTGGGAATATTCTCTTCGACGCCCGTTTAAAAGGCGGCATGGTCTCATCCACCAAAAAGTACTTTGTTCCATTCCTGATCGATGTCTGGCTGGAAAAGCCTGACGGTACGCGGGAGGACATTCTGCACCACGAGCTATCCCTCACGGGAAGGCCTGTTTTGGTGCAGTTGCCTGTTGGAACGCTTGGAGACACGATTGCCTGGCTTCCGGCAGCTATTCGCCTTGCGCAGCAGACGGGCGCGAAGGTGTCCTGCTCAGTTGCAGATGTCATTCTGCCTCTGGTGAAAGAGGCTAATCCAGACATCACATTGGTCGGGCACGATGAAGCTCAGGCAAACAAGGCGTTCACGTCCAGTTTCTACGCTTCATACAATATAGGTCTGTTTTTCACGGATACGGAGCTGACACATCAGCCAACGGACTTCCGGCATGTAGGTCTGCACCGGACTGCAGCTTATATTCTGGGTGTTGATCCCTGGAACGATAACCCTCCAGGCATTACGATCCAGGATGGGGATACCCCGCCTATTGAGGGGCCGTATGTGGTGATTGCGACGCAGGCCAGTACTCAGTGCAAGTACTGGAATAATCCGGCTGGCTGGCAGGAGGTGATTGGTTTCCTGAAATCTGCCGGATACCGTGTGATCTGCATTGATCAGAAAACGTTCCATGGAACAGGGTATGTGTACAATCATATTCCCCATGGCGCGGAAGACGAGACTGGCAGCCGCCCTTTGTCAGAACGTGCGCGTTGGCTGAAGCACGCTAGTTTTTTCATTGGTCTCTCCAGTGGGCTAGCTTGGCTGGCGCATGCCTCGGGCACACCTGTCGTCATGATTTCGGGCTTTACGCATCCGAATAATGAATTCTTTACGCCATATCGCATTATCAACTGGCATACCTGCAATTCGTGCTGGAACGATCCGAGGCATCAGTTCGATCACAAGGATTTCTTCTGGTGCCCCCGCCACAAGGGAACAGAGCGGCAGTTTGAATGCACGCGTCTGATTACTGGATCGCAGGTCATTCAGACGGTGCGTCGTGTGATCAAGGATCGTGGACTACCTCTCGCAGAAGCAGCAACCGCCTCAGTCGCTTGAGGCCCAGGTTCAGGAGTTTTCTGGAATTGAAGGCGCGAGCCTGATATTGGCGGGGGCACATTATCACCTGATCGTGGGTCTGCCTGCGGTCGCAGAGCTGGATGGTTGCCCTGTGTCTGATGCTCTTCCGCCGATCCGTATCGTCGCGCTTTACAACTTCACGCCGTTTGAAGACATCGTTGCGTTGCGCGGGCCTTTGCAGGAGGTCTGCGACCGCGAGGGGATCAAGGGCATTCTGCTTCTGGCACCAGAAGGTATTAACGGAACGATTGCCGGGTCAGATGACGGAATGGAACAGGTTCTGGAGCATATTCGGGCGATGCCAGGATGTGAGGAGCTTGAAATCAAGGAGTCCCGTGCGCCGGAAATGCCCTTCCGCCGCATGAAGGTGCGTCTCAAGAAAGAGATTGTTACCATGGGGCAGCCGAATATCGATCCTCGCAAGGATGTTGGTCAGTATCTGGCACCGGATGAATGGAATGCTCTGATTTCTGATCCGGATACGATCGTGATTGATACCCGGAATGACTACGAAGTCGCGATCGGGACATTCAAGAGGGCTGAAGACCCCAAAACACGGTCATTCCGCGAATTTCCGGAGTGGTTCCGGAACCGGCGCAAGGAGCTTGAGGCCAAAGGTCGAGTTCCAAAGATTGCCATGTTCTGCACAGGCGGAATTCGCTGTGAGAAATCCACGTCTTTTGTGAAGGCAGAGGGACTGGACGAAGTTTACCATCTCAAAGGCGGTATTCTGAAATATCTGGAGACTGTTCCAGAGGAAGAAAGCCTCTGGGAAGGGGAATGTTTCGTCTTTGACCAGCGTGTTTCTGTGAAGCATGGTCTGGAAATTGGCAGCTACGATGTCTGTCACGCCTGTCGTCGCCCTGTCAGTGAGAAAGACAAGGCTTCTCCGATGTTTGTACAAGGCGTCTCCTGCCCCCATTGTCATAACGAACGGACAGAAGAACAGCGCCAGCGATATGCTGCCCGTGAGCTACAGGAGAAGCTGGCGCGCCAGCGCGGGAAAGAGCATCTCGGCACTCAGCAGAAATAACTGCCGACCAGTTAGCCGGTAATTCTTCTCAGAAGGGAGCAAATGGATTGTTCTGGGAGGATGATCCGGACCGCTGAGCGCTGATGATTGCTCTAATCCGGGTGCCGTCTCGTATGCTGATTGTTGCCGCGGAGTTTGCACCAGCATACCCGATTGGAAAGGGTATGGCTGCGTTTTTTGCGATTACTGTTCTGGTGTCGCCTGTCGAGGGGCTGGATCTCTGGCTCCCGATCACTTTGGTCCGGAAGGCATTGGGACGACGGCCTTTGACACCTTTTTGTAGCTTGGCTTGCGTAGCGTCTTTTGTTGTCCTGAAGAGCTGAGCTCTTCAGGACTTGAGGAATCAGGCTTTGGTTTTGTTGCGGGAGCCTGAGGGGCGGCCACGAGGTTTCTTGTCCGCTACTATTTTTTCCTTAGGCGCTTTTGTCGTTTTGGCTGGGGTTCGCTCCGCCTTTTGGGGCAAGCTGGCGGCAATCATCGCCTGAGTGATTCTTTTGCCTGTGGGCTCACGGTGCTGCCTGACACCGGGGGCATCCAGAAGGGGAGCCAAGAAACGGCCAGTATGGCTTGCTTTGCAGGCAGCAATGTCTTCCGGTGTTCCTGCGGCTACGATCTTGCCACCACCATCACCGCCTTCCGGTCCGATATCGATCAGCCAGTCTGCTGTCTTGATGACCTCCAGATTATGCTCGATCACCAAAATTGTGTTGCCCTGATCAACCAGCGTATGCAGCACTTCCAGCAGCTTGCGGACGTCTTCAGTGTGCAGGCCGGTGGTGGGCTCATCAAGAATGTAGAGTGTGCGACCAGTAGCCCGTTTGGCGAGTTCCTTGGACAGTTTGACGCGCTGGGCTTCACCGCCTGAAAGCGTGGTTGCCTGTTGGCCTAGGGCGACATAGCCGAGACCAACCTGCTGGAGAATGGCGAGGCGGTCCCGAATTCTCGATGCAGCCTGAAAAAACGGCAACGCCTCGTCCACAGTCATGGCAAGTACATCAGCGATGGAGTTGCCACGGAACTTCACTTCCAGCGTTTCACGATTGTACCGCGCGCCTTTGCAGGTGTCACAGGTGACAAAAACGTCAGGCAGGAAGTGCATTTCGATTTTCAGGACGCCATCGCCCTGACAGGCTTCGCAACGGCCGCCCTTTACATTGAAGGAGAAGCGGCCTGGTTTGTAACCGCGTGCCTTGGATTCCGGGAGTTCGGCAAACCAGTCCCGGATAGGGGCGAACAGGTCCGTGTAGGTGGCGGGGTTGGAACGAGGTGTACGGCCGATCGGAGACTGATCGATTTCGATGATTTTATCGAGGTTCTCTACGCCTTCCAGTCGGTCATAAGGGAGTGGAGACTGGCTCGATTTCATGAGCTGCCGAGACAGCGCTTTATAAAGGGTATCCACGACCAAAGTGGACTTTCCGCCACCTGATACACCGGTGACCGCAATAAAAGTCCCCAGCGGGAAATCGACAGTCAGATCCTTGAGATTGTTTCCCTTGGCCCCAACCAATGTGAGTGTTTTGTCCGAGATGCGTCGGTTTTCGGGAACTGGAATAAACTTCCGACCCGAAAGATAGGCACCGGTCAGGCTTTCTTTATTCTTGGCTACTTCCGCAGGTGTGCCGATAGCGATGACGTTTCCGCCGCGCGTGCCAGCACCAGGCCCCATATCGATAAGGTAATCAGCAGCACGGATGGCATCTTCGTCATGTTCGACGACGATGACGGTGTTTCCAAGGCGTTTGAGACGCTCCAGTGTGCCGAGAAGGCGCTCGTTGTCGCGCTGATGCAGGCCGATGGACGGTTCATCAAGCACATACAGAACGCCGGTCAGACCGGAGCCAATCTGGGACGCCAGCCGGATACGCTGGCTTTCACCCCCAGAAAGTGTGGCCGATCCGCGGGAAAGCGTGAGGTAGTCGAGGCCGACATCGTCGAGGAAGTGTAGGCGATCCGTGATTTCGCGAAGAATGCGGCGTGCGATTTCCGCGCGTTGTGGGGTGAGGGTAACTTCAACGCCAGAAAACCAGTCCAGTGCCTTGCGGATCTGCATATCCGACGCTTCGGCGATGTTCAGGTCATTGACCTTTACGCAGAGGGCTTCAGGTTTCAGGCGTGCGCCATGGCAGGTGTGGCAGGGCTTTTCTGACTGGTAGCGCGACAGTTCCTCGCGGACCCACATGCTGTCTGTCTGCGCCATGCGCCGCCGCAGGTTTTTGAGCACGCCTTCAAAGGGCTTCGTAACGGTATGGACCTTGCTGCCATCACGATACGGAATGGCGATGGCCTCTTTGGAACCGTACAGGATCAAATCCCTGGTTTCGGCTTTCAGGTCTCGCCATGGCGTGTTCATGGTATCCCCGCAATGGCGCGCAAGAGCTGCAAGAGTCTGGTCATACCAGTCCGTGCTGGCACCACTCCAAGGGGCAATCACACCTTCAGAAAGTGTCAGGGTGTCGTCACTGACGATCAGGTTCTCGTCAAAATGGGTTTCCGTACCAATACCATCACAGGTGGGACAGGCGCCCATCGGGGCATTGAACGAAAACAGACGGGGCTCGATCTCCTCAATCGTAAAGCCTGAAACAGGGCAGGCGAAACGTGAGGAGAAAACGATGTGGGCGGGGGCAGCTGTTTCTCCCGCACGCCTGACTTCTTCGGCGTAGGCCAGACCGTCGGAGAGTTCGAGCGCTGTCTCAAAGCTGTCTGCCAGACGGGATTCGAGATCAGGTTTGACGACAATCCGATCCACCACGACTTCGACATTGTGGCGGGTCTTGCGATTGAGTTCGGGGGCTTCGGCAATTTCGTAAAGCTCACCGTCAATTTTGACGCGCGTGAAGCCCTTGCGAGCCAGGTCTGCCAATTCGCGTTTGCAATCCCCTTTACGGTCCCGGACGACCGGCGCCAGCAGCATGAGACGCGTGCCTTCAGGAAGCGCCATGACGCGATCTACCATCTGGCTGACCGTCTGGGCTTCAATAGGGAGGCCGGTTGCGGGTGAATAGGGAACACCTACGCGCGCCCAGAGAAGGCGCATGTAGTCATGGATTTCCGTGATGGTGCCGACGGTGGAGCGGGGGTTCTTTGACGTCGTTTTTTGTTCGATCGAGATGGCCGGGGAGAGGCCCTCAATGGAGTCCACATCCGGCTTGCCCATCAGTTCAAGGAACTGGCGGGCGTAAGCGGAAAGACTTTCCACGTATCGGCGCTGACCTTCGGCATAGATCGTATCGAAGGCGAGAGATGACTTTCCGGAGCCGGAGAGACCCGTGATGATCGTCAGGGAGTCACGGGGAATCGTGACATCGATATTCTTGAGATTGTGGGCGCGGGCACCACGGACACGGATCGAATGATTGTCTGGAAAGCTCACGAAAACCCCGAAGACTATGCAGAAAGTAGAATGTGAGATGGGAACGCATCCAAAGGGATGCTAGATCATTTCATAGATGGGCTTTCTGAGCCGCATGAAAAGAACAATTCGAGAATAAATGGTTGGTACGGAATGGCAGGTAGCGTCAATAAGGTGATTCTGGTCGGGAATCTGGGCAAGGACCCGGAAGTCCGGAACACGCAGTCAGGTGGGAAGGTTGTCAATCTGACGATCGCCACGTCTGAAACATGGAACGACCGTCAGTCCGGTGAGCGCCGCGAGCGTACGGAATGGCATCGCGTCGTCATTTTCAATGATCGCCTGGGCGATGTGGCTGAGCGTTTTCTGCGCAAGGGGCGCAAGGTTTACCTCGAAGGTGAACTGCGGACCCGTAAGTGGACCGACCAGTCTGGCCAGGAACGTTACACGACGGAAGTGACGATTGATCGCTTCCGCGGTGAGCTGGTGCTCCTCGACAGTAACCGCAGTGGCGGTGATGAAGGTGGTGGCTTCGACGGTGGTGGTTCGTCCTACGGTGGCGGAAGCAACAACGGCGGCGGCTTTGGTGGTGGAAACCGGAGCGGTGGCAGTGAAGGTGGCTTTGGCGGCGGCTCTCGGAGTAGCGGCGGTAGCGCAGGCGGCGCGTCGGGCAGTCGTGGTGGTGGCTGGGATGCTCCGCCAGATAACGATCTGGATGATGAAATCCCGTTCTAAGGGATTTTCCGGAGAACCGGGCTGGCAGTGTCAGTCCGGTTTTTTTATGCGTGAAAGGCCCGTTTTAGAGCGACAGATGAAGGAACTGGTTGAACTCAGAGGCCTGATAGTCAGCGAAAGGTCCGCCGAATTGAAAGCCCCGGGTCTTGTAGAGCTTTAGTGCCGGTTCGAAAGAAGAATTCTGGCCGGTTTCAAGGCTGAGCTTTTTCAGGCCCAGAGAGCGTGCCCTGTGAATGAGATGATCCAGAAGAGTGCTGGCGATGCCCTGTCTTAAAAAATCCGGATGAGTCCGCATGGATTTGAGCTCACCGTCCTGAGCACGTAGTCGTTTTAGCGCACCAATGCCCGCAACGTGGCCCCGGTGGCGGACAGTCCAGACCTCGATATCAGATGAGGTGAGAGCAGCCAGATCCAAGGCGAAGACGTGTCCAGCAGGGGTGTTTTCGTGCATTCCGGCAAGGTGAAGGGCCAAAAGGTCGCGTGTTTCTTGTTCGGAAAAATCGGCTGGGCGGAGAGTGTAGTTCGGGTTCATAGAGTGGAATCCGGAGTGGTCGTGCTTCTGGATAAAATGACAAGTTTATAGCCCGTATGAGCTGTCGGGATGAACGTTGTTTGATGGTAGTGGAGAAGGCCTTGTGTTGGATGCTGAAAACTCCGGTGCCCTCCTTCTCTGGGGAGGACGCTTTGGTCTTCCCAGAAACGGTTAAATTCCGGACTTTCTCTTTGAAGGGTTGAGACAAGCGTCTGAAAAGGTTCTGTACGGGCACTCGAAACTGTATCGGCCCGAAATTCGGCCAGAAGCCGCTGGGCGCGGGTTAGCCAGTCGGTAAGGAAAATTCGGGCATGGGGGTTCAGAAAAACATAGCGCAGCTGATTGGTCTCTGAGCTGTTCAGCCAGGCATCGAAAAGGATTTTGGCTGCGGAATTTGCGCTCAGAACATTCCACAAGGGATCGAGCAAATAAGCGGGGCTGGAGATCTGTTCCGGGAGGCTGAGCAGTGCAGCTGGTGCAGTTGGCTCGGTATGATCCCCGTGAGGGTCTCGCAGTTCTGCCAAAGTGAAAACGTAGCGTCTTTCTGTCGTGGACAGTTTCAGAGCCGTGGCAATGCGCGACAGGGTGGCGGACGAGCATGAGACGTCGCGTCCCTGTTCCAGCCACGTGTACCATGTCGTGCTGATCCCGCAGAGTTGAGCTGTTTCCTCGCGGCGTAGCCCTGGGGTGCGTCTGCGACGCAATGGAGTCAGCAAGCCTGCTTCTGACGGGGGAAGCCTTTCCCGGTGCGAGCGAAGAAACAGACCAAGAGTTTTACGGCTAGACGTAGGCATGGTGCAATTTATACCATGATAAGATAGGATCTTATACCTGACTGTTTATTGCCTGATGATGATCTTCAAGGGAGAAAAATCAGATGGTTAGGCAGGCAGGACAATTTGCTGCGAAGCATTATGAAGACAGGGCGTCATCTTACGTAAATAGCGTGGTGCATAATCAGGGCGATGATCTGGACGTGATGGTTCGGGCTGTTCAGGGGGCGGGTTTGAACGTGTGCTGGACCTTGGCTGTGGCGGGGGGCATGTCAGCTATGCTGTTGCGCCACATGTCGGGCAGGTTGTCGCCTGCGATGTCACGGCTGGAATGTTGGCTGCTTTAAGCAGGTCCGCTCAAGACCGTGGCCTTGGCAACATTGTTGTTGAACAGGGCGCCGCACAAGCACTTCCATTTGATGATTGTGTGTTTGACGCTGTTTTATGCAGGTTTAGTGCCCATCATTGGGAAGGCTTTGAGGCTGGTCTGAGAGAAGTGCATCGCGTTCTGAAGCCAGGAGGTCTGGCTATTTTCGGGGATGTTACGGCTCCTGAAGACGCTATGTCCGATAGTTGGCTCCAGACGTTGGAATTGATGCGGGATATCTCTCATGTGAGGGACTATGCCGTGACAGAATGGGTGTCTGCTCTCGGAAGATCCGGTTTTGTTGTGGATAGCCTGAGACGCAGCCGTTTGCGGATGGAATTTGAGAGCTGGGTATCACGAACACGGACGCCGGCGGAGCGGGTAGAGGGCATCCGGTCGTTACAGCGTGGTGCGCCTGTAGCTGTCCGTGAAAGACTGGGGTTGGAAGAAGACGGCAGTTTCCTGCTGGACGTGACCGTTTTTCAGTCTCACAGGCCATAATGGGGTGGGTGTGGCATGTAGGCCGCGCATGGGCTATGCTGTGCGGACTGTATTTTAGCGTGGTGGACCTGTCTTGACCGAGCTGAACGAGCCGACTGATATTGTACCTTCCGATCGTCTTCCGGTGACGATTGAGGAGGAGATGCGCTCCTCCTATCTGGCCTATGCGATGTCGGTGATCGTCTCGCGTGCCTTGCCGGATGTGCGTGACGGCCTGAAACCCGTCCATCGTCGCATCCTGTACGCGATGCGCGAGAGTGGGTTTACGTCTGATAAGCCTTACCGCAAGTCTGCGCGTGCGGTCGGTGACGTGATGGGTAAATACCATCCGCACGGTGACAGCTCGATTTACGATGCCATGGTTCGTATGGCGCAGCATTGGTCAATGCGCGTCAAGCTGATTGATGGACAGGGTAACTTCGGTTCGGTCGATGGCGATAGCCCGGCTGCCATGCGTTACACCGAAGCCCGTCTGGCCAAGTCTGCGTCGTTCCTGTTGGATGATATTGAGCGGGACACGGTTGATTTTCAGCCCAACTACGACGAGAGCGAGCACGAGCCTAAGGTTCTGCCAGCGACGTTCCCAAATCTTCTGGTGAATGGCGCTTCGGGTATCGCGGTCGGTATGGCCACGAACATCCCGACGCATAATCCTGGCGAAGTCATTGATGCCACGCTGGCGATGATTGCCAATCCGGCGATCGAGCTGGATGAGCTGATGCAGATCATCCCCGGCCCGGATTTCCCGACCGGCGGAATCATCATGGGCCGCAGCGGTATCCGCAAGGCGTTTGAGACAGGGCGTGGGTCTGTTCCGGTCCGGGCTCGTGCTGAGATCGAGGAGATCCGCAAGGATCGTCAGGCGATCGTCATCACCGAGATCCCGTATCAGGTGAACAAGGCAACCCTTCAGGAGAAGATTGCCGATCTCGTTCGTGCGAAGGAAATCGAAGGCATCTCTGATATCCGGGACGAAAGTGATCGTTCTGGAATGCGCGTTGTCATTGAGCTTAAGCGCGATGCGACGCCGGAAGTGGTGCTGAACCAGCTCTATCGCTTCACGCAGCTTCAGACGTCCTTCAGTGTCAATATGCTGGCACTCGATGAGGGCAAGCCGCGCACGATGGGGCTGATGGACGTTCTGCAGGCGTTCATTCGTTTCCGCGAAGACGTCATTCTGCGTCGCGCACGCTTCGATCTGAACAAGGTGCGGGATCGTGGGCATCTGCTGGTTGGCCTCGTGCTGGCTGTTGCCAACATTGACGAAGTGATCGCGCTGATCCGTTCTGCCCCTGATGCCTCGACAGCGCGTGAGCTGCTCATGGCGCGCGAGTGGGATGCGAGCGAAGTTGTGCCGTTGCTGGAGCTGATCCAGGACGAAGGCAATGTCATCTATGATGGCAAGGTTCGCCTCACAGAAGCGCAGGCTCGCGGTATTCTTGAACTGCGTTTGCAGCGTCTAACCGGTCTGGAACGTGAGAAGATCCAGGGTGAGCTGAGCGAAGTTGCGGCCAAGATTGCCGACCTGCTCGACATCATTGGCAATCACAGTCGTCGCATGGATGTCATGCGCAATGAATTGCTGGCGGCCCGGGCTGAAATTGCCACCCCACGCATGTCGGAAATCTCCGATGCGCTGGGCGATCAGTCTGACGAAAGCCTGATCGAGCCGGGGCAGATGGTTGTGACCATCACGCGTGACGGCTTCATCAAGCGGACGCCGCTTGAGATGTTCCGCTCGCAGAACCGCGGTGGGCGTGGGCGTACGGCGTCTGGCCGTCGTGGCGATGACGTCATTATTCGCAGCTTCAATGCCCATACCCATCAGTGGGTGCTGTTCTTCTCTTCGGGCGGCAAGGCGTATCGCACCAAGGTCTGGCATCTGCCGGAAGCGTCTCCGACGTCCAAGGGGCGCGCGCTGGTCAACCTGCTTCCAGAGCTTGGTTCGGATGCTATTACGGCTGTTCTGCCGCTACCGCAGGATGAGGAGCTGTGGGAAGACCTGCACCTCACCTTTGCGACCGCCAGCGGCAATGTTCGTCGTAACCGCCTGAACGACTTCCGGAATATCCGGGCGTCCGGTCTGATTGCGATGAAGCTGGATGAGGGTGATTCCCTCATTGGTGTGGCGACGTGTCGTGAAGGTCAGGACGTGTTCCTGGCAACGAAGAACGCGCGCTGTGTCCGCTTCCAGATCACCGATGATACGCTGCGTGTGTTTGCCGGCCGTGGCAGCTCGGGCGTGCGCGGTATCCGACTTGGTGACGGGGATGCGGTGATTTCACTGTGTATCCTCAACCATGTGGATGCCAGCGTTGAAGAGCGTGCGGCCTATCTGCGGATGGCCAATGCAAAACGTCGTGCCGAGAATGCTGCGTTGGCAGAAGGTGCTGAAGAAGAGGTGGTGTCCGGTGACGAAGACACTGTGGAGATCGCTGGCGATCTGACGCAGGAGCGCTTCGAGGAGCTGGAACAGCAGGAAGAAATACTTCTGACCGTGACGGATGGCGGGTTTGGCCGTCGTTCCTCTGCCTATGATTATCGTGTGTCGGGCCGTGGCGGTCAGGGCATTACGAACATGACCTTCTCGGCCAATCGCCGCGGCAAGGAAGTGGTTGGAACGCTTCCAACGCTGGATGGCACGGATGTCATGCTCGTGACCGATACGGGTCGTCTGATCCGTCTGCCGGTGTCTCAGGTGCGTGTCATGGCACGTCAGGCCAGTGGTGTGACGCTGTTCCGCCTGAACGACAGTGAAACCGTGATCTGTGTC
The DNA here is from genome assembly GCF_018812105.1 of Gluconobacter sp. P1D12_c. Classification (NCBI taxonomy): domain Bacteria; kingdom Pseudomonadati; phylum Pseudomonadota; class Alphaproteobacteria; order Acetobacterales; family Acetobacteraceae; genus Gluconobacter; species Gluconobacter sp. P1D12_c. The sequence goes on from NZ_JACSIQ010000006.1 coordinate 229,325, forward strand.
TTCCCGGTTGTGGAAGATGATGGGGAAGAGGGCGACCTGATCGAAGGGGATGTCGTGGCAACGCCGGACGGTACAGCGCCTGTTGATGGCACTGTGACGGACGGTGAGGCTTCTGTGGGTGACGCAGCCCCTGATGCCTGAGTGGCAGACTGATCCGCGTGTCGGGTTTTATCCCGGCACGTTTGATCCGGTGACGTTCGGTCATTTGGATATTATCGACCGTGCGTCCACTCTTTTTGACCGCCTGCTGGTTGGTGTGGCGGTTAATGAGGGGAAGCAGCCGCTTCTGACGCTGGAAGAGCGTCTGGAGATGATGCGGCAAGAGGTCTCTAAATTGCCTCATACTGACCGGATCAGGGTTCTGGGGTTTGATACCCTATTGGTGGATGCCGTGCGCAAGGCTGGGGCTGGGACGGTTGTGCGCGGCCTTCGCTCTGCGGGAGATTTCGACTTTGAGAGTCAGCTCTCTGGGGCGTTGCGTCGTCTGGCGCCGGAAATTGAGACGGTCTTTCTGCTGTCTTCCGAAGGGCATCGCACGACGGCCAGTCGGATTGTGAAGGAAATTGCTCGTCTTGATGGCGATATTTCCTCCTTTGTCAGCGAAGATGTTGCAAGTCTCGTCTTGTCGAAACTGGGTCGAAGGGCGACATAGGAACCTTCATTGATTTCTGGAAGGTTCCAAGATGTCTGAGACCGCAGTACCCGACGGCAACAAGCTGGTTTTCGAACTCAAGAACGGCAAGGTCGTCATTGAGCTGCGCCCTGATCTGGCGCCGCTGGCTGTGGAGCGTCTGAAGCTTCTGGCGAGCGAAGGTTTTTATGACGGTGTGAAGTTCCATCGTGTGATCGAAGGCTTCATGGCACAGGGCGGTGATCCGACTGGCACAGGCACCAGCGGTAGCAGCTACCCGGACCTGAAGGCCGAGTTCACGGATAAGGCAAAGTTTGAGCGTGGCACACTTGGCATGGCCCGTACGATGGCTCCGCACTCTGCAAACAGCCAGTTTTTCATCATGTTCCAGGACGTGCCGTCCCTGAACGGTCAGTACACGATTGCTGGCAAGGTTGTTGAAGGCATGGAGTATGTCGATCAGATCAAGCGTGGCGCTGGCTCGTCGGGCCTCGTCAAGGATCCGGACACCATCGTTAAGGCGTATGTAGAGGCCTGAAGCTATTTTGGCTGTTCTGAGTGTCTTACGGGATGCTCAGGCGGCTTGCTGCTTGTTCTCTGGTGTTCGCAGGACTGTCACTCCTGCGGCATCATGAGGGTAGGGTGCGCCGCATTGAGCGGTGTAGCGCTCTGAAAAAGCCTTGCGTTCGAGGCGTTCACAATAATCCAGATATTTGATCAGGGCGCGCTCGGCACGCGGAGTGCGGCCGTAAATACGCTTGTAGTGCTTCCACAGAACCAAGGCGTTGACGGACCAGGCATCATAGACGTGTTCGTTCAGGCGTCTGCGAATGGATGCTGGAAGCTGGTCGAATGCATCCCACTCGTTCCCCTCAAAGCGTTGCCAGATTTCATGCCGTACAGTGCGATCGTTTACGGCGGAGTGATTGGTCAGATTGTTATTTTTGGAGCGCATACGGGGGCTTTTTCAGGCTCTGAATCGGTACTATTTAATATGTTATAACATAACTAAAAAAATTCTAGTGCTGTTTTCCGGCTGCTGGAGGTTGACCTCCATAGTGGTTGTGGGGTAGCCATCCGCTCGGATGAACCGGTAGCTCAGTTGGTAGAGCATTCGACTTTTAATCGAATGGTCCTGGGTTCGAGTCCCAGCCGGTTCACCATTTTCCTGTTAGATCAAATATGTTTGGAAAACTTCGCCTAGGGCGAAGCATATTTGATGATGGGCTCCGTCAGCCCTGCGCCATTAGCAAGCAACGCTTTGAGCTAATGACTTCGGCCCAGGCCGATATGTGCTACCAGCCTTATGGGACGAAAGAAGTTTTGCCACGGAGTGGGTCCGCAGAGCGTGGTTTCATTTTTTTCCGGATGCTGAGTGCTTTATCAAGATGCGTCAGATGGGCATCCATGATCTTTACGGCATCTTTTACCTTGTTCTTGCGGAGTGCGCTTACAAGTCGACGGTGGTTGTCGCAGGATTGCTGCGCGTCTGCCTTGGATTGATACAAGGTGGCGATCAGCACGATCCGGGTTGTCAGTTCTTCAAGAATGTTGGCCAGAATAGAATTGCCAAGCGCTGCGGCAAGGTGAACGTGGAAGTGACCTAGAAGGTAGCTCCGACGACCCAGGTCATTCTCGTCGATGGCGCGCTGCTGCTCTAGGACATGTGCTTCGAGCTGTTTGATCGTCTCTGCACTAATATTCTTCTGAGTCATGAGAAGACCGATTTCAACAGATCGGCGCGCTTCGATTGTTTCCCGGGCTTCTTCGACGGAAGGTTCAATAACGAACCAGCCTCTCCTCGGTGAGACTGCCACAATGCCTCGGCTACTGAGGCGCATCATTGCTTCTCGCACCAGTGTTCGCGAGACGCCGAAGATCTCGCCTAGGTCTTTTTCTCCCAGCCGCTCTCCTGGTGAAATCTCTTCAGAAAGAACGGCCTGTATGATTCTGTTCTCGATGACGTTGTTGCTGGCTGGCTGCATCGATTTTTTCCGGGCTTCCATGGCAGCTTTTATGCGCCTCCTTTTTTGAGGGAACAAGCACAACAGAAGATCCGGAAAAGGAATATTCCGGATTCGATCATTTTTAATGTGGAACAAAAAGGGTTTGTATTCTATCTGGTATACAAGATTCGCCGACATGGTGAATTGCGACACATCCTGACTGCTTCACATCGCCGATCTGGAAATGCCCGATGTCCCTTGTTTCGCCCTGCCGCTCCCGTTCTGTTCTCTCATTCCGCGTAACGCTTCTGTCCACAGCTCTTCTGTCCTGTGTAGGAAGCGCGGATGCTGCTGTAATGGCAGCGAAGCGGAGCGTGCATCCGCTTGCTAAGCATGGGGCTGGAGCAGTACGGCATCGTACAGTTGATGCATCCGCGGCGAGTAATGAAGTCGTTCACGTTAGTGCCCGACGCGGGGTAACTGGCGCAGGTCAGCACGAGGCTCATTCTGAAACGGTACTCTCCCGTCAAGAGTTGCAGAACCGCAATGTCCGCCAGCTGACAGACATCGTTCGTGTTGCGCCAAATCTGACTATTCAGCCGTCTTTTGGAAGCTCTGCACTGAACTTTGCATTGCGCGGTGTCGGGCTGATGGATTTTACCCAAAATAACACTCCGTCCGTCATGCCGTATGTCGATGGTGTGGCCTATCCGGTGAGTATTATGACGTCGGGTATGCTGTTTGACATGGATGACATTTCTGTCGCGCCTGGTGCGTCGGGTTTCACGCATGGACAGTCCACCACCGGTGGTGAGATTAATTTCCATACCGGTGATCCTACCCCCGAGTTTCATGCGGGCCTGACGGAAGATATTGCCAGCTATGGTCGCAACCGGGTTGAGGGGTTTGTCTCCGGGCCAATTTCCAAGTCGGTTTCGTTCCGTTTGGCAGGGCAGTCCATGACGGGGGGCGGTTTCCAGCACAATTCGCAGGGCGAAGGGTACGGCAACTCCAATATTGGAGCTCTTCGTGGCAAGCTGCGCTGGAAAATCGACGCAACATCGACGCTGGACATTGGTGGGCACTGGACGACGGACCAGTCCGAGACGTCTTCGGGCCATAATTTCTATAACAGCTACGGCGTTCCTGTGACGTCGGATATCATGCAGACCGAATGGGGACTTGATCCGCGATTTGCGAAAATTATCGGTATCAACGGAGCCAATCAGAAGCCAAGGGAAGACAATATCTTCTGGGGGGCGAATGTCCGCTATACGAAGGACTTCAGCTGGGGCCGGTTATGGACGCTGAGTGCTTTTGAAGCCGTTGACGAGCATGAACTGACCAACCAGACGAACTCGGTTGCGTCCTATGGCAATATGTTCCGCAATAACCAGACGAATGTCTTCTCGCAGGAAGTTAAGCTGGAGTCCCGGGATCCGCATGCTCGCTTCCACTGGGAAGTCGGCATGTATTACAGCCGTGCACGGATGGCGCAGAATTTCTGGTATGATTCATCAGACCGGCCTGGGACGACACCGCTGAATGAGACGTCCTATCGTCAGAATCAGCAGAACTTCAATCAGTATGTTCAGCTTTCATATCGCATTCTGCCGAAGCTGACCCTGATCGGGGCGATCAGCCATGAGTCGGACGACCGGCAGATGCTGAATGTTGTCAGTGCTGATTACGATCTGAATACGGGTGCCAGAACGCATGTGCAGAACTTCGGCAATTCAGGGGCACTGACAAATCAGTTCGCTGGACGTGTCGGGGCACAATACCAGTTCAATCCCAGCGTGATGGGCTATGTCATGTTTTCGCGTGGCTTCAAGCCAGGGGGATTTTCGGCCAACATCACCCAGCAGGCCAGCCAGCTAAAGCCGTTCAAGGCCGAGCAGGTTCTGACGTATGAGGGTGGTTTTAAAACGATGCTGTTCAACCGGCGTCTGCGCTTCAATGCAGCCGGTTTCTATTATGATTATCGGGACCAGCAGCTGCTCGGGACCATCCTTGTGCCACCGTATGGTGTGTTGGGCGGCTACGTGAATGCACCGCGCTCCAACATTTATGGCGCTGAGTTCGATATGGAAGCACATCCGTTTCATGGGCTCGTGCTGACACAGAATTTTGGATACCAGAACGGCTCTTACTCTCAGTTCCAGAGCCTGAATCGCAGTGCCACAACTGCCCAGTTTGCCTCAACGGGTGTCTGGTCGCCTGTGAATACGAACTATAATGGCTACAACATGGGGCTCGCCAATCTGACTCTTTCAGGAGCGGCTACCTACACCTGGTCCATGTTCCATGACTACAAAATGACTTTTGACGTTGATTATAATTATCGTGGCGCACAGACGCAGCCGCAGCATATTGGAGATGGCGGGATCTACCGTGCTCCGGCCTATTTCCTTGTGAACTCGTTTCTGACGTTTGCGGCACCGAAACAGCATTGGTCTGTATCGGTTTATGGGCAAAATCTTGCTGATCGCCGCTACTGGCTTTCTGGCGGGACGCAGGCCACTTTCTATGGTGTCATGCCGGGTCTGCCACGTTTCGTAGGCGCAAAAATGAACGTAACGTACTGAACGAATAATCAGGACCTGAGCCGGAGAGCAGAACCTCTAGCCGGCGTTAGGTTTCCTGAAGGAACGACGGGAAGAAGGTCTGGATGACGAGCAATACGAGCCTTTCGAAAGATGCGAAACGCAGGTTTCGTCCAGGGATTTTCTCTCAGGTTGTGGTTGCAACTCTGATCGGGGTTCTGGTTGGTCTGTTCGCCCCGCATGTTGCAGGGCAATTCCGATGGCTCACCGATCTGTTCCTTCGTCTGATTCTGATGGCGGTCGGCCCGCTGCTGTTCTGTATTGTGGTGACAGGTATTACGGGTGCGGGATCGCTAGGTGCTGTGGGACGACTGGGTTTTCGGTCCCTGATTTATTTCGAGGGTATGACCACGCTCGTCCTGCTGCTGTCGGTTGGGGCAGCCATGCTTATCCGGCCCGGACAAGGGCTGACTTTTACGCCCAGCCCTGAGGATGCCCATATCGTGGCATCCTACGCTGCGAATGCTCACCTTCTGCACGGGCAGGGTTTTACCGGGTTCATCCTGAGTCTTGTCCCACGGTCTCCAGTTGCGGCTTTCGCCGAAGGGAACATTCTCCAGATCCTGTTTTTCGCCATTCTGACAGGATGTTGCCTGAGCCGGATTGGGGACGCTGGCGTACCTGTTACACGCCTGATCGAAAGTCTCTCGACGCTTTTTTCAAGAATGATGCGCCTGATTATCGCTCTGGCACCGCTAGGAGTTTTCGGGGCTGTTGCGACGACGGTAGCAGAGTACGGACTGGATGCTATCGGTCGGCTTGCGTCGTTCGTCGTGCTCTATTTCGCAGCTATTGCCGTTTTTATCGTTGTGCTTCTGGGGGGCTGCCTTTTGGCGTGCGGTATTCATCCGTGGCGCTTTGCCCGTTATTTCCGTGAAGAGATCCTTATTGTTACGGCGACGACCAGCTCTGATTCAGTTCTGCCAAGCATCATGGCAAAGCTCGAAGCCATGGGCGTTTCCAGGCAGGTGGTTGGCTTGGTCGTTCCTGCCGGGTATTCGCTCAATCTGGATGCACTATCGATCTATCTTGGCTTTGCCATTGTGTTTCTGGCCGATGTGACTGGAACGCCTCTGACGCTGACGCAAATGCTCTCCATGTTGGCGACGGCACTGATTACGTCCAAAGGGGCTCATGGGGTTCCGGGGATTGCGATCGTCGTTCTGGCTGCCACGTTGGCTGCGGCTCCTTCCATTCCGCTCTCCAGTCTTGTGCTTCTTTTGGCGGTAGACTGGTTTATCGGAATTGCCCGGGCTGTTGGTAACCTGGCAGGAAACTGTGTTGCTCCTGTTGTTATGGCGGCTTGGACTGGAGCGCTGGATCGTGAGCAGGCCCGACATATTCTGGCTCCTCATGTGAAAATGGAGCTTCCGTCATGAGCAGCATGACAAAGCTTTTGTATTATCCGGAAGCGTTGCTGTCTGAGCGTGTTCACGCGTGTCTGGTGGAAGCCGGAGCTCAGGATGCAGACGCCGAAGCCACGACCCGGGCCTTGCTTCATGCGTCTCGTATCGGGGTCGATAGTCATGGTGTTCGGCTGGTGGGCCATTATGTGCGGCTTCTGCGGTCTGGTGGGGTGAATACCCTACCCGTTCCTGTCTTCACCAGAACAGGGCTGGCAACTGGGCAGTTGAATGCTGATGGCGGCCTGGCTCATTCTGCGGCCTATCGCGCCATGGATGAAGCTGTGTCGCTGGCTCGGGGCGCTGGAATTGGCGCGGTTGGAGTGCATCATTCCTCGCATTTCGGAGCAGCTGGCGCGTATGTCGTTGAGGCTGCGAGGCAGGGAATGATCGGTTTGATCATGAGTAACTCTGACGCAGCCGTATCCCTGTTCGGGGGCGCCAGGCCATTTCACGGAACAAACCCTATTGCGATGGCCGCCCCTACCAGTGGTTCTGATCCGTGGCTTATGGACATTGCGACGTCCTCAATTCCATTCAATCGCGTTAAACTCTACCGCTCCCTTGGCTTGTCGTTACCATCAGGTGTGGCTGCGCGTGATGACGGACTACCCACACGGGATGCACAGTCAGCTGCGTTTCTTCAGCCACTCGGTGGGGAAGAGTTTGGTTTCAAGGGGGCCGCACTGGCTGGGCTTGTTACCATACTGGCAGGCGTTCTGACGGGGGCGGCACTGGACCCGGTTATGGTTGGCACTGATGAAGAGCAGAGCGACCGGAAGCGACAGAACGTTGGTCACTTTGCAATTGCCATAGATCCAGCAAGGTTTATTGGCCAAGCGGCGTATGATCTTGCGATGGGCTCTTATCTCGATCTTTTAAGAGATGGCCCGTCCGTTAATGCGCATAATCCTGTTATGGCGCCGGGTGACCGGGAGTGGCAGGAAGCTCGAAAGCGTGCCGAGACAGGGATTCCGGTCGATCCCGACACACAGCGAATTCTCGGTTTGATTTGAAAGCATAATTCATTCCCCAAAAATAGCGATCGGCACGTCTTGGTTAAGATGTGCCGTTTTTTGGCGGTCGGAGAGGAGGCATTCAAACCGAAGCACATACACCTCTTCCCATGTCATTAGTTTACGCCCGTGCTGCTTTTTTCCTGGTCCATCTGTCCTTTTGGTGGAGAAGGGGACGATATTGTGAGAAGGAGACACCATGGTTGCGCTCACTCCTTCTCAGAAAACGGCTCTCGATGAAATCATCAAGGCGCATGCTGAAAAGCGGCCTACGCATTTACTAACGGGGTATGCCGGAAGCGGTAAGACAACCCTGATGCAGGAAGTGGCCAGGCATTTCCTTCGTCTGAATGTTGTAACCGTGATTACGGCGCCGACACACAAGGCAACGGCTGTACTGCGAAGCAAGGTGGACAAGACGGTCGAATGTCGGACCATCCAGAGCCATTTGAGCCTTCAGCCATCATCGCAGGGGGGTAAAACCACTCTTGTCCGCGCGAAGCGCCCGCAAACCATTCCGGATGGCGTGGTGATTGTGGATGAGTGTTCCATGATTTCGCGTGAGCTGATGGGGTGGATCCGGGATCTGCTCAAATACTGCTTTGTGCTGTTTGTGGGTGATCCAGCGCAGCTTCCGCCAGTGGGGGAAGACGCTTCTCCGTCTTTTTCTGTCCCGTCGACATCGCATCTTGAGACGGTGGTTCGGCAGGCGGCGGGTAATCCCATTCTGGAGGCTGCTACGATCATCAGGCAGAGTCAGGGGAGCGGTGTGGACTGGAGCTGGGTTCAGGATGCCCGGAAAGGCTCTTCGGGGTTATTCGTTCCCAAGGATGTGGAAAGCTGGGTTCGCAAAGCCTTCACGTCTGATGCATTTGACGCAGACAATGATAGCTTTCGTTACCTGTGCTGGACGAATGACCGGGTTCATCAGGTGAACCAGATGGTTCGACAATGGCGGTATGGGGAGACGATTGATCGTCCCTTTATGCCGGGGGAACGTGCCGTCGCGCGTGCGCCTTTCAGTCGACAGAACGAAGACAAGAGCCGCCAGCAGATTGCGACCAATGAAGAAGTTCTGGTCATGGATATTCAGGCGTCTCGTTTGTCGTACCGTTTTGAAGCCTGTGGACCTCTGGCGGCATGGACAACGGATTTACCAGCTTGGGAGCTGACTGTGCTCACGCTGGCAGGAGAAGAAATTACCGCGCATCTGGTGCAGGATCCGCGGGATCTTCAGAGCGTGGATCGTCGGCTTGTTCAGGAAGCCAAACAGGAGCGCAAACGCTGGCAGCAGCGGTTTGCGTTTCAGAGTGCGCTGCTTAATTTGCAGGCCATTTATGCCATGACGGTGCATACGTCTCAGGGCAGTACGTTCCGGAATGTTTTCGTGGATCTGGGTGACATCCGACGTCGGGCAGGAGGAAACCCTCTTGAGACCCAGCAGCTTTGTTATGTAGCCCTGACCCGCGCGACGGATATGGTCTTTCTCGTCAATACTGGCTCTGCGAACTGAAGACTGACGGTTGATTTACTGAGATTTCCGTTGGTGAGCTCGAACGAAACAAGGAATAGGGCGATGCGGGTAAAAGTTGGTCTGGCTCTGGCACTTCTGGTGGCTCTGGCTGCTTGCGGGCCGGATTATGGTGGACAGGGTTCACGCCAATATCGGGGAGATGGGTTCGGTAATACGGGTTCAGGTCGGAGCAGCTATGGATATCAAGGTGGCCCAACCTGAAAAGCGTTTGCTGGCCTGAGCGTCAGGCCAGCGCGTCCTGCACCAGTTTTTCCTGCTGAGCCGCATGTGCACCAGGAAGACCGGTTGCAGGAGAGGCAGCACTTTCACGGCCCAAATAATCAGGGCGCTGCACCTTGTGACCGCACTCCCGAAGAGCGCGCTCGATCCGACGATCAACAAAAATCCAGGCACCATTATTCTGGGGCTCTTCCTGACACCAGACAATCTGTTCAGCATCCGGATAAAGCTCCAGTTGCTGGATCAGGGCATGATGAGGGAACGGATAGAGCTGCTCCAGCCGGATGATGGCCACGTCCGTGCAGGACTTCCGCGCCCGCTCGGCAGTCAGGTCGTAGAAGACCTTACCGGAACACAGGATGATTTTTCTGGGGTTGGTAATGGTTTGCGGGTCTGCCAGGACTGGTTGGAAACGCGTGTGCGGCCCCATCTCAGCAAGAGCAGAAACGGCTTCCTTATGGCGAAGCAAAGACTTGGGCGTGAAGATGATCAGCGGCTTGCGGCAGCGGCGCGCAATCTGGCGGCGCAGAGCATGGAAGTAATTGGCCGGGCTTGTGATGTTACAGACGCGCAGATTGTTTTCTGCACACAACTGAAGAATGCGCTCTGGTCGCGCGGATGAATGTTCAGGGCCGCCACCTTCATACCCGTGAGGAAGAAGGAGCGTCAGGCTGGATGTACGAAGCCACTTGGTTTCCCCTGAGGCGATGAACTGATCCAGAATGACCTGTGCGCCGTTGGCGAAGTCTCCGAACTGGGCTTCCCAGAGAACCAGTGTGTCCGGGTCGCCGAGGGAATAGCCGTATTCGAAGCCTAGCACCCCGAACTCGGAGAGGGGGGAATTCCAGAGGTGCAGCGGGGCCTGATGGGGGGCAATATGGGCGAGGAGCGTTTCTTCCCGTCCCGTTTCCTGATCAAACAGGACAGCATGACGCTGGCTGAAGGTGCCGCGTCGGCTATCCTGACCTGACAGGCGCACAGGATGCCCGTCCATTGAGAGCGTGCCAAACGCAAGGGCTTCGGCTGTGGCCCAATCGAGAGGGCCACCGTCCGCGACGGCCTTACCGCGGGCGATAATCTGCCGTGCAAGGCGGGGGTGAACGTTCAGGCCCTCTGGAATAGTGCCGATGGCCTCTCCGATCATGCGCAGACGTTCCATCGGAACGCCGGTCATGGGTTGGATGCGTTCGGGCTCATCCTGGAGGCGAGTGGAATCCTGCGGTCCGTCCAGCCAGTCAGTTGTGTTTGGCCGGTAATGCTCGGACGCTGCGAATTGTTCTTCCAGTCTTCTCTGGAAGTGCTGCCACATTTCATCAACCTGATCCGACGTCAGAATGCCTTTACGGATCAGGGTATCGGCATAGAGGCGACGCGTCGTGGGGCGGGACTGGATGGCATGGACCATGGCAGGCTGGGTGAAGGCGGGTTCGTCGGTTTCATTGTGGCCATGGCGACGGTAGCAGACGACATCCAGTACGACGTCCGTATGAAAATCGCGGCGCCATTCATGTGCCAGCAAGGCTGCCCGCGCGACAGCGTCTGGGTCATCGCCATTGACATGCAGGATGGGGGCCTGAACGGATTTGGCGATGTCCGTATTGTAGATACCGGAATGAGCGTCGGATTGAACGGTCGTGAAGCCGATCTGATTGTTGATGATGACGTGGACGGTTCCGCCTGTGCGGTAGCCTTCAAGTTTGGAAAGGCCCAGCGTTTCATAAACAACGCCCTGCCCGGCGAACGCAGCGTCTCCATGAACAAGAATACCAAGATGGCGATCGCGGTTCTTGTCTTTTTCACAATCCTGATCAGCCCGGACGCGACCGAGAACAACAGGGTCCACGGCTTCAAGGTGAGACGGGTTTGGCAGGAGGGAAATACGCAAGGTGTGGCCTGCGTGTTCCATCGTGGTGGCGGTGCCGAGATGGTATTTGACGTCCCCAGACCCTTGGATGTCATCTGGCTTGAAGGAGGCACCAGCAAATTCGCTAAAGATTGCTGCAAAGGGCTTCCGCAGGATATTGGCCATAACGTTCAGTCGGCCGCGATGTGGCATGCCCAGCGATACAGACTTTGCGCCATCGCGTGCAGCGGCATCGATCAGGGTCCGAAGGGCGACAATAACGCTCTCTCCACCTTCCAGACCAAAGCGGCGCATTCCCATGAAGCGCTTTTGACAAAACCCTTCAAAGCCCTCTGCACGGGTCAGGGCCAGAAGAATGCGCTCCGGCTCCATCGCTGGCGTCGAGGATGACGTCTCAAGCCGGTCAATCCACCATTGTCTCTGCTGCGGGTCCTGTATGTGCATGAATTCGGCACTCAAGGTGCCCGAATAGGCGCGGCGCAGGCGAGCAAGCAGATCACGGTCTGCGTCGGGTGGGCTAAGCTCAGGGATGTGCGGTGTTGGCGCGAGACCGAGTGGATCCAGGCGTGCGAGAGCGTGGCCGCGCAGACGATAGGCGTTTTTCAGGGCCTCAGCGCTATTGTCCGACGTGTCAGTCGTCGGACGTTCAGCACCGAGGGTTTCGAACAGGGCGGCGAACGCTGGGTCTACGGACGCAGGATCGGTCTGCCAGCGGGCATGAAGCTCGGCCAGATAGACAGTGTTTGCGCCGTTAATGGCATCGCGGTCGTCGCGGTGATCGCCCATGAAAAATCAGTCTCCAGTCACAGGGGCGCGAACTCTAGCCCATCAGAGCAGGTGGGGGAACGCATTTGGATAATGCATTCCGTGTCAGTCTCTAGATGGGGTGAAGAACCGCTTCATGGAAGTGATTCGTCTGTCGAGGGTACGTTTTGCCACAGGAGTTTCTGTCACATCAAAGGCATGGAAGGCCCCGGGGACGATCTCCAGTTCCACGGAGACCCCGCTTCGGATCAGTCGTTGGGCGTAGAGCAGGTCTTCTTCGAGAAACAGATCCAATGAGCCGATCGTCATAATGACAGGGGGCAGCCCAGAAAGATCGCTGGCGCGGGAGGGCGCGGCATAGGGAGAAATATCGTCAGCGCCGGGCAGGGAGGGTGTGAGAAGAATTCCCCAGGCGTAAGTGTTACTGGCGCGCGTCCAGACGAATTCGCCTGCGACGGGAGAGGGGTTTGCCTCGTTGTCGATCGTCCGGTCATCCAGCATCGGATAAATCAGGTTTTGAACTAGAATGGCTGGCCCATTGCGGTCTCTGGCCAGCAGGCAGACAGCCGCCGCAAGATTCCCGCCTGCGCTTTCTCCGGTAACGGCGATCTGATCGCGGCGGATATTCAGGGCGTCAGCGTTGTCATGAATCCAGCAGAGCGTCGCGTAGGCATCTTCAATGCCACCAGGAAAAGGTGTTTCTGGTGTGAGGCGGTAATCCGGGGAGATGACAAGGCAGTTCAGATCCTGGACGAAGCGGCAGAGCTCGGCAGTGTTCTGTTCGGGGCGTCCAGCGCAGTGACCTCCACCATGGAAGTGCAGCAAAACCGGACGGGGTGTAGAGCTTGTCTCTTTAGGTTGAACGGTCAGAAGGCGGATGGTTCTGTCGCCCTCAGGGGTTGCAGGGATGTGACGTTGTTCAACAGTAACCTGAAAATCTTCAGCTTTCTGAAATGCTTGCGCGGCGCGGTTCTCAAGGGCGTTTCTCAGGTCCGGAAGTGTTTCTGGTGTCAGGTCAGTGGCAGGAAACTGGTTTAGGGTCGGAAGGAGTTCCGGAAGGACAAGTCGCGCTGTATTCATGAGAGCATTCCTGAAAAATGGGAAACCTGATCTTTTGGTGGCTTCAACGTCTGCCTGAAGGGGAGGTTTGAGGCATCATGTTTTAAGGTAGAGCGAAGTTTGCCATAAAATTGCCGCAACTTTTGAGCGGCACGCAGCGTCATACAGGCAGTGCCTTCTGGCAGTTTCTGGAAATTGCGAAGGACATGTCGAGGAGTTCAGCTCATGCGTGCTCTGCTTGTCTGTCTATTTTTAGCTGTCACGACCCTTATGACTCCGGATGCTTCGGCTCAGGGTCTGGAAAGTGGTATGCTGTCCGTACGGATGAGACTTGCTGAAGATGCAGGGATGTCTGGTGTGGACCGGCGGTTGATTGTTTGTCGCATCAATCCGCGCCTGTTGCATACGGTCTGGGTTCCGAACGTGAAAGAACCGCGTCAGCCGCAGGTTTGCACGGGCGGCGCTAACCGGCTTGGGGCTGGATATGTCCGCTATCTGTCAACCAGCCGCGTTTCAAAGGCGCAGAAGCCACTTCGCGGGTAAGTTTCTTTCGTAAGAGTTGGTGTTGGCGTGTGTGGAATAGGTCTTGCCGGGTCGTTGGGGCAGGGCTAGCCTCGACCACTATGTCCAACATTTCTCTCGATTATGATGCTCTGGCGCATACGCCGATTGCGGAGAAGCCTTTCCCGCATGTGGTTGTGCCGCATTTCATCAGCAATGATGATCTTCAGTCCATTGTGGCTGATCTGCCGGACATGCAGTCCGGCGGATCTTTTCCGCCGGAGGCGCTGGAGCTCACCCCTCGTGTGAACAGCATGATCGAGGAATTGCAGGGTCCTTTGCTCAAGGACCTGATTGCGGAGAAGTTTGGCCTGGACTTGGCGGATGCACCGACCATGCTGACGGTTCGTGGTCGGACGCGTGAAAAAGACGGGCGCATTCACCGGGATTCCGAAGCCAAGCTGGTTACCGTGCTGTTGTATCTTAACCCGCGAGGCGAAGACTGGTCTTCGCGGGATGGATGTTTGCGCCTGTTGAATGGCCCGGATGATGTCGAGGACTATGACGTCGAAGTCACGCCGGCTGAGGGAACGCTGCTGGTGTTCCCTAATGGTCCAACAACGTGGCACGGACATCGGCAGTTTGTCGGGACGCGGTATGCGATCCAGCTCAATTATATGGCAACGGGCCGGAAGGCTCGGTACGAACTGGGGCGGCATCGTCTTTCGGCGCTGGTCAAGCGCCTGCCTTTCGTGGGCTGATTTTTTTACAAGGGAACGGAAAACATCATGGGTTATCGGGTTGCGGTTGCGGGCGCCACGGGAGCGGTGGGGCGCGAGCTGCTGCGGATTTTGGCAGAACGTAATTTCCCTGTGGACGAGGTCGTGGCACTCGCGTCGCCGCGCTCTGTCGGGCGGGAAATTTCCTTTGGCGACAAGGCAGTGCTGAAGGTTCAGAACCTTGAGACGTTTGATTTCAAGGGGTGGGATCTGGCGCTGTTTTCGCCGGGCGGAGAAGTATCGGCGATTTATGCGCCGAAGGCTGCCGCTGCGGGTTGTGTCGTAATCGACAACACGTCCCATTTCCGTATGGAGCCTGGTATTCCTCTGGTGGTGCCAGAGGTGAATGCGTCTGCGCTGAAAAAGGCGCGGCGTGGCATCATCGCCAACCCGAACTGCTCAACGGCGCAGATGCTTGTAGCGCTGAAGCCGCTTCATGACCTGTTCAAGATCAAGCGGATTGTCGTCTCGACCTATCAGGCCGTGTCCGGTGCGGGCAAAGATGGAATGGATGAACTGTTTGGGCAGACCAAGGGCACCTTCGTGAACGACCCGCCGACGGTGGCTCAGTTTACCAAGCAGATCGCGTTTAACGTCATTCCGCACATTGATCGTTTCATGGAAGATGGAGCGACCAAGGAAGAGTGGAAAATGGCGGTCGAAACCCGCAAAATTCTGGATCCGGACATTCAGGTTCTGGCGACCTGTGTCCGTGTTCCGGTTTTTATCGGCCATTCCGAAGCGATCAGCATTGAGTGCGAGAAGCCGATTGACCTGAAGAAAGCTCGTGAGGCTCTGCGCAAGGCTCCTGGCGTCATTCTGCGCGATGTACGCGAAGACGGCGGCTATGTGACGCCGATTGAATGTGTCGGGGAGGATGCAACGTATGTGTCTCGCCTGCGCATTGATCCGACAGTCGAGAATGGTCTGGCACTCTGGTGTGTCTCGGACAATCTTCGCAAGGGTGCAGCACTGAATGCCGTGCAGATTGCGGAAAGTCTGGTTGAACAGGATCTTTTGAAGAACGGAGCCTTGTTTCCTGTAAAGGAATAAGGGAGTTTTCTGAAGTTCTGGCGCGTCTGAAGGGAAACTTTCAGACGCGTTTTTTATGTCGAGATGAAAAGGGTCATTCGTGACTGTTCCCCGCACAGAAACGGTTCTTGAAGCCAATCAGACTATTGAACTTCTGCCTTTGAATTCGCTTCTGGGACGGCTGTTGGACTCTCAGAAAGAGGCCTTAGAGCGGGTCGAAGAAGCACTCCCGTCCATTGAAGCCGCAGTTGAGGCGAGTGTGCCCCGTCTTCAGGCTGGCGGTAGGTTGATTTATGCTGGGGCTGGAACGTCTGGTCGTATTGGGGTTCAGGACGGGGTGGAACTGACACCAACATTTGGACTGCCTCCTGAGCGGCTGGTTTTGCTACTGGCTGGTGGCGCTGGTGCGGGGACGCAGGCTGTCGAAGGTGCAGAAGACAGGGAAGATCAGGCGCGCGTTGATCTTGGAGCATATGGGCCCACAGTGAATGACGTGGTGATTGGTGTCGCAGCGAGTGGCAATACGCCTTACACCTGTGCTGTTGTTGAAGCTGGGCGTGAGGTCGGGGCTTTGACAATTGGGGTGAGTGGGAACGCGCATTCACGTCTTTTACGCAGTGCTGAAATCGGGATCAGTATTCCGACGGGCGCTGAAGTTTTGGCTGGCTCCACGCGGATGGCAGCAGGGACGGCCCAGAAGGTTGCGCTTAACCTGTTTTCTACCGCTTTGATGACGCGCCTTGGGCATGTCTATCGCGGGCGTATGGTCGATATGCGGATTAGCAATGACAAGTTGCAGTTGCGTGCCGAGCGCATGGTGTTCGAATTGGCTGGGGGGACGGACGAGGAAGTTCGTGATGCGTTGCGGTTGGTTGGCGGTAGTGTAAAGCGGGCAGTTCTTGTGAGGAAGGGTGTGTCTGTCGAAAAGATTGAGACGCTTCTTCAGGCGCATAACGGCAATCTGCATACGGTCCTGGCCTCTCTCTGAAGGTAAAAACCTGATGTCTTTCGAGAATATGCAGTGGGCCATTGGTCTCATGAGTGGCACGTCTCTTGATGGGGTGGATGCGGCTCTAGTGCAGACGGACGGGGAACGGATTGCTCAGTATGGGCCAGCCGTGACGGTTCCCTACGACCCTACTTTGCGGGCTCGGCTGCGCCATTTGCTGGATCATGCTGCACATCTGGCAGAAGATGATCCGGATATTTTGGCTGCCGAACGGGACGTGACGCTACGTCATGTGGATGCTGTTTGGGAGCTTATGACGCTGGCTCCAGATATTCGCCCTGATATCATTGGCTTTCATGGGCAAACAGTCCTGCATCAACCCGAAAAAGGGCGAAGCTGGCAGATTGGTGATGGGGCGCTTCTTCAGGCGGAGTGTGGCGTCCCGGTTGTCTATGATTTCCGTGCACGGGATCTGGAATGTGGTGGTGAGGGTGCGCCATTGGTGCCAGTCCTGCATGCTGCGCTTTTGGAAAGTGAGACGCAGTCTGTTGCTGTTCTGAATATTGGTGGAGTGGCAAATGTCACCTTGCTCGGGCCGAATACAGAGGGGCAGCGTCAGGTCTGGGCGTGCGATACCGGGCCGGGAAATGCTCTTCTGGACGACTGGGCGGAACGACATACTGGCGTTGCGTGTGACGTCGATGGTGCGTTAGCGAGAAAAGGAAAGGTAGACCGAGCTGTTTTAGAAAGCTTGCTGGCAATGCCGTATTTTCAGCGTGAAATGCCAAAGTCGTTGGACCGTTTGAGCTTTCACGCTTCTGCCATGCAGGCCGTTGAAACGCTTTCTGCTGAAGACGGCGCGGCGACACTGCTGGAGTTTACGGTTGAAGCGATTGCTCGAACACCCATGCCGGTCAAACCCGCAAAGTGGTTTGTCGCTGGAGGGGGACGCCACAATCCAGTTTTGATGGAGCGTTTGCGCTCACGTTTGGGATGTCTGGGGTCCGTCGATGATCTTGGGTGGGACGGAGACGCACTTGAGGCCCAGTGCTTTGCGCTTCTGGCCGTTCGTTATGTACGTGGTCTTCCTTCGTCGTGGCCACAGACGACTGGGACGGAAAAGCCTTGTGTGGCAGGCCGCCCAGCACGCTGAGCGGTCTGCCTGTCTGCTCGGATTTTAGACTGATGCAAGTTCTGGCCAGCCCGTTTCCGGACGATCCAGATGCTTCAGCAGTTCATGATCCGGAGTGTTCGTAAGATCCTTTGTCAGGCTTTTGAAAAGCTTCTTGAACGTCGGCTTGTCCAGGCTTTCACGGATGTCGTGAAGAGACTGTGCCGGGGCTATAAGAAGGATTCCCTCAACATTGCTGTCCTGTGCAGCCTTGTTGATGTGAGCCGCCAGATCTTTCGCAAAGTGCGTCTTGAGCTGCTCCTTCGGGCTTGTATGAGCAGCCTTGAGCGAACCTACATCCTTGGCTGCGTCTGAGCCCTTATGGATATCGAAGTTTTCAATGGTTCTGAGCTGTGAGCCCTCCAGACGAAGGAAACGAGCCTTTTCACCATCAGCGACGACGTAGATGACGGGGTCTTGGGTTGCCATTGTATCAGATCCTTTCCCGATCAATCAGATTGGTCAGGATCTAAACGTGGGCGGAGCGCTGGGGTTGCCCTTCCAGAAGGGCTCACCTCGATTCTTCAAGGCTTAGGATCATGATAAAAAAGGATATTTTTCAGTGAAGGTTATTTTTTTGACGTTTGGATGAATTTTTCTCTTGAATACCGACGGCGATGTGATCACTCTCAGTATTGAGCCCACGGAAAACTTTCCCAGAGGGTTCAAGGAGGCAAATATGGCTCTGATGAATACTTTCATGCCGTATATCGGATCGATCGGTGCTGTAATGGCGGTGATCTTTTACAATGCTTCCCGCCGGGTTGAACAGCCAAGTCTTTCCTATGCACGTGTAAAGCGCCGACGATAGCGTCCCGAAAGGGACGCGCATCCCTCGGTTAATGTGTTTTTTCTCTTTCGCCATTTGTAGCCCTGTTTCACACTGAAGGGTACTATGGCCTTCTTTTTCAAAAAACCCCAACATGCCTCTCCGCCTCATGGACGGACAGGCATCCTACTTCTCAATCTCGGTACACCTGATGACACCAGCTATTTGGCGGTTCGTCGGTACCTGAGTGAGTTTCTCTCCGATCGGCGCGTTATCGAAAGTTCGCCGCTGATCTGGCAGCCCATCCTGCAGGGCATCATCCTTACCAAACGACCTTTCGCCAGCGGCGCAAACTATGCACGAATCTGGGATCGGGAAGAGAATGCTTCTCCGTTGCGGGTCTATACCCAGCGTCAGGCTGAGAAGCTTCGCCTTCGGTTAAAAGCAGACGGTGTCCCTGTTGAGTGGGGCATGCGCTATGGCCGTCCATCTGTTGCGCAGGCTGTTGAAAGCCTGATGGACCAGGGATGCGACCGTATCGTCAGTATTCCGCTTTATCCGCAATACTCTTCCGCCACGACCGCCACAGCTAACGATCAGCTTTTCCGGGCATTGATGAAGCTGAGAAAGCAACCAGCTGTTCTGACAGTTCCGTCTTTTCCAGATCATCCGGCATTTGTGCGGGCCTTGGAAACATCTGTGTTGAAGACGCTGGAAAGCCTTTCCTTCAAGCCACAGCGAATTGTGGCATCGTTTCATGGATTGCCAAAAGTCTGCATCGAAAAGGGAGACTCGTATCAGGACGAATGTGTTCGTACGATCGCTGCCTTGCGTCAGGTGTTAGGGCTTTCTGAAGAGCAGATGCCGTTGACGTTCCAGTCGCGCTTTGGGCCGCTTGAATGGATTCAGCCTTATACGGCCCCTTATGTAAGTGCTCTCCCGAAGCAGGGCATCACGAAAATTGCAGTTATCATGCCAGGCTTTATGGCGGACTGTATTGAAACGCTGGATGAAATTGGGAATGAGCTTCGAGAAGAGTTCATGGAAGCGGGCGGCGAAGAGTTTGCGCTTGTGCCCTGTCTGAACGATTCAGACGAGTCGATTGACCTTCTAGAGGCATTGTCTCGTACAGCCCTAAGAGGGTTTGGAGTGGCTTAAGACTGTTTCGATACTTATGAAAAAGGCCCGGCTGGTAACAGCCGGGCCTTTTTTGTTTTTAGTGCTGCGGCGCCTGAGGAGCTGGCGCATTTGTGCTTGGCTCGGGGTGTTCTGCGTCGTACCACTGAGCCTTCTGGTTCACGGACGTCGCATCGTGGTGGCTCTGCCACCAGCCGCCGGTATTCGGGGCTGCCGGATGCTCCTTGTCCCAAAGAGCAGCCTTCTCGCGCAGATCCTTGCGATACAGATGGCGGCGATACATGCCAGCGGCGCATCCACCAACGGCGCCAATAACACCATGGTGGTTGGCCAGATGTCCGCCTACGGCACCGGCTGCACCGTACTTGATGCAGCCGCCCGGTTCGGCGAGGGCCGGGGTAGCGGTAAGAAGGGCGGCCAGAGCCAGAGCAGAACGCATTGAGCGTGTCATGGAAGTTTCGTCTCTCTTATCGGTCTCTTGGGAGAAAGAGACTTTCTGAATGTCGAAACTAGGTATGTGGGGGAAAGGTTTCAACTCTCTGGCGAGTAGAGATGGTTTTTAGGGTTGTGTTGCGGCCAGGTTTTTCATATAACTGTGGCATTGAGCCATAAATCGTTAAGCAGATGGCTTAATCATCAATATCAGAAAATGATTTTCATAAGAGGCTGACCCCACGAGGGGGCAGCCTCTTTTTTTTATGAGCCTATTAGGATTTCAGGCTGTGGATATTTCGGGTTTTGATCTTTCGGGTCTGCTTGCTGACATTCCGGCCCGCTATGAACTTTGGGTGGCTCTGCTGATTATTGGCTGCAAGCTGATAACGGTTTTCTTGCCGCCTCCACAAAATACATCACGGTTCGGCGGAATTTACCGCGTCATTACCCTTCTGGGGCTGAACTTTGGGTGGGCTGCCAATCGTCTGGAGCGGCAGGTTGGTAAAGTTACGTCAGCTTCTGGGAGTGGAGAAAGCGTGAAGAAGGACGTTTCTCCTAAAGCGTAAATACTCTGGCTCCCAAATTACGGGCATTTTTTTTCTGAGAGCCAGAAATTTTTTCAAATATTTATTCAGTATGGATCAGTAAAATTATGAATGCTATTTCCTCCCAGTCTCTGGTGCAGGCAAATTTTTTGCGTCCTGTTCCAACCAAATATCCTGTCTCTCGCTGGACGATTGCGGATGCGCTGAAGGTTCGTACAGACGATCCGACGGCGACCATGCCGCTGATCGATTACCAGTTTCCCATTATGTCCAATGACGTCATGATCTGGGACAGCGGTGCCCTGCGTGACATGCACATGCGTACCGTCACGTTCAAAGGCTGGTTTGTCCTGTGGTCGCTTGCCGTGGACAAGATCGATAAGACCAACGCCAAGATTTACGACGAATGGCACTCCCGCAATGACCGCGCTTATATCGGCTACTGGTATAGCCGCGATGGTGTGGAGTGGACCTGGGGCGGCCGACTGTTCCAGACCTCTGCCGATCTGCGTCCGTGGGAATGGTCCGGTTCTCTGGTGATGCGTGAGGGCACCGAGAACAAGGTGGACATGTTCTACACGTCCGTCGGTGCGCCTGATGGCAACTCTGTTCCGGCGGTCAGTTCCGGCACTATTCATGCAGATGATAAAGGTGTCTGGTTCGACGGCTTCGCCACAAGCACGGAAATGTTCAAGGCAGATGGTGTTCATTACGCCAATGCGTCTGAAGATCCATATTTTGATTTCCGTGATCCGCAGCCGTTCATCAATCCGGGCGATGGCCAGCTTTATACGCTGTTTGAAGGTAACGTCCCGGGTGCGCGTGGTCAGTTTGTTATCGGCACGGATGAAATGGGTGCTGTTCCGCCAGGATATGCGGTGGATGCTGGCGCACAATATGGTGCAGCAGCGATCGGTCTGGCCCGGTGTGTCTCCGGTTGGCGCAAGGGGGATTATTCCCGGTGGGAACTGATGCCTGCTCTGGTAACGGCTCTTGGCGTGAACGATCAGACCGAACGTCCCCATTTCGTTTTCAAGGACGGTCTGACCTATCTGTTCACGATCAGCCATCATTCCACGTACACGGGCAAGAGCACGGGGCCTGATGGCGTTTATGGCTTTGTGTCCGAGAAGGGTATTTTCGGCCCATACAAGCCCCTGAATAGCTCAGGGCTTGTACTTGGTAATCCGTCTTCGCAGCCGTATTCGACGTATTCGCACTTTGTGGATGCGGAGGGCTATGTTCAGTCCTTTATCGATACCATTCCGGCTGCCGGTCAGAATGCGGAAAATCCGGATACTTACCGGATTGGCGGTACACTGGCACCGACGGTTCGTCTGGTTCTGGATGGTGATCGGACGTTCCTGACAGAAGTCCATGATTACGCGCAGGTTTTTGCCCAGTCTGCCTGGCCGGCCTCTCTGGCGTATGATGTCAGAGCCTGAGTGTCAGAGGCTCAGGTTAAAAAGATCTGAGATTTTTTGATAAGGCGTTGATGAAAGCCACTCCTTTACGGGAGTGGCTTTCATTTTTTTCGGAGCGTTTTGGCATGTGCCTTGGCTTTGCTTCGATCAGAACGAAGAACTCCCTGCAAATACAGCATGCCGCTTTGGTTTCTTCATTCTCTGTTCGTGGAGTGTTGATGAATGATTGAGCGTAGACTGGGCAAGTTGCCTCCGCGCCATGATGTACGAACCTATCGGCTTTCGCCCGTTCTGACGGCGCGGGTTCCAGACGTTCCAGAGCACCAGGACTGGTCCCAGGGGGTGCCCTATCAGATGTGGGGTAATGATCAGTTCGGATGCTGTGCTTTTGCAGCTCATGCGGCTTTGACAGCAACGTGGACAAAAGTGGCCCAGGGGCTGGTATTGCTCTCTAGCGAACAGGTTCTTCAGAACTATGGCGCTGTCACGGGATTTAATCCGGTGACGGGTCAGAATGATAATGGCACGATTTTGCTGGAGCAACTGCAATACTGGAAGAGTAATGGATTTGTTCGGCCGGGGCAGACCCGAGATTATCTGACGGCTTACGGTATTATTGATTCCCATTCAGTGAGCGGTATCAAACGCGGTATTTCCTATCTGGGCGGCGTCTTGGCAGGGGTGCAGGTTCCACGCGGGTTCATGAGTCTTCCCTTAGGTACCGATTGGGATTGGGATGCTGTGCAGGACCACGTTTTTGTCGGAGGACATGCTATCGCGCTGACGGGGTACACACCTGACGGTGTATTTTTTAATACGTGGGGTAGCCGGACCTTCATGCCGTGGAATACGTTCCTGAAGATTTGTGATGAGGCCTATGGGCTCGTTAGCAGACAGAACTGGCTCACTGTGCAAGGTCTTTCGCCAAAATCCGAAGATGTACAGGCCCTTGTTGCGGAAATGAGCGCAGCATGAAGCCGATATATTTTTTACCTTTATGGTTGATGCTTTCAGGATGTGTCTTTGGTTCTGGTGACCAGACTTCGGTGAGTGCAGCGCTGGCCGGTGTTCAGAAGGATCTGGCTAAAGCTGGTGTCGTGAGTGTTTCCGAGGTTCAGGACTGGTCCGCAGAGCAGTCTCATCGCTTTGATGGGAACGTGCGTGCGCTACAATGTTCGCAACATACTCTGGACCCGGTTGTCGCGCTTGTTTCCGGGCCAGTGACAATGCAGCTAAATGGTAGTTTGACGCAGTCTGGTTCATTTTCTGTGTCTGCGCTGACAACTGTGCCTGTCATTGGCATTGCGGCAGATGCCAGCCGTTCAAAGACGCAACAGTTGAGTTTGCCTGTTCAGTTCGTGCCATTGTCTGCTCTTCCTGATGCGGAGATGCAGCGTGAAGTCGATTATGCCGGTGCTCTGCTCGGGCAACCTGGCGATGTTCGGGATAAAGAGGCAGGCAGAATTCTCAATGCGCGGCAGGCCTTGTACACGCATATTCACAGCCTTCAGGCTCCAGAAATTCTAGCGGAGTGTCAGCCGAACCAACCCGTGCATCCCTTTGTCGGGCTGAAACCTTTTTGAAATCAGGGGGGTGTCCTGACAGCGCCGTAGTCAGGAGATCAAGCAGACGTTCCGGAAAAATGATTTCGGTCGTCTGTTCCAGTTCACGTCTAGACCACCAGTGATGGCCCTTGAGAACGTTCTTTTCGTTGGGCGTCCAGCCGGAAGAGGAGAGCGTGGTCTCTGGTGCACGAAGGGCAAAAAAAGCGCTCGTCAGCTAAAACAGTTTCACCATTGGCGAGCGTCAGGACGAATGTTCTCTGACCAATTTCAGAGCTGAGAAAGGGCGCGTTTAATCCTGTTTCTTCGTGCAGTTCGCGTTTTGCCGCCTGAACAAAATTTTCTCCATCCTTCAGGCTTCCGCCAGGCGTGGACCAATAACTTCGCCCAGCCAATGCGCCTGAGGAGTGAAAAAACCTGAAGAGAAGGACGCGATCCTGCTGATCCAGAACCAGTAATCGGGCAGCGGGGCGTTGACGCATAGCAAGTCTCCCGAGAACTGTTCGGGCCATGATTTTAGTATATGAAATTAGGACACGGTTAGAGCATCAAGTAACTACGCTCTGATCAGATTTTTCTGATAATCCGTTTATCGGCTGGTCGGAGTGAGAGGATTCGAACCTCCGGCCCCTGCGTCCCGAACACAGTGCTCTACCAGGCTGAGCTACACTCCGGCCGACGGCGCTTCTCCTACCGGGAATTTGCTTTCGTGGCAAGAGGATGGGGTGAAAAATCAGATGGAAACCAATATTCTTTTGATACTTTTCCAAGAGAACAGAACGGTAATCGCACGACCCTGAAGATTCCAGATTGGAAGAAGGCCTACACCGCCTTCTGCGACTGGAACACGGGAGTCAGCGGAGTTGTCTCTGTTGTCTCCCATAACGAATAATCTTTCTGCTGGGACCGTAAATTCGGGGACGTTATCCAGAGGTCCATGGGGCGTCAGTTTGACAATGTCATGGTGAATTCCGTCTGGAAGCGTTTCTTCGTAACGCTCAGCGGAGTAAGTATGCTCGCGACTGTTCTCTTCTTGATCCGGACCCTTATCTTTCCAAGGCAATATTTTCCCATTCAATAGAATTCGACCATCCATCAGGGCAATTCTGTCTCCAGGAAGACCAATGACGCGTTTGACCCATGTTTCATGAGGATTTGCGGGAGCCCGAAACACAGCGATGTCGCCTCGGTGTGGCAAATGCCCAAAGATGCGTTTTTGCGTTATTTGGGCGAACGCGTAGCCGAAGGGTAGAGAGGCTGTGCTTAGGCCATACGAAGGTGCAGAAACGATAATTTCGTCACCGATCTTCAAGGTCGGTTGCATCGACGCCGATGGAACGATGTAGGCCGCGCCAAGCGCTGTATGAATGAATAGTACACCCAAAACAGGTGGCAGCGCAGGTAGCAGTTTTCGGAAAATCTGAAGATGTTTCATTGCGGTCTCTCCAAGATCGGAGAGTGCCATACGGCAGGCGTTCCGCAATTTAAGCCTTGGACAGGCTATGTCAGGAAAATTGCAGGTGACCTGTCATAATGGTCACCTGCAAAGATGTGTTAGAGAGCTTTTTCGAGTGCCGGAAGCACTTCAAACAGGTCGCCCACGATACCATAATCGGCAACGCGGAAGATTGGGGCTTCAGGGTCTGTGTTGATGGCCACGATCACGCGGCTGTCCTTCATGCCGGCCAAATGCTGGATTGCGCCAGACAGCCCGACAGCGATGTAGAGTTCTGGCGCCACGATCTTGCCGGTCTGCCCGACCTGCATTTCGTTCGGAGCAAAACCAGAGTCCACCGCCGAACGGGACGCACCAATTGCGGCATTCAGCTTGTCGGCAATTGGCTCAAGCAGCTTGAAGTTGGCTGCATCCTTCATGCCTTTACCGCCTGAAATGACCACCCGGGCGGATTCCAGTTCCGGACGGTCGGACGCTGACAACTCAACCTTCACGAAAACTGACTTTTCGCTGGCTGGGGCTTCCAGTGTTTCGACCGCTGCAGAACCGCCATCCTTTGGAGCAGGATCAAAGCTGGAACTGCGAATGGTCAGAACCTTGATGCTGTCGGCAGAACGAACGGTTGCCAGTGCATTGCCTGCGTAGATGGGACGCACGAACGTCTCGGCGTCCTTGATCTCCACAACATCCGGAACAGGCTGCACGTCAAGCAGGCCCGCCAAGCGTGGCAGGATATTCTTTCCGCTTGCTGAGGCAGACGCCACGATGTGGCTATAGTCCTTTGCAATGGACGCAAGCAGGTCGGCGGCAGGCTCCGCCAGATCCGTGGCCAGAGCTGGCACGGACAGAACCCGCTTTACCCCAGGAAGGGCTGCGGCGGCGCTGGCGCCTTCACCAAAAACGATGGCGTCTACATCGCCAAAGTGTGCGGCGGCTGTCAGGGCTGAACGTGACGCCTGACGAACTTCACCATTCTCGACTTCGAGCAGAACAAGAGCGGTCATCAGATCACCTTCGCTTCTGTCTTGAGCTTTTCGACCAGTTCGGCCGCACTGCCCAGCTTGATACCTTCCTTGCGTTCCGTTGGCTCTGCGACAGATACGATGGTCAGGCGGGAGGCAAGGTCAACACCGAGATCTGCGGCTTCAAGCGTTTCAAGTGGCTTCTTGCGAGCCTTCATGATGTTCGGGAGGGACGCATAGCGCGGCTCGTTAAGGCGCAGATCGGCGGTCACCACGGCGGGAAGCGCCAGGGAGACAACTTCCGTACCGCCGTCGATTTCACGAGCGACTTCAATGCGGCCGGCCGCAACGGTTACCGCGCTGGCGAACGTGCCTTGCGGCCAGCCCAGCTTGGCAGCCAAAATTTGGCCTGTTGCGTTCATATCGTCATCGATGGCCTGCTTGCCCATGCAGACAAGACCAGGCTGTTCGCGTTCGACAATGGCTTTCAGCGCATTGGCGACGGCGCGGGGCTCAAGAGTCTCATCTGTTTTGACCAGAATGGCCCGGTCTGCGCCCATCGCCATTGAGGTACGCAGGATATCCTGCGCAGCCTGAACGCCGATGGTCACCACGACCACTTCGGTTGCCACGCCTTTTTCGCGTAGGCGGATGGCTTCTTCCACCGCAATTTCATCGAACGGGTTCAGAGACATTTTCAGTCCCTGCGTTTCGACACCACTACCATCGGCCGCTACACGTACCTTGACGTTGTAATCGACCACCCTTTTGACTGGGACCAGAATTTTCATCGTGATCTTTCGCTGCTGACGCCGCTGGAAAAACGGCCGCCACCGTAGCGGAAATGGATCAGGAAGTCACATTCCGGTCAGGAAGCGGCCCGTCTGTTTAAAGGATTTACATCCCGACAGGGTAGTTCGGGCCGCCGCTGCCTTCTGGCGTGCACCATTCAATGTTCTGCGTCGGGTCCTTGATATCGCAGGTTTTGCAATGGACGCAGTTCTGCGCATTGATGCGCAGTGACCAGTCATTTTCTGCGCTCTTTTCCTGCTCATACACACCTGCCGGGCAGTAACGGCTTTCTGGCGAGTCAAACACGTCATGATTGACCGTGCGCCAGATGGCTTCGTTACGCAGCTTCAGATGGACAGGCTGGTTTTCTTCGTGATTTGTCGCACTTAGGAAAACCGAGCTGACACGATCAAAGGTCAGGACATTGTCTGGCTTCGGATAGTCAATCTGCTCGCACAGCGCTGCTGGACGTAGCGTCTCATTGTCTGCGTGCGGATGATGCAGCGTCCAAGGTGCGCGGCCGCGCAGGATCATGCTGTCGATGCCAGCGTAGAGCGCGCCAGCCTTCATACCCCATTTAGCGAAAGCCGGACGGATATTGCGGACATCGCGCAATTCGGACCAGAGCCAGGAATTGCGGACGCGCTCTGTCAGGCTTGAAGCTTCTGTACGCTCGGTCTGGAGCGCTTCGGCTACAGCCTCGGCGGCCAGCATGCCGGACTTCATGGCGGTATGTGTCCCCTTGATTTTGGGAACATTCAGGAAGCCTGCCGAATCGCCCGCCAGAACGCCGCCGGGGAATGTCAGGCGGGGAATGGACTGAAGCCCACCTTCCGAGAGCGCACGGGCACCGTAGATCAGGCGCTTTCCGCCTTCAAAATGTTCCCGGAATGCCGGGTGCAGCTTCGTGCGCTGCATTTCCTCAAAGGGGGAGAGGTAGGTGTTGCTGTAGTCGAGGCCGGTCACAAAACCGTAGCTGACCAGATTTTCCCCGAAATGATAGAGCCATGCGCCACCGTAGGTGTGGTCGTCCAGTGGCCAGCCAAAGCTGTGCTGGACGAGGCCGGGGCGATGCTTTTCCTTCGGGATTTCCCAGACTTCCTTGATGCCCAGGCCATAAGTCTGTGTATCGACATCCTTGCGCAGGCCAAAACGCTTCATGGCGTGGGCGCTCAGCGAGCCGCGTGCGCCTTCGGTCAGAATCGTCTGTTTGGCACGCAGGATCATGCCGGGCGTGAAGTTGGAGCCATGCGTGCCATCGCGCTCAATGCCCATGTCGCCCGTAATGACGCCAGCAACGCGATTATTTTCGATGAACAGCTCAGCGCCCGCAAAGCCGGGGTAGATCTCAACGCCCAGCGCTTCTGCTTGTTCACCCAGCCAGCGACAGACTTCCCCAAGGGACACCACATAATTTCCGTGGTTCGCCATATGGGGCATGACGCGGTCCAGATAGGGAATCTGAATGGCGCGCTTTTCCGTCAGGAAAAGCATGCGCTCTTCCGTGACTTCCGTATTCAGTGGCGCACCAAGTGAGCGCCAGTCTGGCAGGAGTTCCTCAAGCGAACGCGGTTCGATGACAGCACCAGACACGATGTGCGCACCGATTTCGCTACCCTTTTCGATCAGGCAGACCGAGGCGTCCGGAGCAATCTGTCGCAGGCGGATTGCCGCGGACAGACCGGCGGGGCCACCACCGACCACCACGACATCGAATTCCATTTCTTCGCGTTCGATCTGGGTCATGATGTCAGGAACTCACTGTAGTCAGATAAAGGGACGGCGCCTCAAGGGCGCCGGGTAAATGTCCAGTAGAAAGGCTGTCGACCTTCCCGGAAGGCTTTGGCCTCATATCGGGTTGGGGACCATCCTTCGGGACGTTCCGTTTCCGGAGGCGGTGCATCAAACAGATCCTGTTTGCCCATCACTTCCGTCACCCATTCCTGATAGACCGGATGATCGCTGGCGACGCGCCAGATTGCTCCGGGTTTCAGAACGCGGTGAACCTCCTTGAGGTTTCCCGGGTGGATGAAACGGCGCTTCGCATGGCGTGATTTGGGCCATGGATCCGGAAACATCAGATAAGCCCGATCCAGGCAATTGTCCGGCATATCCTTCAGGAGTTGCCGAGCGTCTTCTGGCCAGATCCGGAAATGAGGCGGAGGCTCGGCTGTCTCGTCCTGTCCTTCTGGGACAAGACGCGACATAAGCGAGCACAAGCCGTTCTCGAAAACTTCAGAAGCAATGTACCCGACATCAGGGTTCATTTCAGACTGGGCAGCGGCATGCTCGCCGCCACCAAATCCGATTTCGAGAAAAACGCGCGATACAGGCGTGGAAAATCCGGCTGTCGGATTTTCAGCAGACGCGAATGTAAAGCGCGGCAGAACGTCTTCGAGAAGGCGCTGCTGCCGGGCCCGGAGCGGATGGCCGCGTTGGCGACCGTAAAGCCGCTCCGGCTGGGGTTTGAGAGACTGTGTCAGGGTCTTACCTGTTCAGTGCGTTACGGAGGGTGTCGACCAGATCTGTCTTTTCCCACGTGAAGTTGTCCAGAGCCTCATTCGGCACACGACCGAAGTGACCATAGGCAGACGTCGGAACATAGATCGGGCGGTTCAGGCGCAGGTGCTTGCGGATGCCGCGCGGGGACAGATCCACAACTTCATTGAGGAGCAGGCCAAGGCGTGCTTCGTCGATGTCCTTGCCTGTGCCATCGAGGTCCACATAGACCGAAAGCGGCTTGGAGACGCCAATCGCATAGCTGAGCTGGATCGTGCAGCGATCTGCAAGGCCAGCAGCCACAACGTTCTTGGCAAGGTAACGCGCAGCATACGCAGCCGAACGGTCAACCTTCGTGGGGTCCTTGCCGGAGAATGCGCCACCACCATGAGGGGCTGCACCGCCGTAGGTGTCCACGATGATCTTGCGGCCGGTCAGGCCCGCATCGCCATCCGGGCCACCGATGACGAAGTTGCCGGTCGGGTTCACGTAGAACTCGTCTTCCGGGCAGCTCCAGCCATTCGGCAGAACGTCATTGACCACGCCACGAAGCGTTTCGCGGATCGTGTTCTGGCTCATGCCTTCAGCGTGCTGCGTGGAAATCACAACAGACGTGACGCCAACCGGCTTGCCATCGACATAACGCAGCGTGACCTGGCTCTTTGCATCCGGAAGAAGGCCAGCGCCGCGGGCGTCGCCGTTCTTGCGGTAGTCGCGGATACGCTCAAGGATCGTCTGGGCGTAAAACAGCGGAGCCGGCATCAGGTTTTCGGTTTCGCGCGTGGCGAAGCCAAACATGATGCCCTGATCGCCAGCGCCTTCGTCCTTGTCGCTGCCGCTGTCCACGCCCTGGGCGATGTCAGCAGACTGTGCGTGAAGGTAAGACGTGATGTCAGCCGTCTTCCAGGAGAAGCCAGCCTGGTCGTAGCCGATGTCCTTGATGGCCTCACGGACGCGGTCGATCAGCGTGTCTTCGACGGCCTCGGGGCCACGGACTTCACCGGCCAGAATGACACGGTTCGTGGTGACCAGCGTTTCACAGGCAACGCGGGCTTCCGGATCGGCTTCAAGATAAGCGTCCAGAACTGTGTCGGAGATACGGTCTGCCACCTTATCGGGATGGCCCTCGGAAACAGATTCAGAGGTGAACAGGAAATCGCCGTGATTGCGCACTCAGGGACCTCGCAGGGAATGAGTGGTGAGAAGGGCTGCAGACGTCATGACGAACGGATGCAGCATTCAGGAGAGGCACGGCTTGGCGGAATTGAACGCAGGGGTCAAGGGGCTTAGGAAAACTTGGACATTTTTTCTGTGAAATCCGAAGGGAAGTCTTTGGAAAATCAGGAAAACCGACAGGAGTATTCACGTTTTCTCATGGTGCGAAATCAGGGGGAGACGACCGCCTTTGATCTCGATATTGTGGGCCGCAGGTGAAAGCACCGTATTTTCATGAGGCACCAATGGCGTACGTCGTAAGTTTCTTTAGCGGTAAAGTCTGTCTTGTTACGGGTGCCGGGGGCAATATTGGCCTCGCGACTGCACTTCGGCTGGCAGAAATGGGCACGGAAATTGCTCTGCTCGACATGAATCCAGACGCACTGGCCAAGGCAGAAGCCGCTGTGAGGGAGAAGGGCGTGAAAGCTGCGTCCTATGTCTGTGATGTCACATCCGAGCAGTCAGTGATCGATGTCGTCGGCCGCGTTGTCGAAGAGTTTGGAAAAATCGATTTCCTCTTCAATAATGCCGGATATCAGGGTGCCTTTGCCCCGGTTCAGGATTATCCGTCCGAAGATTTCCCGCGTGTTCTGAACATCAATGTCACAGGCGCCTTCCATGTGATGAAGGCTGTCTCACGGCACATGATCGAGAACGGTTACGGTAGCATCGTGAATACTGCCAGCATGGCCGGTGTAAAAGGACCGCCGAACATGGCGGCTTACGGGGCATCCAAAGGTGCCATCATCGCCCTGACGGAAACTGCAGCCCAGGATCTGGCGCCCTACAACATCCGCGTTAACGCCATCAGCCCAGGTTATATGGGCCCTGGTTTCATGTGGGATCGACAGGTGGAGCTGCAGGCCAAGGCCAACACGCAGTACTTCTCCACCAATCCTGAAGAAGTTTCCAAGCAGATGATCGGTAGTGTGCCGATGCGTCGTTATGGCGATATCAGCGAAATCCCAGGTGTGGTGGCGTTTCTTCTGGGCGACGACTCCAGCTTTATGACGGGTGTGAACCTCGAAATCTCGGGCGGCTAACCACTGAACACTTCGTCGGAAAGATCAGTCTTTCCGACGAAGAACATCTGCCATGCTGTAAAGGCCGGGAGGCTGATGGGCCAGCCAGCGTGCAGCCATCAGTGCACCGCGGGCGAAAACCCGTCGATCCAGCGCACGATGAGACAGGGTGATCTGTTCATCTGCAGCCATGAAGAGAAGATCATGCTCGCCAATAATCTGCCCACCACGCAGTGAGGCAAACCCGATAGCGTTATCCGGTCGCGGGCCGTTCTGATCCAGGCGAGCAACATCCTCGAACGCTATGTTTCGTCCTTCAGCAACTGCGCGTCCAATGGCCAGCGCGGTGCCGGACGGTGCATCAACTTTCTGCCGGTGATGAATCTCTACGATTTCCGCATCATAACTTGGTAGCCCTGCGCCAAGCTGCTTCGCGAGCTCCAGAAAAAGCGTCAACGCCGGGGAAAAATTAGCAGCCTGTAAAACTGGAATATGTTTTGCAGCCTCGCTCACGGCAGCCTGGGCCGTAGCGTCAAGGCCAGTCGTTCCCAGAACCCACGGGCACTTTGCTCCTGTGAAGGCTTCTGCGTGAGTTGCTGCGGTTGAAGCGTGGCTAACGTCGATAATGACGTCGCAGTGCGTTGCTAATTCTGCCGGGTTATTGGTGATGCTGCGTGCTGCATCTGCGTGACGGGACAGCCCGCCAGCCAGGGAGTCTCCCGCTTCTTCGGCGCACAGAGCGCCCAGACGCCCAGTAATACCAGCGATACCGATGCGGGGAGAAGTCGTCATAATCCGTGCCTGACCGTCAGAAACTATTGGGCGCAACCTAAGGGATTATTGGCGTGCGTCAAAACGGAGGCGAGCATTTTCAATCTGATCCCGGTGTGTGACAGCCCAGCGTCCGAAGGCTTCGGTAATGCTTTGCAGAGAGTGCCCGAGATCCGTCAATTCATAATCCACGCGAGGCGGAGTGGTGGGGGTGACGGTGCGGGCAACCAGCCCATCGCGTTCCAGATTGCGCAATGTCAGCGTGAGCATGCGTTGTGAAATACCTTCGATGGAACGACGGAGTTCACTAAAACGCATGGAGCCGTCTCCGAGCATCCGCACGATCAGGATGCTCCACTTGTCTCCCACGCGCGCCAGAATGGCCCGGACAACGGCGCATGTATCGCTCTCATGAGCTTCTGGAAGGGGAAGGGTACTAACATCCATGTGCCTATGATCCCTGAATGTGCCGTCTTGCGGAGGTGAGGAAAAGGTTTCTTATCATGTGCTGGTTACGATCAGGAACCGAAAGAGATTACAATGAAACTGCTTCATATCGATTCCAGCATTCTTGGCGGGTATTCCGCAACACGCCAGCTGAGTGTGGCGATTGTGGACCGCTACCGTCAGAAGCATCCGGATCTGGACGTTACGTCCCTTGATCTGGCAGCGAACCCCCTTCCTCACTTGGATGGCGAAGCGCTGTCTTTTCTGGGCAAGGATCTTACGGAAGACGCTGCCTCCAACAAGGATCTGGTCGCGGGCGCGAAAGCCCTCTCCGATTTTAAGGAGGCCGACATTCTCGTACTCGGTGTGCCGATGTACAACTTTGGCATTCCGAGCCAGCTCAAGGCATGGATTGATCGCATTGCCATTGCCGGACAGACATTCCGCTACGGTGCGAATGGTGTCGAAGGACTTGCTGGCGGTAAGACCGTAATTCTCGCCGTGGCGCGTGGTGGCATTTATTCGGAAGGCACGCCGCAGGCAGCCTTTGAGCATCAGGTCACTTATCTCAAGGCCGTTCTTGGCTTCCTTGGCGTCACGGACGTGAAGGTCATTGAAGCAGAAGGCTTGGCAGTCAACGGCGGCAATGATCGCCCTCGCATCCTTGCAGAAGCGGAAAGCGTCATCGCCGCTCTCTGACAATTAGTCAGTCACGCCGGTATCCGGTCCGAACGTCTCATAACGCAGACGGTCGGCCGGAATGCCGGCTTTTGAGAGCCCCTGAATCATGTCACGCATGAACCCTGTTGGGCCGCATAGGTAGCAGGTGGCGTTTTCCGGAATGCGATCAGCGATCCATGCTGTATCCGGGCGTCCGTCAACGGATGTCAGGCGTGTATGAAGCGTAATCGGGCTTTTCGCCTCTTTGGCCAGGCTGCTTAGCTTTCCTGAAAACGGTGCGGCCGTTTCAGAATGGGCAATCTGAATAATACTGACCGCTGGCGAGCCTGCCTGCGCTGCCAAAGCCTCGATCATCCCGATCATGGGTGTCATTCCAATGCCCGCACAGATGAAGGCGAGGGGTGTGTCGCTCTTCTGGGGAAGGACAAACTCACCTGCTGGCGGCGACAGTCGAACCTGATGGCCCTTGCATGCCGAACTATTGAGCCATGTGGAAACTATACCGTTCGGAACGTGGCGTACGCTGATGGTGTAGGAATCGTGGTTGGGGCGCGATGTGATGCTGTAGTTACGTCGGGTCTGCCCATGTTCCGGAATATTTAGGTCCACACCCAGATATTGGCCGGGGATAGCCTGAATGACGGTTTTGCCGTCTGTAGGCTTCAGTTCCAGCGTCGTGACATTGTCGCATTCGCGCGTTGCATTGATGATCGTGAAGTCGCGCCATCCGGTCCAGCCGCCTTCGGCATGTGTGCTGGCGTCATAAAGCTGGCCTTCCCGGCCCATCAGAATGTCAGCCAGAGCCCAGTAAGCACGGCCCCATGCATCCAGAATTGCAGGTGTCGCGGCGTCTCCCAGAACATGTTGAATCGCGCCGATCAGGGCAGTGGCCACATGAGGGTAATGCTCTGGCAGAATTTCCAGGCTGACATGCTTCTGGGCAATGCGCTCAACCGCTCCACCCATCACTCCGAGATTATCGATGTTCCGGGCATAGGCCAGGACGGCCATGGCGAGCGCGCGTGGCTGCGTTCCTTTGGATTGATGGGTCGGATCAAACATCTCAGCAATGACCGGATCAGCCAGAAGGCGGCGGTACATCTCACTGGTGATGTCGAGACCATGCGCTTCGAGGGCCGGAATGGTCGCCTTGATGGTGGCAATGACGTCTGGCGTGAGGCTGCGGTCGGAAGAGGACATGATGGGTCTTCTTAAAGGTGTATAATAAATACATCTTTAAGCGCGTGACTTCTGACTGTCAATCTGCCAGAGGACTCGTATGCGCCTGACCCTGCATACCGACTATGCCTTGCGGACCCTGCTCTACATCGGGGCACGCCCAACTGTGCGCGTCTCCATCCGCGAAATTGCCGAGGCATACGGCATCTCGGAAAACCATCTGGTGAAGGTTGTGCATCGTCTGGGGCAGGGGCGTTTCATTACCACCGTACGAGGTCGTGGGGGTGGTCTGACGTTGGGTCGCCCGGCACAGGACATTGGTGTGGGAGAGGTCGTCCGGTTTACGGAAGACGATATGATGCTTGTGGACTG
The DNA here is from genome assembly GCF_018812105.1 of Gluconobacter sp. P1D12_c. NCBI lineage: Bacteria > Pseudomonadati > Pseudomonadota > Alphaproteobacteria > Acetobacterales > Acetobacteraceae > Gluconobacter > Gluconobacter sp. P1D12_c. The sequence goes on from NZ_JACSIQ010000006.1 coordinate 264,068, forward strand.
TGAGGGCCGGGCAACAGGAAGCCGCGCGTGTGTTCTGTCTCCCTCCTGCCGCTTGCGTGGCGTGTTGGGAGAGGCCCTTTCCGCATTTCTGGCCGTGCTCGATCGCTACACTCTGGCAGATCTTCTTCAGCCTGCGGATCTGGCCAGACTGTTTCCAGAATTAGCCGACCCCCCGTCCACCAATATTGAAAAAAACTGATTTCCCTGCCGCTCCAGAAGGGTTGAACCGCGTCCTTTGGGTGATCCGTGCAATGTGATTGGAAGAGTCTCCAATCCCGCGCGAAGGTCAGTCGTTACTTCTGGTCATGTGACTGAAGAAAAGGATGTAGTGTTCATGCCTGATGCAAAAATGGCCGAGCAGGTGTCAAAAACTCCCGGATTTATCGCGGCTCTTGATCAAAGCGGCGGATCGACTCCCAAGGCTCTGGCACACTATGGCATCGGGCCGGATGCCTACTCGAACGATGCGGACATGTTCCGTCTGATGCATGAAATGCGCGTTCGCATCATTTCCTCTCCTGCTTTCCAGAGCCACGAGGTCCTTGCTGCAATCCTGTTTGAGAAAACAATGGATGGCACGGTCGAGGGTGCGCCAGTGCCGTCCTATCTCTGGAAAACCTGTGGAATCGTCCCCTTTCTGAAGATCGATAAAGGTCTGGAAGACGAAAAGGACGGTGTTCAGCTCATGAAGCCCATTCCGGACCTGGATGAACTTCTGGAGCGGGCAGCGAAGCTTGGTATTTACGGTACCAAGGAGCGGTCAGTGATCCGTCTGGCCAATCCTGCTGCCATTAAGAGCCTTGTTCAGCAGCAGTTCGATATTGCAGCGCAGGTGGCATCGCACGGACTCGTCCCCATCCTTGAGCCGGAAGTGCTGGTGAAGAGCCCGGAAAAGGCTGAGGCTGAAGCGCTCCTTGAAGACGCTGTTCTGAGTGGACTGGAAGCATTACCGGGAGATTATCCGGTTATGCTGAAGGTGACGTTGCCTGAAAAGCCGGACCTGTATGCCCGCGTGATGAAGCATCCGCGCATGCAGCGTGTTGTCGCGCTTTCAGGCGGTTATCCTCTCGATGAAGCGTGCCAGAAGCTCAAAGCCAATCATGGCATGATCGCCAGCTTCTCGCGGGCTCTCGTGGATGATCTGCGCGTTTCACAGTCCGATCAGGCGTTCAACGAAACCCTGAGTAAGGTCGTGGACAAGATTTACGACGCTTCTGTTCACAAGATCTGAACAGCGGCTTGAGAGGCGGGTGAGCGTACAAATCATTCGCCTCTGATCCAGAAATTTCAGCAATCCAGCTTCGGGCTGGCAAAGGGCTTTCAATTACTGAAAGCCCATAGGGAAGGCATGCGCCATGAGCACCACCCTCTGGCTAATTCGCCACGGCGAAACAGAATGGACCATCAGCGGCCAGCATACGGGGCGTACGGATATTGCCCTGACGGAAAATGGACGTAAGCAGGCGCTGTCTCTTAAGGGCCGGTTAGAACATCAGAACTTTGATCGGGTGTTTACCAGCCCGCTACAGCGGGCGCATGAAACCTGCGTTCTTGCCGGGCTGGGCGAGCAGGCTCAGATCGAGCCTGATCTCATGGAATGGAATTACGGCGTTTATGAAGGGCTCACCACGCCAGAGATTTTGAAAGCCGAGCCCGACTGGTCTTTGTGGACGTCTGACGTGGAAAATGGAGAAACGGCAGCACAGGTTCAGAAAAGGATCAATGGCTTGCTCGATAGGCTGACGGCACAGGGAGGAACGATTGCCCTGTTTGCGCACGGTCATATTCTTCGCAGCTTGATTGGTGTGTGGATTCATAATGATGTGCGGCTTGGAGAAAATCTGGCCTTGGATACAGCATCAGTGTCTGTTCTTGATGTTCACCGAGGTGTACGCGTTTTGCGCAGACTCAATGCCTGATTGGTTAGAATGAGGAGATATTGCCGAATTCCTGTTTGGAGTGTTGTGCAACACAGTGCCAGGGAAAACGATAGTCCCTTGGTTATCATCAAACAGGCTGGCAGTCTCCCGTTCGTTGAATACGAAGCACACTAATGGAAGCTGCCAGATGATTATTTCTTCAGCCACTGATTATCGTGAGGCAGCCCGACGCCGTCTGCCGCCTTTTCTGTTCCAGTACATTGATGGCGGTTCCTACGCAGAGCAGACAATGCGTCGGAACATTACGGACCTTGCAGATATTTCCCTGCGGCAACGCATCTTGAAAAACGTGTCCGGTTTGACGACTGGGACAGAGTTGTTCGGGCGCAAACTGCATATTCCTGCGGTTCTTGCCCCTGTGGGGCTGACAGGCATGTATGCTCGTCGCGGGGAAGTGCAGGCAGCAAGGGCCGCGGCCCGTAAAGGTATTCCCTTCACGTTGTCCACAGTATCGGTGTGCCCCATCGAGGAAGTGCAGGGCAGAAGCCCGGTGCCCATCTGGTTTCAGCTTTATGTTCTCAAAGATAGGGGATTCATGAAGAATGCCTTGGAGCGCGCGAAGGCTGCTGGCATTACGACTTTGGTGTTCACCGTGGATATGCCCACACCGGGCGCGCGTTATCGCGATGCCCATTCGGGAATGTCCGGCTCCCATGCCAACATTCGGCGTTATCTTCAGGCTGTGACCCATCCTATGTGGGCTTGGGATGTGGGTCTTCGTGGCAGACCGCACGATTTGGGCAATATTTCGCGCTATCGCGGAAATCCAACCAAGCTGGAAGATTATATCGGCTGGCTCGCTAATAATTTTGATCCGTCCATTAGCTGGAAAGATCTGGAATGGATCCGCGAGTACTGGGATGGACCTATGATTATCAAGGGTATTCTCGATCCTGAGGATGCCAAAGATGCTGTCCGTTTTGGTGCGGATGGCATTGTTGTTTCCAATCATGGTGGTCGCCAGCTGGACGGTGTCCTCTCCAGCGCTCGCGCACTCCCGCCGATCGTGGATGCCGTGAAGGGCGACCTGAAAATCCTGGCAGATTCAGGCATTCGATCCGGCCTCGACATTGCTCGGATGGTTGCGATGGGGGCCGATGCTGTTCTGCTGGGGCGCGCCTTCGTCTACGCGCTTGCTGCCGGGGGCCAGAAAGGTGTGGAGAATGTGCTTGACGTCATGGAAAAGGAACTGCGCGTTGCAATGACCCTCACGGGTGCGAGCGCTGTTTCGGACCTGACATCAGAAAGCCTGGCGCGTTTGGCTCCGGAATTTGGCTGAATTTTTGCTGGCAGGCGCCGCATAACTTGCGGCGTTGTTGGTACGATGCATAAATATGTATTACTGTCTAATTAAAGAGTTGGATCGAAGTAGATCTCTATATATTTAAAAATTTATACTAATTGAAATCCATGCCCGGGAAAGACAATGCCCCAGACTGACCTTCTCGACACAGACGTCGCACTCGCACGGATGGTTCTGACCGAGGTCGGAATTCTCGAAAATCAATTGATCCTCTGGATGACGGAAATGGAAAAAATTGATGGGCAAATTTTCTGGAAACTCAATAATGCATGGGTCGAACGCCATAAATCAAAAATCGCATCGTATTACGGAATTATTAAGCAGCCACTTCTCGATAATATAACCATTCATCATGTTCCCCTAACAACATGTATGGCGGGAGAACTCTTGGGAATTGGAAGTCTTCCTCGTCCTCCAAACTGGTTCCGGCGATACGCGAAACAGGAAACTAGCCATACGCTTGGAATAGAAACGTCACGGTTATTTCCCTCAAAGTATAGATTATCGGAAGCTGCTCCGCTTCATGCGGCGAAGCGTGGAATGGCCAGTTATATGCGTTTGTTCAGGAGTTCGGGGCGTAGCCTTCCTAATGAACGATGGTTCGATCAGGCTCTTCTTGATATTGAAGATATGAGCCGGGACTTTCCACATCTTCTGTGGGTTGCGCGTGAGGGAGTAATTCGAGAAGATCCGGCTTCTTCAGTCAATGATATGAATAGTCGGCTTGAGCTTTTTCAGGTTCCCGATTCACCAAAGCCTTCCGAGAAAACACTGGCACGGTTTTCTACTCGATTAAGTGAACCGGACGGACATCAAGAGCTCAATTTTGCAAGATTTTTTCTGCAGGAATATGGAAAAATTTCTGAAATTCATCGAGTACATTATAATCTACTGGGTGTGCCGCCCCTTTATCGTGCCGCTATTTTTCCGCGCTTTGTGCGGCTGATTAATCTGGTTTTTTCGAAAGCCGGTTCAGTCATTAAGGTGGCTGAAGCACTTATCCAAAATCCTGATCTTTATACTTTTCGGCGTGGGCACCCGAACGATGCGGATGTTATGTCGTTTGGCAAATTCCATCGCCTGCGAACAAAACTTCCTGCCAGGAAGCGACTCCCGGCAAAGTCGTCATGTTGTGAGAGTTTTTCTGACAAGCCGGATATTACAATATCCATCTTTCCTGGCTGTCTTTGTATGGTTGCTGCAGCGAAAGAGTTATCCGATGTCTCATGGTTATTGTCTCTGTGTACACAAGCTTTGAAAAAAGAGGATGTTGCGAAGTTTAATCGCCTTGTAGCAACTGTTGGAGAACTTGCCACGATTGATGCCATTCGTGGACTTGCACGACTTCGATCCCAAGTCCGGCATTCGACGATGTTAGGTCAGTTGAACGCGGCTCTTGCATATGCGGCGTCGGCATCCGGGCTGACGACAGTTGAAGCAGAGGAACTTATTGCGCTGCAATATGGGTTGAATGAATCTCATTGTCGCATGGATGAATTATCTGATGGCCTCAAAGTGGTTTTGAGCCTAACGGGTTCAGGTCAAGGTGTGATCCACTACGAAGATGCAGAAGGTAAACATTTAAGCAGGCTTCCCGTTATGGTGCGTAAAGCCCCGGGAGTTGAAGCGATTTTTCGCGCGGCAAGAGCAGACGCAAAAATGCTGACAGCCGATATGTCCATTCACCGTCTGAGGTTGGAGCGGTCGTGGCTGACGGGGCAAACTTGGCTTTACTCCGTGTTTCAGGAGCGCTGGCTTTCTCATCCCGTTCTCGGATGGCTCGCGCGGCGCCAGATATGGCTTGTTGCTGAACCAGACGGGACGGTGGTTTTCACCTGCCTGTTTGGGGACAATGGGGAAGTATATGACCCCGATGGAAATAAGCACCTTCCCCTTAAGGCCGGAGTACTTCTGAGCTTGTGGCATCCTCTTCATGGTGAAGGAAAAGATGCTGACGGAAAATCTATTGTTGCACGCTGGAAAGAAACTCTGGAACGATTGAAAATCAGCCAGCCAATTCGCCAAGCCTGGCGGGAAACATACACACTTACTCAGGCAGAGCGTGAAAGCTCTCCGGCATCCTATCGCTATGCTGGACGAATTTTAAATCAGGCTCAGGTGGTCGAAGTCGGGCGCAAAAGAGGATGGCGTATCCGCAACCTTTCTCCTCATATACCATCATCCGAAAGCGCTCCCTGGACGTTCGGGCTCCCTGCGCATGGTATTTATGCTGAAATAAGAACCGGAGGTGTAGGGATCAACGATCTTGAACATGGTGCCGGGACTTTTACTCACGTCATGACCGACAGAATCAGGTTCTGTGTTCTGAAAGATCAAGGAAACTGGCTCTATGACGGAGGCCGTAAACTGACTGAGATGAAAACGCCGCTTCGTCTTGGCGATATCTCTCAAGTCGTGTTTTCCGAGATCATGCGTGATGTTGATCTGATGGTCAGCACGGCTGCGAGCAATCTTTCCTTTGACTTGGAAACGATCTCGTCCATTCCAGATCTCGGGGTATGGCGCCGCCAGTCGGGTCTGGCGAACATCTCCATATCAAATGAGTCACACTTCGGCGGCCTCGCTCAAAGTCGCCGTGAGGCAATTGTCTCTTTATTGCCGTCGTTCAAAGCTGGGGACGCGATTAGTGTTGACGGAAATTATGTATTTATAAACGGCATTCGGCATAATTATAAAATTAATATCGGAACCGGTGATGTAATGGTTATTCCCTATAATCGTCATCTTGTCCTGCGGTCTGATATTGGGAAATTTTCATATGATGAAAGTTCTGAGTATATACCACTGCATGATGACGATCAGTTGGATTTAATTCTTAATAGAATCACGATGCTTTTAAAAGATAATCGTATTCGTGATCAGGATATTCTGGACCAGTTGGCGTCACTGTCGGATTGAATTTGACACTGCGTTTAATCTGAAACTGGTCCGGTATTATTTCAACTCTTCAAAGCGACCGTTAGTTTTTTAATGGAAGACAACTGTCGTGGACAGCTATGAAAAAAGCATAAAAAAACCCCTCCGTTTCAGGAGGGGTTTTTCTGTTATCAGCGACCTTCGAAGAAATCCCGGACCTTGGCAAAGAAGCCGCTGTTTTCAGGGCTTGCCTTGGCGTGATCGTCACCTGCTTCTTTCTCGAACTCTTCAAGAAGTTCGCGCTGGCGCTTGGTCAGGTGATGCGGTGTTTCCACCGAGACCTGAATGTACATGTCCCCACGGGCAGAAGACCGCAATACGGAGAACCCCTTGCCGCGCAGGCGGAAGGTTTCACCTGTCTGCGTCCCTGCAGGAATGCGGACACGGGTGCGACTGCCGTCAATGACAGGAACCTCAACCTCCGTCCCCAGTGCAGCCTGCGTCATGCGCAGCGGAACGCGGCAGTAGATATTGGCGCCGTCACGCTGGAAGATGTCATGCGACAGGACCGAGACGTGCACATACAGATCGCCGGGCTGTACACCTTCTCCCCCGGCTTCACCGCGGCCTGCCATGCGGATGCGCGTGCCATCCTCAACGCCAGCCGGAATTTCGATCTGAAGGGTTTCAGTCTTTGCCTGGGTGCCTGTGCCCTGGCAGACTTTGCACGGATTGCGAACCGTACGGCCTGACCCATGACAGGTGGGGCAGGGACGCTCGACAAGGAAGAAACCCTGCTGCGCGCGGACTTTACCCGCACCATGGCAGGTAGCGCAGGTCGTGCTGCCACCACCGGCATCCGCGGAGCCAGAACCATGACAGGATTCACAGGCAACGCGCGTGCGGACTTCAACGCTCTTGGTTACGCCGGAGAAGGCTTCGGTCAGACTGATTTCAACCTGAACCTGAACGTCAGCGCCTGTACGACGTCCGCCGCCACGGCGGCCGCCCATCATGTCTCCGAACATCTGGTCAAAGATGTCCCCAAGACCACCAGCGCCGAAACCACCAAAGCCTCCGCCGCCGCCCATTCCACCCATGCCGCCGTCGAAGGCTGCGTGTCCGTACTGGTCGTAGGCTGCGCGCTTCTGCTCGTCCTTCAGGACGTCATAGGCTTCGTTGATTTCCTTGAATTTCTGCTCGGCTGCATCATCCCCAGGGTTACGATCCGGGTGATAGCGCATGGCCTGCTTGCGGAAAGCTTTCTTCAGCTCATCTCCGGAAGCAGTACGCGAAACTTCGAGGCTTTCGTAGTAATCGATCTTCGTGGCCATGATCGGTCCTTGTCTGAGGGCCGGAAACAAGAATGGCGCCCACCCCCTTGCGGGAACGGGCGCCCTTCGGAAAACAGGTCAGGCGGGGCGGGAAGCCCCACCTGGGGAAGTCACCCGATCAGTGCTTCTTGCTGTCGTCGACGTCTTCAAAGTCGGCGTCGACAACGTTTTCGTCCTTGGCTTCCGCACCCGCAGCTTCACCACCCTGCTGGGCCTGATCTGCCTGATACATGGCCTGACCAACCTTCATGGCAGCCTGCGTCAGACGCTCGCTTGCGCTCTTCAGCGTTTCGACGTTCTCGCCACCCAGAGCTTCACGGGCTGCTGCGATAGCGGCTTCTGCTTCAGACTTGTCTGCAGCCGGAACCTTGTCGCCACCTTCCGTGAGGGACTTTTCGGTCTGGTGGATCATGCTCTCGGTGCTGTTGCGCAGCTCGACCAGCTCGCGCTTGGCCTTGTCAGCGGAAGCGTTCGCTTCAGCTTCCTTGACCATGCGATCGATGTCACCGTCGGACAGACCACCAGAAGCCTGGATCTTGATCTGCTGTTCCTTGTTCGTCGCCTTATCCTTGGCGGACACGTTGACGATACCGTTGGCATCAATGTCGAACGTAACTTCAATCTGCGGAACGCCACGCGGTGCCGGAGCAATGCCCTGCAGGTCGAAGTTGCCAAGCAGCTTGTTGTCCGCTGCCATCTCACGCTCGCCCTGATAGACCTTGATGGTCACGGCGTTCTGGTTGTCTTCAGCCGTGGAGAAGGTCTGGCTCTTCTTGGTCGGGATCGTCGTGTTGCGGTCGATCAGACGGGTGAACACGCCACCCAGCGTCTCGATACCCAGCGACAGCGGCGTCACGTCGAGGAGCAGAACGTCCTTTACATCACCCTTCAGGACGGCGCCCTGAACGGCTGCACCGATAGCGACCACTTCGTCAGGGTTGACGTTGCGTGCCGGATCCTTGCCGAAGAATTCCTTAACCGTCTCGATGACCTTCGGCATACGGGTCATGCCGCCAACGAGGATGACTTCGTCAATCTCGCTCGTGGACACGCCAGCATCCTTGATAGCGGAACGGCACGGACCAAGCGTACGCTGAACCAGATCGTCAACCAGGCTCTCCAGCTTGGCACGGGACAGCTTGACCACAAGGTGCTTCGGGCCAGACGCATCAGCCGTGATGAACGGCAGGTTGATCTCGGTTTCCTTGGAAGAGGAAAGCTCGATCTTGGCCTTTTCAGCGGCTTCCTTCAGACGCTGCAGGGCAAGCTTGTCGCCACGCAGGTCGATGCCCTGGTCCTTCTTGAACTCATCAGCTAGGAAGTCGATCACGCGGTTATCGAAGTCTTCACCACCCAGGAACGTATCACCGTTCGTGGACTTCACTTCGATCACGCCGTCAGAGATCTCGAGGATGGAAACGTCGAACGTACCACCACCAAGGTCATACACAGCCACCGTGCCAGAGTCGCGCTTACCAAGGCCATAAGCCAGTGCAGCTGCGGTCGGCTCGTTGATGATACGCAGGACTTCAAGGCCAGCAATCTTGCCGGCGTCACGAGTTGCCTGACGCTGTGCGTCGTTGAAGTAAGCCGGAACCGTGATGACAGCCTGTGTGACCGTTTCACCGAGGTAGGACTCGGCCGTTTCCTTCATCTTGCCAAGAACGAATGCAGCGATCTGGGACGGGGCGTAATCTTCGCCACGAGCGCGAACCCATGCGTCGCCGTTGTCGCCCTTGACGATTTCGTAAGGGACCATGCCCTTGTCCTTGGCGACGGTCGGGTCGTCGTAACGACGACCGATCAGGCGTTTGACGGCATAGAGCGTGTTGGATGGGTTAGTAACAGCCTGACGCTTCGCGGCCTGTCCGACAAGGCGCTCACCGTTTTCGGTGAAGGCAACCATGGACGGCGTCGTACGGGCGCCTTCGCTGTTTTCAATAACGCGGGTCTCGTCACCTTCACGCACTGCAACGCAGGAATTGGTCGTGCCGAGGTCAATACCGATGACTTTGCTCATAATATGTCCTTTCAGCGGCTCGCTTCGGCCCTGTCAGGCACCGGGGCGAGCCCTTGTGACGTAAAATCCGATCCATCAAGGGATCGTGTTTCCGAGACCAGATTTAGGCGGGGCAGCAAAGTGTTTCAAGCCTTGGCGGTAACATCTTTCATGAAAAATATACGTTCGCATCATTCAGGAAACGGTTGTGACTTCCGCTTGGCCACGGAATGGTCCACTTTGAGATAAGTCATGAAAATTAATCTGATATTCCGGGCCACGCCCCTGGCTGCACTTATCTGTCTTGCTGCCTGTGGGCCGATAGGGCCATCCAGGCTTCAGCATGACGAGCTTGAATACTCGCGCGCTCTGGGCGAATCCCAGAAGCATGAGATGCTCCTGAATATTGTGCGCCTGCGTTATGCTGATCCGCCGACGTTTCTGGATACGACGCAGGTGATTGCCGGATATAGCGTATCCAAAAGTGTCAGCGGCGGGTTCTATGCCTATCCCGCTACGGCGGTCGGAAATTATCTCTTTGGAACAGGGACGATGACGGCGGGGGAAAGCCCCACCTTCACCTATCAGCCCGTGACAGGGCAGCAATACGCCGAGAATATCGTGCGGCCAATTTCTCCCACTGTTATCATGCCCCTGAGTCTCGGTGGTCTTCCCATTGACACCCTCTTGCGCCTGACAGCGCAGTCGATCGATGGACTGTCCAACGTGCGAGGGCTGGGAGCAGGGCCGTTTGGTGGAGGTTCTGTCCGCTTTTATCTCCTCCTGCATGATCTGCGTCAGCTTCAGATCGCAGGCGCGATGACAATCCGTATTACGACCGATGCGCCGCCTCCGACCGATGACAACAATAACAAGAAGAGTTCGTCCAAGCCGGAAAACGGCAACGGCCAAGAGCATTCCTATCTGGTGCTGTCTTCGACATCTGATAGCAGCCTTCTTTCGACACAGGCAGAAGTGCGTCGCCTCCTGCATCTGGATGCCCAGGCTGAAGAGGCGGAAATTGTTTACGGCCCCTATCCCAAGCACCCCGGTCAGATTGCCATTCTGACGCGCTCGATGCTCGCGATGCTCACGCAGCTTGCTTATGAGGTTGAGGTTCCTGAAGAGGACATCAAGGTTGGCCGGACACCGCCGACGATCGGGCAGGTGGGTATCGAGAACCGGCCGGAAGTCGTCATCCATTCAGGACACAAGGTTCCCGACCGCCGATATGCGGCGGTTGAATATAATGACATGTGGTTCTGGATTGATGAGAAAGACTTCCAGAGCAAGCTTGCCTTCACAATGGTTCAGGTCCTCAGTGCCCTCGCCGCCACCAACCATACAGGTGGCGCAGTGGTCACGATTCCAGCTGGATAATGCGGATATTTACTCAAATTATCATTTGTCGAATGGTTCCAAGCACATTTTTTTTACCGCAAATACGCCTTTGTTAAAGGATATTCAGAATAACTCTAATGGACCTCGCTGGATAATCGACATACCGTCCCGGGTATTCAGTCTGGGAGGCATCCGGTTATGCCGAATATTAACGGCACGAAGACTCTGACGGAGTGGCTGACGCTGCTTCTGGGGGTCGTTATTCTTCTTGTGGGCCTGATCTTTGTCATCATGGGGGCTGACCTCGCGATGCTGGGCGGCTCTGTTTACTATGTCATTTGCGGGATCGTGCTGGTTG